>DAIEJF010000114.1 GCA_027351005.1 Paracoccaceae bacterium | reverse complement strand
GGGCCCGAGGTGCAATTTTTCACCCTGCGCGAGGATGACGGCCGCGTCGTTGGCATGGGCGCGGTGAAGCAACTGACCGGGCCCGAAGGAGAGATCAAGTCGATGCATATCCTGTCCGAGGTGCGCGGACGAGGACTGGCGCAGATGATGCTGACGCATCTGGTCCAGACGGCGCGGGACGCAGGCTGGCAACGGCTGAACCTGGAAACCGGCAGCGAACCGGCCTTTGCCCCGGCGCGGGCGCTTTATGCACGGGCGGGTTTTGTCGAATGCCCCCCGTTCGAGGGCTATGTGGACGACCCCAACAGCGTCTTCATGACCCTGGCGCTTCGCTAGGCGGGGCGTCCACCGGGCGGGGGCGGCCCGCGGCGTCGATGGCGACAAAGGTGAACATCGCCTCGGTCACCTTCTCGCGCGCGCCGATCCGGTCGCGCAGGACCCAGGCCTCGATCCCGATGGCCATCGAACTGCGGCCGACGCGCTCGATCCGGCCGTAGATGCACAGCACGTCGCCCACGCGCACCGGGCGGATGAATTTCATCGCGTCGATGGCGACCGTGGCCACCCGGCCGCGGGCGCGCGCGCCGCCCAGGATGCCGCCGGCGATATCCATCTGCGACAGCACCCAGCCGCCGAAGATGTCGCCGTTCACGTTCACGTCGGCAGGCATCGCCAGGGTGCGCAGGGTCAGTTCGCCCCGGGGGCCATCGGCGGGCGCGGGGGTGGGTTAGGATGCCATGGGCGCTGATCTCTCCGCTGGGCCGGGGCGGGCCGGGCGCCCGCGATGGCCCGACTATGCCGCAGCGCGGCCCGCGGGGCCAAGCCTGAAAAGCCTGTCGCCGCGGCATCCCGACCTGCCGACCCCTTCCGCGGGCGCGCCTGTCCGCGTGCCGCGATGCCGCGGTGCGGTGGACAGGCGCAACCGGATTGCGTATCGCAAGGGCGGCACGCGCCGCCTGGGGCCTTGCCGACAGCCCGGCCCCGCCCCCGGGGCCCGTAACAGCGGAGCGTCTTGTGGACTATCTCAACGCACTTCTCCTTGGCGTAATCGAGGGGATCACCGAATTCCTGCCGATCTCCAGTACCGGGCACCTGCTGATCGCCGAGCACTGGCTGGGCGAGCGTTCGGAAATGTTCAACGTGGTCATCCAGGCCGGCGCCATCCTTGCCGTGACCGTGATCTACTGGCAGCGCATCGTGCAGCTTTTCACCGGCTGGCGCGATCCGGCCAGCCGCAGCTACCTGCTGAAGCTGATCGTGGCCTTCCTGATTACCGCGGTGCTGGGGCTGATCGCAAAGAAGATGGGCTTCCAGCTTCCCACGACCATCGCCCCCGTGGCCTGGGCGCTGGTGCTGGGCGGGATCTGGATGCTGGCGGCCGAGGCGATCGCCGCCCGCAAGAAGCCCACGACCGAGGTCACCTGGCTTGTCGCTGTCATCGTCGGCATCGCGCAGATCGCGGCGGGCATCTTCCCGGGCCTGTCGCGGTCGTCCTCGACCATTTTCGCGGCGATGCTGTTCGGCACCGGCGACCGCGCGGCGGCGACCGACTTCGCCTTCCTCGTGGGCATTCCGACCATGTATGCCGCCAGCGGCTACGAGCTTTACAACCAGTACAAGCTGGGCGTGACGGAAGCCGACTGGACGGGGCTGGGCATCGCCTTCGTGGCCTCCACCGTCACCGCCTTCATCGCTGTGAAATGGCTGCTGGGCTACATCCGCAGCCACCGGTTCACGGCCTTCGCGATCTACCGCATCATCTTCGGCGGCATCCTTCTGGCGCTGTCAGCCGCGGGCGTGGTGGCCTGAGCACGGCGTGCCGCCGGGCCCCGGGGGGACAGGCGGGGACACCCCCGCCGTCCCTGCCGGAAGGCGTGCAGCGGGGCAGGCATCGTGTGCCCGCTCAGGGACGCCGAGAAGACCCTCAGGGAGATTGCCGGGGAGCTGAACAGGGCCGGAGTGGCCACCGCACGGGGCGGGAAGTGGGTAAGCGTTAGCTGCGGACCACCGGCTGCTCAGCTTGACGGCTGGAAGTTCCACGGCAGCAGATCGTCGATGCGGCTTTGGGGGTGGCCATGGGCGATCGCGGTGAGGGTCGCCTTGATGTAGGCGAAGGGCTCGATGCCGTTGATCTTGCAGGTTTCGATCAGCGAGGCGATGCGGCCCCAGGCGACGCCGCCTTCGTCGTGGCCCGCGAAGAGCGCGTTCTTGCGATTGAGGGCGATGGGGCGGATCAGGTTTTCGACCCTGTTGGAGTCGATCTCCACGCGGCCATCGGTCAGGAAGGTTTGCAGCCCGTCCCATTGGTTGTGGATGTAGGTGAGCTTTTCGCCCAGCCGGGATTTGGCGGAGATCTTGCGGCGTTGCGCCTGCAGCCAGTCGCCGAAGGCGGTGACAAGCGGCGCGGTGCGGGCCTGACGGGCCGAGAGGCGCTGGCCGGAGGAGACGCCGCGGATGTCGGCCTCGACGGCATAGAACTCGGCGATACGGCGCAGGCCCTCCGCGGCAATCTCCGATCCGTCACGGTCGAAGACCTCCTTGAGCTTCCTTCGGGCATGCGCCCAGCAATGCGCCACCCGAAGGGGCGCGCCGCCCTTGCGCGTGGGTTTGGTCAGCCGGTTGTAGCCGGTATAGCCGTCGATCTGGAGGATGCCGTCGAAGCCTGCGAGGAAGGTTTCTGCATTCTCGCCCGCGCGACTGGGGGCGTAGAAGTAGACCACACCGGGCGGGTCCTCACCGCCCCAGGGCCGGTCGTCGCGGGCCAGCGCCCAGAGATATCCGGTCTTTGTCACGCCGCGCCCCGGGTCCAGCACCGGGGCTGTCGTCTCATCCATGAACAGCTTTCCGGATCGTTTCAGATGCT
>DAIEJF010000085.1 GCA_027351005.1 Paracoccaceae bacterium | reverse complement strand
CGCACGGCACCGACCTGCTGGCCTTCTTCGCGGGCGTCTTCGAACGCGCGATGCGGCGCTGGCTGGCATGAGCCTGGCGCTGTCGGCGGCACAGCGCGACGCGCTGGAACGCTGGCTTGCGCAACTTGGCGCGCTGGGGGGGCGGGCCGCCAATACGATCACCGCCTACCGGCGCGACGTGGCGGGCTTTCTCGACTTTCTTGCGCGGCATCACGGCGAACCGCTGGGTCTTGGCCCGCTGGCCGACCTGGGGCAGGGCGACCTGCGCGCCTGGATGGCGCATGAGCGGGGCCGCGGCATATCGGCCCGGTCTCTGGCGCGGCAGCTTTCGGCGGTAAAGACCTTCCTGCGCTGGCTGTCGGACCGCGAGGGAACCGAGGCGACGGCGGTGCTGTCGGCCCGCGGCCCGAAGTACCGGCGCAAGCTGCCGCGCCCGCTGGCCGAGGATGCGGCCCGCGCCGTGCTGGACACGGTGGGCGAGGACGCGCGCGAAGACTGGATCGCGGCGCGCGACACGGCCGTGGTGACGCTGCTTTACGGCTGCGGGCTGCGGATCTCCGAGGCGCTGGGGCTGACGGCCGCCAGCCATCCGCTGCCCGAGGTGCTGCGCATCCGCGGAAAGGGCGGCAAGGAACGGGTGGTGCCGGTGCTGCCCGCCGCCCGGGCCGCGGTGGCCCGTTATGCCGCGCTCTGCCCGTTCGATCTGGCGGCCGGGGGCCCGCTTTTTCGCGGCGCGCGGGGTGGCCCGCTGTCGCCCCGGCTGATCGCGAAGGCGATGGAGGGCACCCGCGCGCGGCTGGGCCTGCCCGCCACCGCAACGCCGCATGCGCTGCGCCATTCCTTCGCCACGCATCTGCTCGCGGCGGGCGGCGACCTGCGCGCCATTCAGGCGCTCTTGGGCCATGCCTCCTTGTCGACGACGCAGGCCTATACCGCTGTCGATGCCGCCCGGCTGATGGAGGTGTACGAGGCCGCCCACCCCAGGGCCTGAGCGGGCCGCCGCCCCGCCCCGGTCAGCCGCATTTCGAATAGCCGCAGTTGGCGCAGGTCATGCAGCCCTCGACCATCCGCATCTCGTAGCTGCCGCAACTGGAACAGGCCTTGCCGCGCTGGCCGCCGACAGGGATGATTTCGGCGTGCGGGTCGGTCTTCAGCCCCATGCCCTCGCCAGAGATGAAGCCGATCTGCACCAGATGCCGCTCGATCACCCCGCCGATGGCCGCCAGGATCGAGGGGATGTAGCGCCCTTCCATCCAGGCGCCGCCGCGGGGATCGAAGACGGCCTTCAGCTCTTCCACCACAAAGGAGATGTCGCCCCCCCGGCGGAACACGGCCGAGATCATCCGGGTCAGCGCCACGGTCCAGGCGAAATGCTCCATGTTCTTCGAGTTGATGAAGACCTCGAACGGGCGGCGGCGGCCCGCAACCACGATGTCGTTGACCGTGATGTAGATGGCATGTTCGCTGTCGGGCCATTTCAGCTTGTAGGTCGCGCCTTCCAGCGCCGCCGGGCGGTCGAGCGGTTCGGACAGGTAGACCACCTCGCCCCCCGTGGCGGTCGCGGGCGTGTCGGCCGGGGTCGCCTCGGTCTTTTCCGAAACCGCCAGGACAGAGCCCGTCACGTCATTCGGGCGGTAGGTGGTGCAGCCCTTGCAGCCCTGATCCCAGGCGGCCATGTAGACCTCCTTGAAGGCATCGAAGCTGATGTCCTCGGGGCAGTTGATGGTCTTTGAAATCGAGCTGTCGACCCATTTCTGCGCCGCGGCCTGCATCTTCACATGGTCAAGCGGCGGCAGCGTCTGGGCATCCACGAAATGCGCGGGCAGCGGACGGTCACCGAACTTCTGCCGCCACAGCGAAACGGCATAGTCGACCACCTCTTCCTCGGTGCGCGATCCGTCCTTTTGCAACACCTTGCGGGTATAGGCATAGGCAAAGACCGGCTCGATCCCGGAACTCACGTTCCCCGCGTAAAGGCTTATGGTGCCTGTCGGAGCGACCGAAGTCAGCAGCGCATTCCGGATCCCGTGGGTGGCGATGGCCGCGCGCACGTCCTTGTCCATTTGCAACATATTGCCCGACGCAAGGTAGCCCTCGGCGTCGAACAGCGGGAAGGCGCCCTTTTCCTTCGCAAGGTCCACCGAGGCCAGGTAGGACGCCCGTGCGATGGCATGCATCCATGCGTCGGTCGCGGCCACCGCCTCGTCCGAACCATAGCGCAGCCCCATCATCAGCAGGGCGTCGGCCAGGCCGGTCACGCCAAGGCCGATCCGGCGCTTCTGGCGGGCCTCCTCGGCCTGCTGGGGCAGCGGAAAGCGGCTGGCATCGACCACGTTGTCCATCATCCGCACCGCGGTGCGCACCAGATCATCCAGCGCGGAAAGATCCATCGCGGCCGTGGGTTCGAAGGCGTCCTTCACCAGCCGCGCCAGATTGATCGAGCCCAGCAGACAGGCGCCGTAGGGCGGCAGGGGCTGTTCGCCGCAGGGGTTGGTGGCCGCGATGGTTTCCACATAGCGCAGGTTGTTCATCGCGTTGATGCGGTCGATGAAGATCACGCCGGGCTCGGCGTAGTCATAGGTCGAGCGCATGATCTTGTTCCACAGATCGCGCGCGGGCAGGGTCTGGTAGACCTTGCCGTCAAAGGCCAGCTCCCAGGCCGCATCCGCCTTGACGGCCGCCATGAACGCGTCGGTGACCAGCACCGACAGGTTGAACATGCGCAGGCGGGCGGGGTCGCGCTTGGCCTCGATGAAGGCCTCGATGTCGGGGTGGTCGCAGCGCATGGTGGCCATCATCGCGCCCCGGCGGCTGCCCGCCGACATGATGGTGCGGCACATCGCATCCCACACGTCCATGAACGACAGCGGGCCCGAGGCATCCGCCGCCACGCCATGCACCGCAGCGCCGCGGGGGCGGATGGTCGAGAAATCGTAGCCGATTCCCCCGCCCTGCTGCATGGTCAGCGCGGCTTCCTTCAACTGGTCGAAGATCCCGCCCATGCTGTCGGGGATCGTGCCCATGACGAAGCAGTTGAACAGCGTGACACTGCGCCCGGTGCCCGCGCCCGCGGTGATCCGGCCCGCGGGCAGGAAACGGAAATCTTCCAGCGCGGCGTAGAATTTCGGCTCCCACAGCGCGGGGTCCTGTTCGACCGCGGCCAGCGCCCGGGCGATGCGCCGCCAACTGTCTTCCAGCGTGCCGTCGATGGGCGTGCCATCGGCCGCCTTCAGGCGGTACTTCATGTCCCAGATCTGCTCGGCGATGGGGGCGGCGAAGCGGCTCATGACTGGCATCCTTGCTGGCGGGAAGGGGGCCTTCCACCATACGCTGTCACCTTGCCCTCCGCAACGGCTAGCCTAGATTGTCACGCCAGTCACATGATCTAGGAAGGCGATTCCCCGTGTCGGGCGCGACGGTCAACCTGTTGAAACTCTGCGTGGGCGCCGACCGGGTGGAAGACCTGATCGACTGGCAGGACGCACGGCGCGCCCAGAATCCGCGCTGGGAAACCCAGCACATCACCCGGATGTGGCCCAAGCGCGAGGCCGAGGTGCTGAACGGGGGCAGCCTGTACTGGGTTTTCAAGGGGCTGGTTCTGGCGCGCCAGCGCATCCTGCGTCTGGACCAGCGCCCCGGCGACGACGGGGTGATGCGGTGTGCCATCGTGCTTGACCCCGAGGTGGTGCGCACCGAGCCGCAGCCGCGCCGCCCCTTCCAGGGATGGCGCTATCTGCCACCCGACGAAGCCCCCCGCGACCTGCGCGCAAGCGGCCCGCGCGAAGAGGCCCTGCCCCCCGCGCTGGCGGCGGCCCTGGCCGAGATCGGGCTGCGCTAGGTCAGGCGGCGGCGGTCGGGCGCGGCAGCCGCTCCAGCGGTTCCGGTAGCACGATGTCCAGCCGGGCGGCAAGCGCGGCCAGCGTCGCCGGGGCGCTCCCGGTCCAGTCGGCGGCGCGGGCGGCGAAAAGCGTCGCCTCGGACCGGTGGATCAGCCCGTCGGACAGGATCTTCAGGTGGTTCGCCCGCAGCGTCTCGCCGGTCGAGGTGATGTCGGCGATCGCCTCGGCGGTCAGGTTCTTCACCGTACCCTCGGTCGCGCCCTGGCTGTCGACAAGCTGGTAATCGGCCACGCCCTGCTCGCGCAGGAACTCGCGCACCAGGCGGTGATACTTGGTCGCGATCCGCAGCCGGTGGCCATGCGCCGCGCGAAAGGCGGTGGCGGCGGCATCCAGATCGTCAAGCGTGTCCACATCGACCCAGAAGGCCGGCACCGCGATGATGAGATCGGCAAAGCCGAACCCCAGCGGGGCAAGGTCGGCCACCTGCTCTTCCCAGTCCGCCAGTTTCTCGCGCACCAGGTCAGAGCCGGTGACGCCCAGATGGATGCGCCCAGCCGACAGTTCCTGCGGGATCTCGCCCGCCGACAGCAGCACCACCTGCACCCCGTCGGCGCCATCCACCGTGGCGGAATATTCACGCTCGGCCCCATCGCGGCGCATCTCGACCCCGCGGGCCCCGAACCATTCAAAGGTCTTTTCCATCAGCCGCCCCTTGGACGGCACACCGATCTTCAGCGTCATGCCCGGCCCTCCGTCAGGGCGACGACAAGGCCAGGGCGGATCACGCCGCCGACCGCGGGGATCGACCGTCCCTGCCCCAGCACCCGGGTCAGCGCGTCGTAGCGCCCGCCCGAGGCGACGGGGGGCAGGCCCGCCCGCCCCTCGGCATGGAAGGAAAAGACGAAGCCGTCGTAGTACTCCATCGTGGTGCGGCCGTGGCTGGCCTCGAAATCCAGCATCGCCACGTCGATCCCGCGCGCGGACAGCGCATCCAGACGGCGGGCAAAACGATCCACCGCCGGCGCGATCGACGGCAGGTCCACCGCCACGTCGCGCAGATGGCCCAGCGCATTGGGCGCGCTGTCGCGCAGGTTCAGCAGGTCTTCCAGCAGGTCGACCTCGGCCGCCGACAGCGGCGGGGTATCGGCATCCTGCAACAGCGCCGAGGCGCGGGCGGCCACCTCGCCGGATTCGCGCAGGCCGATGACGGGGCCCGCAGCGGCGATCAGGTCATCGACCGGCGTCTGGGCCAGCGCCGACAGAAGCCGGGCGCGGGGCTCGGCCACGGGGGTGCGACCGCCGAACCGGTCCAGCAGCGCACGGAACCGGCGGGGGCGCCAGACATGGCGCAGAAGGGCTGCCTTGCGCCGGTCCGACGTCGACAGGCCGCGGATCGCTGCCAGCAGGATGCCGATGTCGCCGGTTGCGGCGCGCAGCCGCAGGGGGGCCAGCACCTCGGCGAACAGGGCAAAGACCTCGGCATCGGCCGCTTCGGGGTTTTCGCGGGCAAAGACCTCGTAGCCCACTTGCAGGTATTCACGGGCGCGGGCGCCGCGGTGATCCTGGCGGCGGAACACCTCGCCCATGTAGGTATAGCGGGCGGGTTCGGCGCCGTGGGCCATGTGCATCTGCACCACCGGCACCGTGAAGTCGGGGCGCAGCATCATCTCGCCTTCCAGCGGATCGGTGGTCACATAGGCGCGGGCGCGGATATCCTCGCCGTAAAGGTCCAGCAGCGTATCGGCCGGCAGCAGGATGTCGGCATCGACCGGAACCGCGCCTGCGGCCCGGAAGCGGGCAAAGAGACGCTCGGCCTCGGCGCGGTCGGCGGCGCGCATCAGGCGCGCCCAAGGATACGGCGCACGGCGGCCACCAGATCGGCGCGCGGCACTTCGGTCTGCGCGGGCTGGGCCTTCCACTCCTCGACGCTGGCAGCGGCTGCGATCTTTGCACCCAGGATCAGGTCTTTCACCTGCACCACGCCACGGGCGGCCTCGTCGGCGCCCTGGATGATCGCCACGGGCGATTGCCGCTTGTCGGCGTATTTCAACTGGTTGCCGAAGTTCTTGGGATTGCCGAGGTACATTTCGGCCCGGATGCCCGCGGCGCGCAGGTCGGCCACGATGGCCATGTAATCGGCCATCCGGTCACGATCCATCACCGTCACCACCACCGGGCCCGGGGTCGCGTCCTGCCCGATGCGGCCCTTGGCGCGCAGCGCGGCCAGAAGCCGGTCGACCCCGATGGAAACGCCCGTGGCCGGCACCGCCTGCCCGGTGAAGCGTTTCACCAGATCGTCATAGCGCCCGCCCCCCGCGACCGAACCGAAGGACCGCTTGCGGCCCTTTTCGTCAAGGATCTCGAAGGTCAGTTCGGCCTCGAACACCGGGCCGGTGTAATAGCCAAGGCCGCGGACCACGCCGGGGTCCAGCAGGATGCGGTCGGGGCCGTAGCCTTGCGCCGCCAGCAGGGCCGCGATGGTCTCCAGTTCCTGCACACCTTCGGCCCCGATGGCCGAGCCGCCGACCAGTTCGCGCAGGCGGGCCACGGTGGCCGCACCATCGGCGCGTTTGGCATCCATGAAGCCCATTACCACTTCGGCCTGCGCCTCGCTGAGCCCGGCCCCCTTGGTGAAATCGCCGCTTTCGTCCTTGCG
>DAIEJF010000081.1 GCA_027351005.1 Paracoccaceae bacterium | reverse complement strand
AGCACGGCCGCATCCATCAACGCGTCGAACTCGCTGTCGTTCATCTCCCGGGGCACGGGCAGGTTGCGCGCCATCCCGCCCGCGCGATCGGCCAGCCCGCCGGTGTAGGGCCAGCGGTTTTCCTCGTGCATCGAGATCGTCATCACCCGCGGATCGGCGGCGAAGGCGGCCTCGACTCCGTCGCCGTGATGCGCATCGAGGTCGACATAAAGCACCCGGTCCAGCCCCGCATCCAGGAGCGTCAGGATGGCGAAGACCGGATCGTTGAAGAAACAGAACCCGTTGGCGCGCCCCGGCATCCCGTGGTGGGTGCCGCCCGCCGGATGATAGGCGATGCCGTGGGCCAGCGCGTGCCGCGCCGCCAGGATCGAGCCGCCAACCGATGTGGCGGCGCGCTGGAACAGCCCCTTGAACACCGGGTTTTCCAGCGTCCCGATGTTGAACCGCGCGCGGGCCTCGTTGCTGACCTGCCCCTGCGCCTCGGCCCGAAGCAGCGCGCAGACATAGGGGCGGTCGTGAAACCGCAGGATCTCCTCGAGGCTTGCCTCGGGGCTTGGCAGGCAGGGCGTAGCGGGGGTGAACCAGCCCAGCATCTCGCAGAGCGTCATCACCGTGCCAACCCGGGCGATGGCCAGCGGGTGATTGCCGCTGTAGCCGGTGGCCCGGTAGATCTCGGCGCTGATGAAGGCAGGCTGCATCGGCTGTCGTCTGCTCCCTTCCCGCCCGGTCGCGCCCCTCCCGGCGCCCCGGAGGGACTCAGCCATATATTCCGTTTTTTGCTTATGATGGCAACGGAATTGTCACGCGCCCGTCGCGGCGCGCTCCAGCAGGGCCAGCAGCCCCTGCAACAGGGCGGTGGGCGAGGGGGGGCAGCCGGGAATGTGAAGGTCCACCGGCACCACCGCGCCCACTCCGCCGAGGATGGCGGGCGAGCCCGCGAAACAGCCCCCGTCGCGGGCGCAGTCGCCCGCCGACACCACCCATTTCGGGTCGGGCGTGGCGGCGTAGGAGCGCCGCAACGCCTCGGCCATGTTGCGCGTCACGGGGCCTGTGACCAGAAGGACATCGGCATGACGGGGCGAGGCGGCAAAGTGCAGGCCGAACCGTTCAAGGTCGTAGAACGGGTTTGCCAGCGCGTGGATTTCAAGCTCGCAGCCATTGCAGGAGCCCGCATCGACCGCCCGGATCGTCAGGCTGCGGCCAAGGCCGCCGCGCAGACGGGCCTGCAGGGCGCGGCCCAGTTCCTCCACCGCCGGGTCGGCAGGCAGGGGGGCGGCTTCGATCAGCGGGCGCGAGGTGAGGCCCTGCAGCAGGAACTTACGCATGGCGGGCACCTTTGCCCCGAGGGGGCGGCGAAAATTCGGGCGCGCTAGAGGTCATGGCCGGAATACGAGCAGTTGAAGGATTTGTTGCAAAGCGGGAAGTCCGCGATGATGTTGCCCTCGATCGCGGCTTCCAGCAGTGGCCACTGGAACCACGAGGGGTCGCGCAGATGGCAGCGCGCGATGCGGCCATCGGGGCCGAGTGCCAGATGAACGAAGACATCGCCGCGGAACCCCTCGACCAGGCCGATGCCCTCGGCCGGGCCCGACGGCACAAGGCCCGATTGCACCGGGCCGCCCGGCAGACCGGACAGCAACTGATCCAGGAGCCCGAGGCTTGCCTGCGCCTCTTCGATCCGCAGCCAGACCCGGGCGTTCACGTCGCCCTCGTCGCGCGCCGGAACGACGAAGGACAGTTCGGCATAGGGGCCATAGGGCAGGCTGCGGCGCGTATCGAAGCTGCGCCCCGCGGCGCGACCGACGAAGCCGCCCGCCCCGAACTGCCGGGCCAGCGCCGGGGACAGTCGGCCGGTGCCCACGGTGCGGTCCTGCAGCGAGGCGGTGCCATCATAAAGGGCCACAAGCCGCGGCAGCCGCGCCGCCACCGCGGTCAGCGCGGCACGGATCGCGGCCACGCCCTCGGGCGTCAGGTCGCGGCTGACGCCGCCGGGGGCGATCACGTCCTTGCCCATGCGGTGACCGAAGGCGGTGGCCGTCGCGCGCAACAGACCTTCGCGCAGGATGGAACATTGCGCCAGCATCATCGCGAAGGCCGCATCGTTGCAGATCGCGCCGATGTCGCCCAGGTGGTTGGCCAGCCGTTCCAGTTCGGCCAGCACGGCGCGGATGTGCTCTGCCCGCGGCGGGGCCGGGCAGGCCAGCCCCGCCTCTGCGGCCTGGGCAAAGGCCCATTGATAGGCCACGCAGGAATCGCCCGAGGTGCGCCCGGCAAGTTCCGCCCCGCGGGCAAGGACAGCCCCGGTCATCAGCGCCTCGATCCCCTTGTGAACATAGCCTAGCCGCTCTTCCAGCCGCACGACCGTTTCGCCCTGCGCGGTGAACCGGAAATGGCCCGGCTCGATGATCCCCGCGTGAACGGGCCCCACCGGCACCTGATGCAGGCTGTCGCCCTCGACCGGAAGGAACGGATAGGGGGCGCCGTGGCCAAGCCAGGGGCGGGCGTCGGGCGCGCCTGCCGGGACCAGACCCCAGAGGTCGGCCACCGCGCGCTCCAGCCGCTGGGCAGGCGGATGGTGCCGACCGACGCTGGGGAAGGCGGTCTCGGCGGGCAGGGTCAAAAGGCCGATGCGGCGCGCGCCTTCGTCCAGCAGGGCCATGCGGACGGCCGCGGCCTCGCCCCAGAGCGCCAGCAGCGTCAGCCGTCCCGCGTCCAGGGCGGCGCAGGCGCTCGACCAGTCCGACAGGGTGCAGTGATCGCGCCGCAGGGGGGCAGTGCGCAGGTCGGCATTGGACAGCGGTGTCAGGTCCATCGGCTACCCCAGCAACCGGGCCGCCGCCTGGAACCAGGCGACGAGTTCGGACGGAAGGTGGATCCCCGCGGCCAGCACCAGCCCCATGTGCAACCAGATCGGCAGGGTCGAGGCGCGCACGGGCGCCGCCTCGGGCGGCGGGTCCCCGAAGAGGAAGCCGGTCAGCCGCAGGATCAGCGCCCCGAAGGCCAGAAGCAGCCCCGCCGCCAGCACCAGCGCCAGGGCCGGCGCCCGCGCGAAGGTGGAGGTGACAAGCAGGAACTCGCTCAGGAACACGCCGAACGGCGGCAGCCCGGCGATCGCCAGCACGCCGAGTGCCAGCGCCACGGCGAGCCGCGGATGGCTGACGCTCAGCCCGCGGATGTCGGCGATGCGCTGGCTGCCGCGGGCCTGAGCGACGTGGCCGACGGAAAAGAAGATGGCCGATTTCGTCAGCGAATGCATGGCCATGTGCAGCAGCCCGGCGAAATTGGCCAGCCCTCCGCCCATCCCGAAGGCGAAGGTGATGATGCCCATGTGCTCGATGGAACTGTAGGCGAAGAGCCGCTTGATGTCGCGCCGACGGTACAGCATCAGCCCGGCGAAGAGCAGCGAGGCCAGCCCCATTGCCGCCATCAGCGGCCCGGGTGGAAGCGTCGCGGGGTTTGCCGCCATCAGCATCTTGAAGCGCAGCACCGCATAGAGCGCCACGTTCAGGAGCAGCCCCGAGAGCACCGCCGAAATCGGCGTGGGCCCCTCGGCATGGGCATCGGGCAGCCAGGCGTGCAGCGGCGCCAGGCCCACCTTTGTGCCATAGCCCAGGAGCAGGAAGACGAAGGCCAGGTTCAGAAGCCCCGGATCGAAGGCCGCCGCGTGGGGCAGGAGGTTCGACCAGACCATGGCGGGCGTTCCCTCGCCCAGCACGGGCTGGGCGGCCATGTAGACAAGGATGGTGCCGAAAAGCGCCAGCGCGATGCCGACCGAGCCCAGGATGAAGTATTTCCAGGCCGCCTCCAGCGCCTCGGGCGTGCGGTAAAGCCCGACCATCAGCACGGTCGACAGCGTCGCCAGTTCCACCGATACCCACATCAGCCCGATGTTGTCGGTCAGAAGCGCGGCGTTCATGCCGAACATCATCACCTGATACATCGCGTGGTAGAACCGCAGGGTCACCGGCGTCAGGCGGCCCGCCGCCACCTCGTGCCCGATGTAGCTGGCCGAGAAGCTGGCCGCGGTGAAGCCCACCAGCGTGTTCAGCACGATGAAGACGATGTTGAGGTCATCGACCAGGAACAGCGCGCCGGGCGCGGGGCGCGGCTCGGTCAGCAGCGCGAGTGCGGCCAGGAAGGTGGCGCCCGCCGCCAGCACGTTCACCCGCGCCGCCAGCCGCGTGCCGGGGATGGCTGCCAGCAGTAGCGCCGCGATGGCCGGGATCAGCAGGATCAGGGCGACAGGTGTCATGACGTGGCGCCTTTGCCGACGGTGCGGCCGGGGGTTTCACACCCCCGGACCCCCGTGGGATATTTGCGGACCGAAAATTGGCTGGTGTCGGCGCGTGTCATGCCCGGTCCCCCCGGACCTCGTCCAGCGCCGCAAGGTCGACGGTGTCGAACCGCTCGCGGATGCGGAAGAGGAAGACGCCGATCACGATGAAGGCGATGAGGATGGAGAAGGCCACGGCGATTTCCACCACCAGCGGCATCCCCCGCGCGCCGGCCGCGGCCAGGATCAGGCCGTTTTCCAGCGACATGAACCCCACCACCTGGCTGACCGCGTTGCGGCGGGTGACCATCATCAGAAGGCCCAGCAACACCACCGTCAGCGCGAAGGCCAGATCCTCGCGCGCGAGCGGATCTGCGCCCGCGGTCAGCCGCATCATCAGCACGATGGACAGCGCGGCGAGCCCGATGCCGGCCAGCATCGTGGGCACCGTGCCCACGACCGTTTCCACTTCGCGGTGGATCCCGAGGCGGCGGACGATCCGCGCAAGCGCCATCGGGATGACGACCGCCTTGAACGCCAGTGCGATCAGTGCGGTCAGGTAGAGGTGGAATGTGTCGCCCTGCAGATGCGCCTGCCAGGCGACCGAGGCGGCCAGCACCACGGCATGGGCAGTGAAGACATCGAGCAGCGCGGAAAGCCGGTCCTGGTAGATCATCAGGAAGCTCATCAGCACCAGCCCGCCGGCCATAAGATGCGCGATGTCGATCGGCAGCGTCGCCATCAGAGCCCCCGCGAGACGAACAGCAGGAGCGTGCCCAGAAGCCCCAGCATCAGCGCGACCCCGAGGAAATCGGGCACCCGGAACACCCGCATCTTGGCGACGGCGGTTTCCGAGATCGCCAGCGCCGTGCCGCCGAGCGCGAGCTTTGCCCCCCAGAGCCCGGCCGCGGTCAGATGGGCTGTCACGCCATCGCCCGGCGCGGCCATCCCCCAGGGGAAGAACACGCAGCCGATGAGCGAGAGCGACAGCAGCAGCTTCAGGCTGGCGGCCAGTTCGATCATCGCCAGATGGCGGCCAGAGTATTCCAGCACCATCGCCTCGTGCACCATGGTCAGTTCCAGGTGGGTGGCGGGGTTGTCGACCGGGATGCGGCCGTTTTCGGCCAGCGCGACAAGGGTCAGCGCCACAAGTGCCATGCCGAGCGAGACGCGCAGGCCCATCTCGGGGCCCGCCATCGCGGCCGCGATGGTCGACAGCTGGCTTGACCCCGCCGCAAGCGCCAGGGTGAAGGTGATGAGCAGCATCGCAGGTTCGGCCACGGTGGCGAACAGCATCTCGCGGCTGGCGCCTAGGCCGCCGAAGGCGGTGCCCACGTCCATCCCCGCCAGGGCCAGCGCGAACCGCGCGAGGCCCAGCAGGGCCACGATGGCGATCAGGTCGGCGGACCAGCTGAACTGGAGGTTGGTGGCGAAGGTCGGGACCAGCGCCGCCGCCACCCAGGTCGCGGCGAAGATGACATAGGGCGCCGCGCGGAAGACCCACGAGGCGCTGTCGGCCACGATCGCCTCCTTGCGCAGCAGCTTCAGGATGTCGCGCCACGGTTGCAGCACCGGGGCGCCTTGCCGCCGGGTCAGTCGCGCCTTCACCTTGCGCACGAATCCGGTCAGCACCGGGGCCAGTGCCACCACCAGCGCCATCTGCACGCCCTGCACCAGAAGAGACAGGATCAGCCCCATAGCGCGAGCCCCAGGAGGAGAAGGACGAGCGAGGCGAACACCAGGCTCAGGTACCGCCGGATCGACAGCGCCTGAAAGCGGTTGGCATAGGCCGCGGTGGCGTTGATCCCGCGCCCGAGCGGCGCGTAAAGCGCGGCCCAAGCGGGATCGGCGGCGGTGACGGTCAGGCGGGCGGGTGAGGGATCGCCCGGCGGCGGCATGTGCACGGTTTCGCGTGCGTTGAGCAGGGGGCGGCCCAGGACGCGGCGGATCGGCTGGGCGAAACTGCCCGCGCCGTACTGGCTGTCCGGCAGGGACTGCGGGAAGCCGCAATCCCAGGCGGGGGCCCGGCGCAGCCTGCGCGAGGCGGTGCGGTGGATGACCCCGGCGGCAAGCCCGGCCGACAGCGCGACGAAGAGCCCGACGAGCAGGCCGTTGTAGGTGCCGCGTGCGGCCGAGACGGGAACCAGCGTCAGCCAGGGCTGATGTGCCTGCGCGGGCAGTGTGGCCCCGGTCAGTTGCCGCGCGGCGGGGGCGATCAGGTCCAGCACCAGCCCCGGCAAGAGCCCCGCGCCAATGCACAGAAGCGCAAGCGCGCCCATGGCCGCCAGGGTCGCGCGGTCTGCCTCGGGGGCGGCGGCGGCCTCGGGGGTGCGGGGGCGGCCGAGGAAGGCCACGCCGTAGAGCCGGACGAAGGCCGCCGCGGCCAGCGCGGCTGCCAGCGCCAGAAGCCCCCCGGCTGCGGGCACCAGCATCTGAAGCGCGGGCTGCGGCAGCGCGGGGCTGGCCAGCACCGCCTGGAACACCAGCCATTCCGAGGCAAAGCCGTTCAGCGGCGGCAGCGCGGCGATTGCCGTGACCCCCAGCAGCATCAGCGCCGCGGTGGCGGGCATCCGATGGATCAACCCGCCCATCCGGTCCAGCATCCGGGTGCCGGTGGCATGCAGCACCGCCCCCGCGCCCAGGAACAGCAGGCTTTTCATCGCCATGTGGTTCAGCGCATGAAAGAGCGCCGCGCTCAGCGCCAGCGCGGCCAGCGCGGGCATCCCGCCCGAGCGGAACGCCAGCGCAAGGCCGGTCGCGGCAAAGATCACGCCGATGTTCTCGATGGTGGAGCAGGCCAGCGCACGCTTCATGTCGGCCTCGACGACGGCCAGCAGGATGCCCAGAACCGCACTGCCCGCCCCCAGCACGATCACTGCCGACCCGGCCCACCAGGGCGCGGGGGGAAGCAGGTCGAAGGCCACGCGCAGGAAGGCGTAGACGGCCACCTTCGTCATCACCCCGCTCATCAGCGCCGACACCGGGCTTGGCGCGGCGGGGTGGGCCAGCGGCAGCCAGACATGCAGCGGCACGAGCCCCGCCTTGGACCCTGCCCCCAGCAGCATCAGCCCCAGGATCGCCGCAACCGTCAGCGGCGCAGGCGGCAGGGCCCGGATCGCGTCGAACCCGTAGCCGCCCGCGGGCCCCGCCATCAGCCCGAAGGCCAGAAGCAGCGCGAGCGTGCCGAATGCCGCCATCGCCAGATAGACGAAGCCCGCCTGCCGCGTCGCCGCGTCGCGATGATCCACCATCACCAGCGCCCAGGACAGAAGCGACATCACCTCCCATGCCATCAGGAAGCTGAAGGCATCGGCCGCAAGCAGCACTGCCAGCATCGCGCCCAGGAAGGGGGGCTGGAACGGCAGGCTGCGCAGCGGGGCAGGATCGTGGCGGTAATAGCCGATGGACGACAGGCTTGCCGCTGCCCCGCCCAGGCCAAGCAGCAGCACGAAGACGGCCGCCAGCGGATCAAGCGCCAGCCGGGCGCCCAGCCAGGGCAGGCCGATGGGAAGGGTCAGCGTGGTGGTCGTGCCCGTCAGCAGCGCCGCGCCCCCGGTTTCCGCAGCCAGAAGGCACAGAAGCGTCGCCGCAGCGTGGATCGCCCCGCGCGCCCGGCCGCCGAACGCAAGCGCCGCAGGGCCCAGCGCCAGAAGCGCGCCTGCGATCAGGGCGGCGGCGTCAACCGGCGGCATCTGCGCCCCCCGCGCCCGCTGGTGGTTTCAGCCGCACCCCGCGCCCGCCGGTGGGGCTGACGGCGCCTTCGCCGATCAGGTCCACCCCGGCGCGGTCCAGCGCCTCGATCACCCGTGTCAGGCTTTCCACCACCCCGCGCACCACGCCGTCCGAGGCTTCCATCCGCTGGATGGTGGGCACCGAAACGCCCGCCATCTGTGCAAGCGTCTTCTGATCGATGCCAAGGATGGCGCGGGCCGCCCGAAGCTGGCCGGAGGTCATCATGGGACGACTCACGTCTAGGGTTGGTTTAATGCCATCATAAACCGATATAGTGATATTTCAAGCATCACTTCTGGCGGAAATCCATCAGCCCGGCACCGGGAAGCGAAAAGGCCCGGCGGAACCTGTCCGCCGGGCCTTGGGGGTGATCGTGCCTGCGGGTGTCAGGCGATGACGGGCAGGGACAGGGCGCCCTGGCGCGCCGAGTCATCGGCCCGGTCCAGCATCCGTTGCAGCGCGGCGCCGCGGGCGAAGTCGGGCTCTGCCGGGCCTTCGCCCCGGATCGCGGTGATGAACCGTTGGTAGACGGTGGGCACGTCCGGGCAGGGAACCGGCTTCCAAACCGCTTTGGGCATATCCTCGCCCAGGCAGGCATTCAGGCGGCTTTCGCCTTTCTCGAACAGAACCTCGAGCCCGCCCAGATCGCCGTAGATCCTGAGCCGCAGGTCGTTCAGATGGCCCGAGGCGAAGCGGGTCGCCGAGACGGTGCCAAGCGCCCCGTTGCCAAGCTGCATCTGCATCGTGACCGAGTCGTTGGCATCCAGCACATAATCGCCGATCCGCCCGCCCGGCGCCTTGTCGAAGGTGGCAAGCTGGGCCGAGATGCGGGTGGGGTCGCTGCCCGCGATGAAGGTCGCGAAGTCGAGGATGTGGATGCCCACATCGCCCAGAACCCCCTTCGATCCATGCGCGGAGGACAGCCGCCAGAGCCACTGGCTTTCCGTCTTCCAGTCGCCCCAGGCGGGCTGGGTCAGCCAGCTTTGCAGGTAGCTGGCCTCGAAATGCCGGACCGGGCCGATCGCCCCGGCGGCCACCATCGCCGCGGCCTTCTGCAACGCCGCCACGTTGCGGTAGCTGAGGTTGACCATGTTCACCACGCCCGCCTTGGCCGCCGCGGCCGCCATCTCGGCGGCGTGAGGATAATCGGTCGCCAGCGGCTTTTCGCACAGCACATGCTTGCCCGCCGCCAGCAGCGGCAGGGTAGTGGCATGGTGCGCCGCGTCGGGCGTCACGTTGGTGGCGGCGTCGAACTGGCCCCAGTCCAGCGCGGCCTGCAGGTCGGGGAACCGGTTGGCGATCCCGTGGGTATCGCAGAAGGCGGCCAGTTGAGCGGGCCTTGTATCGACGCCCGCCACCACCGAAACGCCGGGGATGGCGGCGAATGCGGCGGCGTGGTTCTTCGCCATGCCGCCCGTGCCCAGCACCAGAATGCGGATTGGTGCCATGGACTTACCGGAACCCTTCTTCGCCTGCGTGATGCAGGCGGGGGCCGCGTTCCTCGATCGTTTCGGGCGCGTGATCGACCGGCACGTTGGGCGCGGCGTTGGGGTCCGCGATCCGCGCGGCGGGGTTGTGCGCCCAGCGGACGGCATTGGCGATCACGCGCTGCACATTGGCGTCGTGATAGGTCGGATAGGTTTCGTGCCCCGGGCGGAAGTAAAAGACATTGCCCGCGCCGCGCTTGTAGGTCAGGCCCGAACGGAACACCTCGCCACCCTGGAACCAACTGACGAAGACGGTTTCCAGCGGCTCGGGCACGCCGAAGGGCTCGCCATACATCTCTTCGTGTTCCAGTTCGAAATGATCCGGCAATCCCGCGGCGATCGGGTGGTTCCGGCTGGTCAGCCACAGCCGCTCGCGCTCGCCCGCCTCGCGCCAGGTCAGGTTGCAGGGCGCGCCCATCAGCCGCTTGAACGGTTTCGAGAAATGCGCCGAGTGCAGGAAGATCGCCCCCATCCCGCCCCAGACCGCGTCGCAGACCCGTTCCACCACGGCGTCCTGCACCTCGCCATGCGCGGCGTGGCCCCACCAGATCAGGACGTCGGTGGCCGCCAGCCGTTCCGCCGTCATCCCGTGGTCGGGCTCTTGCAGCGTGGCGGTCGTGGCCGCGATCCCCCCCGCCGCGTTCAGCGCGTCGGCGATGCAACTGTGCATCCCCTTGGGGTAGATGCCCGCCACCACCGCGTTCTTGCGCTCGTGAACGTTCTCTCCCCAGACCGTGACCCTGATCGTCATCCCCAACCTC
>DAIEJF010000077.1 GCA_027351005.1 Paracoccaceae bacterium | reverse complement strand
GGAATCGTTTCTTCGGCCGCAACGATACACCTCAAAATCCGCGGCTTGCTTCCAGCACGTCCTCGAACGTACGCAATCCGGCGCGCGGCGCCTGCACCAGAACGGCCATGTTGCCCGGCTTGTGCTGGTTGCGGCGCATCTTCATGTGCGCCGCCGGAATCTCGGCCCAGGGGAAGACTTCGGACATCGCCGGGTCCAGCCGCCGTTCCACCATCAGCCTGTTGGCGGCGCTGGCCTGCTTGAGGTTGGCAAAGTGGCTGCCCTGGACCCGCTTCTGGTGCATCCACAGATAACGGGCGTCGAGTGTCAGGTTATAGCCCGTCGTCCCCGCGCAGATCACCACCATCCCGCCGCGTTTCACCAGAAGCACCGACACCGGGAAGGTCGATTCGCCGGGATGTTCGAACACCATGTCGACATTCACGCCCTTGCCGGTGATGTCCCAGATCGCCTTGCCGAACTTGCGCGCCTCGTTCAGCCAGGTCTTGTATTCCGGCGTATTCACCGTTGGCATCTGGCCCCAGCAGTTGAACTCCTTCCGGTTGATGACCCCCTTGGCACCAAGACCCAGCACGAAGTCCCGCTTGTCTTCTTCCGAGATGACGCCGATCGCATTCGCGCCCGCCGTGTTGATAAGCTGGATGGCGTAGGAGCCAAGCCCGCCCGAAGCGCCCCAGACCAGCACGTTGTCGCCGGGGTTCAGCACATGCGGCTTGTGGCCGAACAGCATCCGGTAGGCGGTGGCCAGCGTCAGCGTGTAGCAGGCGCTTTCCTCCCAGGTCAGATGGCGCGGACGCGGCATAAGCTGCTGCGCCTGGACCCGGGTGAACTGCGCGAAGGAACCGTCGGGCGTCTCGTAGCCCCAGATCCGCTGCGACGGAGAGAACATCGGATCGCCGCCGTTGCATTCCTCGTCGTCGCCGTCGTCCTGGTTGCAGTGAATCACGACCTCGTCGCCGACCTTCCACCGCTTCACCTTGTCACCCACCGCCCAGACGATGCCCGAAGCATCGGACCCCGCGATGTGATAGGGCGCCTTGTGGCCGTCGAACGGGCTGATGGGTTGGCCCAGCGCCGCCCAGACGCCGTTGTAGTTCACCCCCGCCGCCATCACGAGCACCAGAACCTCGTGGCTGTCGATCTTCCAGGTGTCGACCACTTCGACCTGCATCGCGGTGTCGGGCTCGCCATGCCGCTCGCGCCGGATGGCCCAAGCGTACATCTTCGCGGGCACATGCCCCAGCGGCGGCATCTCGCCCAGGTCATAGAGGTCCTTCACCGGGGCGGTGTAGGGAACGATGCCGGGGGCGGTGTCGAGGGCCATCATCATCTCCATCCATCGGTGCCGCGGCGCAGAATCGGGGCGGCTCACAGGCACTGGATACATTTTAGATAGAAACTTTGCAACGTTTCAAACTGCTATTTTGTAATTTTATGACGTCACGACTTCAGGCTGGACAAATTGTAAAGGAAAATCAAGGGCCATGACCCCCGAGCGCTGCGCCGCGACGCGGCGAATTGACGAGACATATTATTTTTCATATGTAGCCATAATGGCAATATTGTTACGCACGAGGCAAAGATGACCGCGAAAGACAAGCCCTGGCTGTTTCGCACCTATGCCGGCCACTCCACCGCCGCGGCCTCGAACGCGCTTTACCGCACAAACCTGGCCAAGGGGCAGACAGGGCTTTCGGTGGCCTTCGACCTGCCGACGCAGACCGGCTACGATTCCGATGACCCCCGCGCCAGGGGCGAGGTGGGCAAGGTCGGCGTGCCGGTCGGCCATCTGGGCGACATGCGCGCGCTGTTCGCAGGCATCCCGCTGGAGCAGATGAACACCTCGATGACGATCAACGCCACCGCCCCCTGGCTTCTGGCGCTTTACATCACGGTGGCCGAGGAACAGGGGGCCGATGTCGCGGCGCTTCAGGGCACGGTGCAGAACGACATCATCAAGGAATACCTCAGCCGGGGCACCTACATCTGCCCGCCGAAGCCGTCGCTGCGGCTGATCACGGATGTCGCGGCCTACACGGCAGAACACCTGCCGAAATGGAACCCGATGAACGTCTGTTCCTATCACCTGCAGGAAGCGGGTGCGACACCGGAACAGGAACTGGCCTTCGCGCTGGCCACCGCCTGCGCGGTGCTGGACGACCTACGCGCGAAGGTGCCGACTGCGGCGTTCCCCGCGATGGTCGGCCGCATCAGCTTCTTCGTGAACGCCGGCATCCGCTTCGTGACCGAGATGTGCAAGATGCGCGCCTTCACCGAACTCTGGGACGAGTTGTGCCGCGACCGCTACGGCATCGCCGACGAACGGTACCGCCGCTTCCGCTACGGGGTGCAGGTGAACAGCCTCGGCCTGACCGAGCAGCAGCCGGAAAACAACGTCTATCGCATCCTGATCGAGATGCTGGCGGTCACACTCTCGAAAAACGCCCGTGCCCGCGCAGTGCAACTGCCCGCCTGGAACGAGGCGTTGGGGCTGCCGCGGCCCTGGGACCAGCAATTGTCGCTGCGGATGCAGCAGATCCTGGCCTATGAAACCGACCTGCTGGAATATGACGACCTGTTCGACGGCAACCCCGCCGTGGCGCGCCGGGTCGAGGCCCTGAAGGACGGCGCGCGGGCCGAACTGGCGCAGATCGACGCGATGGGCGGCGCGGTGGCCGCCATCGACTACATGAAGGGCCGCCTGGTCGA
>DAIEJF010000066.1 GCA_027351005.1 Paracoccaceae bacterium | reverse complement strand
CTGATCGCGGTGGACGAGGCGCATTGCGTCAGCCAGTGGGGCCACGATTTCCGCCCCGATTACCTGAAGATCGGCGAACTGCGCCGCGCGCTGGGCGTGCCGCTGGCCGCCTTCACCGCCACCGCCGATGCAGAAACCCGGGCCGAAATCGTCACCCGGCTGTTCGACGGGGCGGCGCCGGCCACCTTCCTGCGCGGCTTCGACCGGCCGAACATCCACCTGGCCTTCGGGGTCAAGGACCAGCCGCGGCGGCAGATCCTTGATTTCGCCATCGCGCGGCGGGGGCAGTCGGGCATCGTCTACTGCGCCACACGATCCAAGACCGAAGGGCTTGCGCAGGCCCTGGGCGAGACGGGCCTGCCCGCGATCCATTATCACGGCGGGATGGAGGCAGATGACCGCAGGCTGGCAGAGACACGGTTTCAGCAGGAAGACGGTCTCATAGTGGCAGCGACGGTCGCCTTTGGCATGGGCATCGACAAGCCCGACATCCGCTGGGTTGCCCATGCCGACCTGCCGAAATCGATCGAGGCCTATTACCAGGAGATCGGCCGCGCCGGGCGCGACGGCGCGCCTGCCGAAACCCTGACGCTTTACGGCCCCGAGGATATCCGCCTGCGCCGCACCCAGATCGACGAGGGGCTGGCCCCGCCCGACCGCAAGGCCGCCGACCATGCGCGGCTGAACGCGCTTCTGGGTCTGGCCGAGGCGGTAGGCTGTCGGCGGCAGGTGCTGCTGGGCTATTTCGGCGAGACCTCGGCGCCTTGCGGCGCCTGCGACCTCTGCGATGCCCCCCCCGAGACCTTCGACGCCACCGAGGCGGTGCGCAAGGCGCTGTCGGCGGCGCTGCGCACGGGCGAAAACTTCGGCGCGGGGCATCTGATCGACATCCTGACCGGGCAGGAGACCGACAAGATCCGCCAGCGCGGCCATGATGCGCTGCCCACCTTCGGCGTGGGCCGCGACCTGCCCAAGGCCGTGTGGCAGGCGGTGTTCCGGCAGATGATGGGGCGCGACCTGATGCGGCCCGACCCCGAACGCCACGGCGCGCTGCGCATGACCGACGCCGCGCGCCCGATCCTGCGGGGCGAAGCGGCGATCCACCTGCGGCGCGACACGGTGCAGGCCAAGGCGCGCCCGGTCGTCAAGACGCTGGTGGCCGAGGAGGACGCGCCGCTTCTGTCGGCGCTGAAGGCCAAGCGGCGCGCGCTGGCAGAGGCGCAACGGGTGCCCGCCTATGTCATCTTCCCCGACCGCACGCTGATCGAGATGGCCGAACGCCGCCCCGCGACGCTGGACGAGATGGCCCAGATCACCGGGATCGGCGCGAAGAAGCTGGAGAGCTATGGCGCAACCTTCCTTGCGGTCATCACCGGCGCGCCTCCGGACCCGCTGCACCCCGCGCGGCGGCGGCTGGCCGGGCGGGCCGAGGGCACGCTTTACGACCGGCTGCTGGCGGTGCAGGCCGACCTCTTGCGGGGGGCCGATGGCACCGAAAAGCCGCTGACCTGTTCGGCCGCGCTTCTGGCGCGGGTGGCCGAACTGCGCCCGCGCGATCTTGACGCGCTGGGGCGGATTCTGGGCGAACGGCGGGCGGAACGGTTCGGGTCGGCCTTTCTGGCCGCACTGGATGACGGCTGAGGGCTGGACAGCGCGCCCCGCCGCGCCACATCCGACGCAGAAATAGGAGGAACCCCGTGCTTGTGGTGATTTCGCCCGCCAAGCGGCTTGACTGGGCCGAGGTGCCCGTTGCGACAACGACGCCGGTCTTCGCCGATCAGGCGGTCGAACTGGCGCAGGTGGCGCGCGGGCTGGGGGTGGCCGAACTGCGCCGCCTGATGGGGATCAGCGAGGATCTGGCGCGGCTCAACCGCGACCGTTTCGCCGCCTTTGCCGCCGACCCCGCGCCCGCGGCGCTGCGCCCGGCCGCCTTCGGCTTTGCGGGCGACACCTATACCGGGCTGGAGGCGCACACGCTCGATCCCGACGCGCTGCGCTGGGGGCAGGACCGGCTGCGCATCCTGTCGGGGCTTTACGGCCTTCTGCGACCGCTTGACGCGATCCAGCCCTACCGGCTGGAAATGGGCAGCCGCCTGGCCACGCCGCGGGGGACAAGCCTTTACGACTGGTGGGGCGACCGGATCGCCGCGCGGCTGAATGCCGAGGCCGAGGCGCTGGGAACCGACACGCTCGTCAACTGCGCGTCGGTCGAGTATTTCAGCGCGGCCGACCGCCCGGCCCTGCGGCTGAAGGTGGTGACGCCGGTGTTTCTCGAGGCGCGCGGCGGCACACAGGCGGTGGTCAGCTTCTGGGCCAAGAAGGCGCGCGGGGCGATGGCGCGGTTCATCCTGGAACAGCGCCTGACCGACCCGCGCGACATCGACGGCTTCACCGCGGGCGGCTACCGGATCGACCCCGCGCAATCGGACGCCACGCGGCGGGTCTTCGTGCGGCAGGCCTGACCGCGGGATCGCCAACGGCGGTCTGCGACCGCGGCCGGACAGGGCCGCATCGCCCCCGCGCCACGGGCACCGGTGCGGCGTCGGCTCAGGCGGCCTCGATGTCGGCGCCCGCCTGCACCGGACGGGCGCCGGGCGGGCAATGGGCGGCGATTTCCCCGATGATGGCGGCGCGGCGCAAGGGCTTTGTCATGTAGCGGTCGATCCCCGCAGCCAGGATGCTTTCGGCGTCGCCCTCCATCGCATGGGCGGTCAGCGCGACGATGGGCACATGGCCGCCCCCTGCCGCCTCAAGGGCGCGGATGCTGCGGGCGGCGTCGCGCCCATCCATGCCGGGCATCGAGATGTCCATGAAGATCAGGTCGGGGCGGAAGCTTTCGAACAGATCCACCGCCTCGCGCCCGTCGGCGGCGAAGGCCAGCTCGATATCCAGATCGCGGGTCATCTTGCGGAAGACAAGCTGGTTGGTGCGGTTGTCTTCGGCCGTCAGGACGCGCATCGCGCGGCTGGCCTGCGGGGCGGCGGGCGGCGCGCGCGTCAACGATTGCAGTTGCACGAACAGGTCGCGCCGCAACACCGGCTTCTGCAGGATCGCGGTCAGATCGGCGCGGGCGTCGGGATCGTCGCGCACCGGGCCGGGGTGCGAGCTGAGCAGCAGGATCGGCACCGTCTGCCCCTGCGCGCGCAGGGCGCGGGCCAGCGCCGGGCCATCCATGTCGGGCATGTTGTGGTCGGTCAGCACCACGTCGAAGGCGGGGCCCTGCGCCACGGCCTCCAGCGCCTCGGCGCCAGAGCGGCAGAGCGTCACCTCAAGCCCGTAGGTTTGCAGCTGGCGTTCCAGGATGCGGCGGTTGGTAAGCTGGTCGTCGACCACCAGCGCGTGACGCAGGGCGATGGGGGCCGCCGCGGGGACGCCGGGCTCCTCGGCCACCGGCAGGACGATCTCGAACCCGAAGCACGACCCCTGCCCCAGATCCGATTCCACCCAGATCGTGCCCCCCATCCGCTCGACCAGCCGACGCGAGATGGCAAGGCCAAGCCCGGTGCCCTCGAACCGGCGGTTCGTCTGGTCCTCGACCTGGTTGAACTCGCCGAAGATGTGGCTCAGATTCTCGGGCGCGATGCCGACCCCGGTATCTTCCACCGTCACATGCAGCTCATGCCGACCCGGCCCGGCCTCGAAGCCGACAACGCGGATCAGCACCTGGCCGCGGTCGGTGAACTTCACCGCGTTGCCGATCAGGTTGGTCAGCACCTGGCGGACACGGCCGGGGTCGCCCAGGAACCGGGTGGGCAGGAACAGGTCGAAATCGATCAGCAGGTCGATCCGCTTTTCCTGCACCACGGGCTGCATCAGCATCGCGATCTCGTGGATGCAACGTTCCAGATCGAAGGGTTCGGGATGCAGCAAGAGCTTGCCGGCCTCGATCTTGGAATAGTCCAGCACGTCGTTGATGATCACCAGCAGCGCCTCGCCCGACGACTTGATCGTTTCGGCGTAAAGCCGCTGTTCTTCCGACAGCGCCGTGTCGCACAGCAGTTCGGCCATCCCCACGACGCCGTTCATGGGCGTGCGGATCTCGTGGCTCATGTTGGCAAGGAAGGCCGACTTGGCGCGGTTGGCGGCCTCGGCCCGTTCCTGCGCCTCGCGCAGCGCGGCCTCGCGCGAGATCGTCTCGGTGATGTTCAGCGCCAGCGAGACCATGTCGCCGTCACGGGCGCGCCGGTCGATCAGCTTGACATAGGCGCCGCTGGCAAACCGGATCACCATCGGTTCCACCGGATGCTGATCCCAGCGGGCCAGCATGGCGGCCACCCAGTCGTCTTCCGGGCGGCCGCCGGTGTCCACAAGCGCGGCGGAATGGCTCAGCCGCAGGATCTCTTCATAGGCGATGCCCGGCTTCACCTGGGGAAAATCCGAAAACGCCACCAGATAGGCCCGGTTGGCCGCCACAAGCCGCCCCTGCGCGTCGAACACCGCAAACCCGTCGCGGATGGTTTCGATCGAATCCCACAGCCGGCGTTCGGCCATCACCGCGGCGGTATGGGCGCGGTCCAGATCCGACAGGTAGCGGCTGTTCTGGCCCTTCAGCGTCTCGGCTTCCGACAGCGCGCTGCGCACGGCCTGGCGCTGTTCGACGATCTGGTTGGACAATGCGCGGGCATGCAGCGCCAGCTTTTCGTTGGCCGCGAACAGTTCGCGCTGCTTGTGTTCCAGCATCCGCTCGGCTGCCAGCCGGGCGCGGCGTTCCTGGGCCAGTTTCTCTGCCAGCGTCATCGCGATTCTCCGCCGTTTCCCGCGGACCTTCGCCCAGCGAAGTGAACGGCCCCTTAACGGGCGACAGATGCGGCAGATGTTGCCAAGTCTGCGGGGCGCGTGCGACCATCCGCCCATCTGTCGTGGGAGATGTGCGATGCGCCGGAGTCTGGCGGCCTTCAGTCTGCTTGCGGTTCTGGCGGCCCTGCCGGCCACGGCGCAGAACGCCCCCGTTCCCGACCGCCGGGCCGTGTTCACCAGCGGGGTCGATCTGCCCGGCGGCGATCTGCGGACCCTCTTCGACACCACCGCCGAGGCCTGCCTGCGCGCCTGCCTGTCCGACAGCGCCTGCCACGCGCTGACCTTCAACACGCGGGCGGGGTCGTGTTTTCCGAAGGGCACGCCGGGCAAGCCCGCACCCTATGCGGGCGCGCTGTCGGGGGTGGTGGTCGAGGCATCGCGCGCCGATCTGGCCCGCGCCAGTCAGCGGCAGGCCGAGCTTTCCTTCCTGACCGCCGCGGATTTCGGCGCCGCCCAGGCCCAGGCCGCGGCGCAGGGCCTGACCTATGCCACGCCCGGTACCCCGCAAGACCAGCTTCTGGCCCAGGCGCGGGCCGCCGCGGCAGCGGGCAACCCCGCCCGCGCGGCCGAGGCCGAGGGCGCCGCCGTGGCGCAAAGCGATGCGGCGGACCAGTGGGTCGAGTTTTCGCGGCTGCTGGACCTTGCCGCCGCCGACAGCCGTGCGACCTCGCCCGACGTTCTGCGCGCGCAGGCGGTGTCGGCCGCGGTGAACGGCTATCTGCGGGCAGAGGCGGCGGGGCTGCGGGCCAGCGCGCTGGTGCGGATGGCCCAGGCGCTCGAGGCTGCGGGGCGCGGGCGCGACATGATCCCGGCGCTGAAGCTCGCGCAGGCCGTATCCCCCCGCGACGAGACCGCGGCGATGCTTGACACCGCGATCGGCCAGTATGGATTCCACATCACCGACCAGCAGGTCGAGTCCGACAGCGCCCGCCCGCGGATCTGTGCGGTGTTCTCGTCGGATCTGGTCAGGACGGGAGTGGATTACGCGCCCTTCGTGCAGCTTCCCCAGCCCGGCCTTTCGGTCGAGGCCGAGGGCAGCCAACTGTGCATCGGCGGCGTCGATCACGGGCAGCGCTATGCGCTGACCTTCCGTGCGGGGCTGCCGGCCGCGGATGGCGAGCGGCTTGCCAAGCCGGTGACGATCACGCTCTACGTCCGCGACCGGTCGCCCGCCGTCAGCTTTCCGGGGCGGGCCTATGTGCTGCCGAAATCCGGGGTGGCGGCGATCCCGGTCGATACGGTGAACGTCAAGACGGTCGATCTGACGCTGGCCCGGATCAGCGACCGCAACATCCTGCGGGCGATCCAGAACGACTATTTCGGCCGCCCGCTGTCGGCCTATGACACCCGCCGCTTCGCCACCGAGATCGGGGAAACCGTGTGGAAAGGTCAGGCCGACGTGGCGATGGAGGTCAACCGCGACGTGCTGACCCGCCTGCCGCTGGACGCCGCGATGCAGAGCCTTCCGGTCGGCATCTATGCGCTGACCGCCGCGGTGCCGGGCAAGGACCCCTATGACGTGCCACCGGCCACCCAGTGGTTCGTGATCTCGGATCTGGGGATCACCACGCTGTCGGGGGTGGACGGGCTGCATGTGGCGGTGCGCAGCCTTTCGACCACCGCGGCCAAGGCGGGGGTGACGGTCGCGCTGGTCAGCCAGTCGAACCGGGTGCTGGGCACGGCCACCACCGACGAGCAGGGCTATGCCGATTTCCCCGCCGGGCTGACGCGCGGCACCGGCGGCGCCGCGCCGGGGCTGGTGACGGTGACCGAGGGGCAGGACGATTTCGGCTTCCTGTCGCTGACCGATCCCGAATTCGACCTGTCCGACCGCGGCGTGACCGGGCACGAGGCCGCGCCCCCGGTGGATCTCTTCGTGGCGACCGATCGCGGCGCCTATCGCGCGGGCGAGACCGTGCATGTGACCGCGCTGGCCCGCAACGGCGACGCGGGCGCGATCGACGGGCTGCCGCTGACCGCGCGGCTGACACGGCCCGACGGGGTGGAATACTCCCGCACGCTGGCGCAGGACGCAGGCGCGGGCGGGCGGGCGTTCGACCTGCCGCTTGCCGCATCGGCGCCGCGGGGGCGCTGGAAGCTTGATCTCTACGCCGATCCGAACGGCGATCCGCTGGCCTCGACCGGGTTTCTGGTGGCGGATTTCCTTCCCGAGCGGATCGACGTTACCCTGACGCTGCCCGATGCCCCGGTACACCTGACCGACGCGCCCCCGTTGCAGATCGCGGCAACCTATCTGTTCGGCGCGCCGGGGGCGGATCTTGCGGTGTCGGGCGAGGTGAAGATCGGCGCCGTGGACCGGCTCGACGGGTTTCCGGGCTACAGCTTCGGCCGGTATGACCAGCCCTTCTCGCCCAGCGTGGCACCGCTGCCCGAAGGCGCGCGAACCGACGCGCAGGGCAAGCTGACGCTGGATGCGACGCTGCCGCAGGTCGATGACCCCGCCCGCCCGCTTCAGATGACGGCGACGGTGCGGGTGGCCGAAGGCTCAGGCCGGCCAGTCGAACGGCAGATCACCAGGACGCTGGCGCCCGCCGCCCCGGTGATCGGGATCAAGCCGCTCTTTTCCGACGTGGTGGCCGAAAACGGCAAGGCCCGCTTCGACCTGACCGCGGTAGGGCCTGACGGCAAGGCCGCAGCGCTGAAGGCGCACTGGGTGCTGAACCGGATCGAGACGCGCTACCAGTGGTTCCAGCAATACGGGAACTGGGACTGGACGCCCATGACGACCCGCGCCCGGGTGGCGGAAGGCGATGCCGACCTGACGGCGGCCGGGCCCGCGGCCATCGCGGCCGGGGTGACATGGGGCGAATACGAACTGCGGGTGGATGGCGTCGGGGGTGCCCCGGCCTCGGCCTCGGTCCGCTTCTACGCGGGCTGGTATGCCCCGGCCGATGCCTCGGCAACGCCCGACACGCTGGAGATGTCGCTGGACAAGCCCGCCTACAAGCCGGGCGAGACCGCGATGCTGCGGGTTGTGCCGCGGGTCGCGGGCACGGCGATGATCTCGGTCCTGTCGAACCGGCTGGTGTCGCGGCAGGTGGCCGAGGTGACGGCGGGCGAGAGCATGATCGCCGTGCCGGTGACCGCCGATTGGGGGCCCGGCGCCTATGTGACGGTGCAGGTCATCAGCCCGATGGACGCGGCGCGGGGCCACAACCCGGCCCGTGCGCTGGGGCTGGCCTATGCCAAGGTCGACCCGGGCGACCGGCAGTTGACCGCGCAGGTTCTGGCCCCCGCCGAGGCCGACCCGCGCGGGCCGCTGGACGTGGCGGTGAAGGTCGACGGCGCACGGCCCGGCGAGACGGTCTATGCCACCATCGCCGCGGTCGATGTGGGCATCCTGAACCTGACAGCCTACACGCCCCCCGACCCGTCCGACCACTACTTCGGCCAGCGCAAGCTGGGGGTCGGCATCCGCGACCTGTACGGGCGGCTGATCGACGGGCTGAACGGGGCCATGGGCACCGTGCGCTCGGGCGGCGATTCGGGCGCGGGCGCCCGGCTGCAGGCGCCGCCGCCCACCGAAAAGCTGGTGGCTTTCTTCTCGGGTGTGGTGCAGGTGGGGCCCGACGGGCTGGCACATGCCCGTTTCGGCCTGCCCGCCTTCAACGGCACGGTGAAGGTGATGGCCGTGGTCTGGTCAAGGACAGGGGTGGGCCAGGCCAGCGCCGACGTGCTGGTGCGCGATCCGGTGGTGGTGATGGCGACCCTGCCGCGCTTCATGGCGCCCGGCGACAGCAGTCGGCTGATGCTGGAGATCATTCACGCCAAGGGGCCTGCCGGGCACATGGGGCTGAATGTCACCTCGGCCGGGCTGACGCTGGGGGCGGCGCCCGCGGCGGTGGACCTTGCGCCGCAGGCCAGGCAGGTGGTGACCGTGCCGATCACCGCCACGGCGGCAGGGGTGCAGACCATCGACGTGGCGTTGACCACGCCCGACGGCAAGCGGCTGACAAAGACGCTGTCGATCCCGGTCGAGGCGCTGGACCCCGCGGTAGAGCGGGTCAGCCGGTTCGATCTGACCGCGGGCAAGACCTTCACCTTCGACAGGGCGGTGTTCGACGGAATGGTGCCGGGCACCGGGCAGGCCACCATCGCGGTGGGGCCGGTCGCGCGCTTCAACGCGCCGGGGCTTCTGGCCGCGCTTGACCGCTATCCCTACGGCTGCACCGAACAGATCACTTCGAAGGCGATGCCGCTGCTTTACTTCGATCAGGTGGCGACAGCGATGGGCCTTGGCACGCGGGCGCAGTTGCAGGACCGGGTGGATCAGGCGGTGACCGCGATCCTTGCGAACCAGTCCGACACCGGCTCGTTCGGGCTCTGGGCCCCGGGATCGGGCGATCTGTGGCTGGATGCCTATGTGACCGATTTCCTCAGCCGGGCGCGGGCGCAGGGGATCACGGTGCCGGATGTGGCCTTCCGCATGGCGCTGGACAACCTGCGCAACCAGATCAATGCGGCGCCCGATTTCGACACCGGCGGCAGCCCCTATGCCTATGCGCTGATGGTGCTGGCGCGCGAGGGGGCGGCGGCCATCGGTGATCTGCGCTACTATGCCGATGTGAAGGCCGCGGCCTTCGACACACCGCTGGCCTCGGCGCAACTGGGCGCGGCGCTGGCGGCCTATGGCGACCAGACGCGGGCCGATGCGATGTTCCGCCAGGCCGCACGCCAGCTTGCCGCGCCGCCGGACCCCGCGGCAGAGCGGCTGACGCGGATCGATTTCGGCACCACTCGGCGCGATGCGGCGGCGGTGCTGGCACTGGCGCAGGGCGCGGGCAGCATGGCGGTGGACACCGGCGCGCTGGCCGACCGGGTTGCGGGCGCCACGGGCGGACCAGGCCTGTCGACGCAGGAAGAGGTCTGGACGCTGCTGGCCACCCACGCGCTGATCGACCGGGCCGGGGCGCAGGGCTTCACCGTGAACGGCCAGCCGGTGGCGGGGCCGCTGGTGCATGTGGTCGATGACCAGACGGTGGCGGGCCAGAGCCTTGCGATCCGGAACGGCTCGGCCGCCGCGGCCACGCTGACGCTGACCACCTTCGGCGTGCCGCAGGTGCCGGACAAGGCGGGCGGCACCGGCTATGCGATCAAGCGCAGCTACTACACGATGGATGGCAAGCCCGCCGACATCGCCCGGGTGGCGTCCGGCACCCGGCTGATGACGGTGCTGGAGATCACGCCGTTCGACGACGCCACCGCGCGGCTGATGGTCACCGACCCGCTGCCTGCCGGGTTCGAGATCGACGACCCGAACCTGATCTCGTCGGCTGACCTCGGCGCCTTCGACTGGCTCGACGCGCTGGCCGCGGGGGGCGACGACACCGGCGACACGACCCGTGTCGCGCATGTCGAGTTCCGGCAGGACCGCTTCCTGGCCGCCGTGGACCAGAGCGGGGCAGACCCGTTCCGCCTGGCCTATGTGGTCCGCGCGGTCTCGCCCGGCCGCTTCCGCCACCCCGCCGCCAGCGTCGAGGACATGTACCGCCCCGAGATGCGCGCGCAGGGCGCGACCGAGACGGTGACGGTGACGCCGTGAGGGCGGCGCGCGCCCTTGTCGGGGCGGCGCTGGCGCTCTGGCTGGGCGCGGTGGCGCGCGACGGGTTCGACGGCTGGGTGGCGGCCACCGTGATCCCCCCGCTTGCGCCCGCCATCTCGGCCGAGGTTCTGGCGCGCGACGGCACGATCCTGCGCGCCTTCACCGTGGACAGCGGGATCTGGCGGCCGGGGGTGGACCCCGGCGCGGTGGACCCGCGCTATCTGGCGATGCTGGTGGGCTATGAAGACCGGCGCTTCTACAGCCACGGCGGGGTGGATCTGCACGCGCTGATCCGGGCGGCGGGGCAGGCGGTGCTGGCGGGGCATGTCGTCTCGGGCGGGTCCACCCTGACGATGCAGGTCGCCCGGCTGCTGGAAGACAGCGGCACCGGGCATCTGGGGGGCAAGATCCGCCAGATCCGGCTGGCGCTGGCGCTGGAACGGCGGCTGACCAAGGCGCAGATCCTGTCGCTTTACCTTCAGATCGCGCCATTCGGCGGGAACCTCGAAGGGGTGCGTGCGGCGACGCTGGCCTATTTCGGGAAAGAGCCGCGGCGGCTGACGGCGGCCGAGGCGGCGCTGCTGGTGGCGCTGCCGCAATCGCCGGAAACCCGGCGCCCCGATCGCGCCCCCGCCGTGGCGAAAGCAGCCCGTGCGCGGGTGCTGGCGCGGCTGGTGGCGGCCCATGTGCTGCGCCCCGCCGATGCCGATTCCGCCGGAACAGAGCCTGTTCCGACCCGCCGCACCCCCTTCCCGCAGCTTGCGCCCCACCTGGCCGACAGGCTGCGCCTGGCCGCGCCGGGGCAGACCGTGATCCGCACCACCATCGACGCCGGGCTTCAGGCGCGGATGGAGGATCTGGCCGCCGCCGCCGTGGCCCGGGCTGGCGCGCGGTTGCAGGTCGCGATCGTGGTGGCCGACCACCGCTCGGGCGAGATCCTGGCCGAGGTGGGCTCGGCCGCCTATGCCGCCGACCACCGGCAGGGCTTCGTCGACATGACGCAGGCGCTGCGCTCGCCCGGATCGACCCTGAAGCCGCTGATCTACGGGCTGGCCTTCGACGAGGGGCTGGCCCATCCCGAGACGCTGATCGACGACCGGCCGGTGAATTTCGACGGCTATGCGCCGCAGAACTTCGACCACCAGTATCGCGGCACCGTCCGCCTGCGCGAGGCGCTGCAACTGTCGCTGAACATCCCCGCGGTCCTGCTGACCGATGCGATCGGCCCGGCGAACCTGATGGCGGGGCTGGCGCGTGCCGGGGTGAAGGCCGTGCTGCCCGGCGGGCAGCCGGGGCTTGCGGTGGCGCTGGGGGGGGTGGGGGTGGATCTGCAGGATCTGGTGCAGCTTTACGCCGCCATCGCGCGCGGCGGGGTGGCGCTGCCGCTGACGGTCGACCCCGATCTGCCGCGGCCGCCGGGCACGCGAGTGATGTCGGCGGTGGCAGCCTGGGAGGTGGGCGACATCCTGTCGGGCCTGGCGCCGCCGCCGGGGCAGCCTGCGAACCGGCTGGCCTACAAGACCGGCACCAGCTACGGCCACCGCGACGCCTGGGCGGTGGGCTTTGACGGCAGCGACGTGGTGGGGGTCTGGATGGGCCATGCCGACGGCACTCCGGTGCCCGGCGCCTTCGGGGGCGATCTGGCCGCGCCGGTGCTGTTCGAGGCCTTCGGGCGCATCCGGCCGGTGCTGGCCCCCCTGCCCCCGCCGCCGCCCGCCACGCTGACCGTGTCGAATGCCGAACTGCCGCCGCCGCTGCAACGTTTCCGCAGCCGCGACGCCGCCTTCCTGCCCGCGCCCGACGCGCCGCAGGTGGCCTTTCCGCCCGACGGGGCCGAGGTGGAACTGGCGGGGGGCGCGCTGCTGGTGAAGGTGCAGAACGGCCGCCCGCCATTCACCTGGCTGGCCGACGGCCTGCCCCTGGCCACCGCCAGCCGCGACCGGCAGCAGGTGCTGGCGATGCCGGGCCCCGGCTTCGTCCACCTGTCGGTGATCGACGCCGCGGGGCATTCGGCCGCGGTGCAGGTGCGCCTGCTGCCCTAGCCGCGGATCGCCTTCAGCAGCAGGTCCACGTTGGCGGGGTCGGCCTCGGGGGTGATGCCGTGGCCCAGGTTGAAGATATGCGGCCCGTGCGAGAAGGCGCGCACGATCCGCTGCGCCTCTTCGACCAGCGCGGGGCCGCCGGTGACCATGTGCCCCGGCGCCAGGTTGCCCTGCACGCAGCCGTCGACCTGCACGTTGGCCGCCGCCCAGTCCGCCGACACCGAATTGTCCAGCGCCACGCAATCGGCATCGGTGGCGCGGGCAAAGCCGATGTAGCCCTGCCCCGCCTCGCGCGGGAAGGCGATGACCGGGATGCCCGGGTGGCGGGCCTTCAAGGCGGCGATGATCTGGCGCGTGGGCTCAACCGCGTAGCGCGCGAAGGCCGCACCCTTGAGCGAGCCCGCCCAGCTGTCGAACAGCTTCACCACCTCGGCCCCCGCCGCGATCTGGGCCGAGAGATATTCCACCGTCGCCTCTGTCAGCAGCGCGATCAGGGCGTCGAAGGTTGCCGGGTCGGCCTGCATCAGCGCATGCGCCGGGCCCTGATCGGGCGTGCCGCGCCCGGCGATCATGTAGCTTGCCACCGTCCAGGGCGCCCCGGCAAAACCGATGAGCGTGGTCTCGGCAGGCAGCGCGCCCGTCAGGATGCGCACCGTGTCATAGACGGGGGACAGCGTCGTGTGAATCGCGCCCGCGGGTTTCAGCCGGGCCAGATCGGCGGGGCCGGTCACTGTGGACAGGCGCGGCCCCTCGCCCTGGGCGAACCACAGGTCGGCGCCCAGCGCCTGGGCGATCAGCAGGATGTCGGCAAACAGGATCGCCGCGTCGAAGCCATAGCGGCGGATCGGCTGCAAGGTCACCTCGGCCGCCAGTTCCGGCGTGTAGCAAAGCGACAGGAAATCGCCCGCCTGCGCGCGGGTGGCGCGATATTCGGGCAGGTAGCGCCCCGCCTGCCGCATCAGCCAGACCGGCGGAACCGGCAGAGTTTCGCCCGAAAGGGCCCGCAGGATGGTCTTTTGGGCAGCCACGACAGCACTCCTTGTCACCTGCCCCCGTGGTCGGCTGCGAAGGGGGGCGATGTCAAGCGGATGTGCCGATCTGGCGCGCGGATACCGCGCAAAGCCCGCGGGCCCGTGGCGGTCAGGCAGCGGCCATCACCGCGTCCAGATCTGCCGCCGACAGCGCCACCGGGTTGGCCTTCATCGAGGATGACGCGGCCGCAGCCAGCGCCGCCGCGGCCCGGTGATCCGCCGTCACGCCAAGGTCGGCCAGCGGGCGCAGCCCCGCCGCCCGCGCCCAGGCCGACAGCCCTGCGACGGCCGCCTCCATCCCGGGGGCCGTGCCGAATGCCGCGGCGATCCAGCCCGCCACCCGATCAAGCCGCGCGGCGGCGGGTCCGGTGGCGGCACGGCGGTTCGCCAAGAGCACGCCGGGCAGAAGCGCGCCGCAGATCGCGCCATGCGGGGCGCCCGACAGCCCGCCCAGCGGCCCCGCCAGCCCGTGCACCGCGCCCAGGCCCGCATTGGCCAGTGCAAGGCCGCCGCACAGGCTGACCCAGGCCATCTCGTCGCGCGCGGCGGGGGTCTCTGTCTGCATCAGCGCCTGCAAGGCGGCAAGCGCGCGCGGAATGGCATCGGCGCACAGCGCATCGGTCAGCGGGTTGGCGCGGGTGCAGACATAGGGTTCGATCACCTGCGTCAGTGCATCCAGCCCCGAGGCCAGCGTGATCGCCCGCGGGCAGCCATCGGTCAGGCCGGGGTCCACCAGCGCCAGTCGCGGCAACATCCGGGCATCGCGCAGGCTGACCTTGCGCCGATGCTCGGGCACGCCGATCACCGCGTTGCGGGTGACCTCGGCCCCGGTGCCCGCGGTGGTGGGGATCGCCACGAAGGGCAGCGGCGCCACATCCAGCGGCAGCCCCTGCCCCACCACCTCCAGATGCGCCAGCAGCGGCCGCGGCGCGGGCACCAGCGCGGCGATGGCCTTGCCCGCGTCGATCACGGCCCCGCCGCCCAGCGCGGCCACCACCTGCACCCCGGCGGCGCGGGCACGGGCGGCCCCGGTCTCGATCATCGCGATGTCGGGCTCGGCCGCCACAGAGACCCGCGTGACCGCCACCCCAAGGCCCGCCAGCGCCTGCACCAGCCAATCGGCGCGCGCGCCATCGCGGCCATGAACCAGCAGGATGCGGCCGCCCAGCGCGGCGATGCGCGGGGCTGCGCTGGCGGCGGTGCCACGGCCGAAAACGATCTCGGTCGCGGTCATGAAGCTGAACGCAGGCAGCGCGGCCTCCTGTTGCAGGGTCCGGGCGGGGTGCAGGGATTTCCCCATGGGGAAATCGGCCGCCCCGCCCGGGTCGGTGGGTCAGGCGCTGCGGCGCAGGTCCGCGGCAGCGGGGATGTCCAGCGCCAGAACCTGACGCACCGCCTCGGCCGCCTCGGCGCCCTTCTTCACGAAGTGGTCACGGAAGAACGCCTCCATCGCCTCGACCGGCTGGAAGTTGTGCGGCGTCAGCGAAACCGAGAACACCGGCACTTCGGTTTGAAGTTGCACGTCCATCAGCCCGTTCACCACGGCGGCCGAGACGAAGTCGTGCCGGTAGATGCCACCGTTGACCACGAAGGCGGCGGCGACGATGGCATCGTAAAGCCCCGTCATCGCCAGCCGTTTGGCCAGCAGCGGCATTTCGAACGCGCCGGGCACGTCGAAGGCCTCGATCCGCGCGCCGGGCAGAAGGCGCGCGGCCTCGGTGACAAAGCCGTCATGCGCGCGGTCGACGATGTCGGCGTGCCAGCGCGCCTTGATGAAGGCGATGCGGGGGGTCTTGGTCTGGTAGGTCATCTGTTTGGAACCATCCGTTTGCGTTGCGTCCGGTCCCAGAGCATTCCCGGTCGGCGGCCCGGCCCCGCGGGGCCGCACCGTCGCCGATCCTCTTTCATCCGGACTATACCGTCGGCCCCGGAGTTCCACCGGATCTGCTGACCCCCCGTTGCCGGGGGCGCTCGCGGGCTTTGACCGCCGGTGGGGAATTTCACCCCGCCCTGAGTGCGCGGACACTAGCGCCCGCGGGCCCGGCGCACCAGCGCCGTTCCGCCGTTTCCGGGGCCGTTTCCGGCATGGTTCAGGCCAGTTCGGCCACCTTGGCCGCCAGCGTGGCGACATAGGGCGCGGTGTCCAGCCCGCGGCCGGTGGCGGCCAGCAGGATCTCGTCGGGGTCGCGCGAGCGGCCGTGCCGGTGGACCGTGTCGGTCAGCCAGCGGCCCAGCGGCGCGTAATCGCCCGCCTGCAGCCCGGCGGCAATGGCCGGTTCCTGCCGCGCGCGGTCGTAAAGCTGGGCAGCCATGATGTTGCCGAAGGTATAGGTGGGGAAAGAACCCACATAGCCATGCGACCAGTGGACATCCTGCAACACGCCCTGCGCGTCGTTCGGCACCGTGACCCCCAGATCCTCGCGCATCCGGTCGTTCCAGATCGCGGGCAGATCGCGCACCGCGATGTCGCCACCGATCAGCGCCGCCTCGATCTCGGCGCGCAGGAAGACGTGGAAGTCATAGGTCAGCTCGTCGGCCTCGACCCGGATCAGGCCGGGCTCGGGGCGGTTGACCGCGCGCCAGAAATCCTCGGCGCTGACATCGGCCAGTTGTTCGGGGAAGGTGTCGCGCAGGCTGCCGTAGTGCAGTTCCCAGAACCGGCGGCTGCGACCCACCCGGTTTTCCCACAGGCGCGACTGGCTTTCGTGCATCCCGAAGCTGGTGCCACCCACCGCGTAAAGGTTCACCAGGTCGGTGGCGAAGATCCCGCGGGTGAAGTCGGGCGCGATGTTCTGTTCGTACATCGCATGGCCCGCCTCGTGCCAAAGTGCGAAGAACCCCGCCGAGGGCGAGCTTTCGCGGAACCGCCCGGTGATGCGCACGTCGTTTCGGGTGAACGAGATCTCGAACGGATGGGCGGTGTCATCGACCCTGCCCCGGTGGAAATCGTATCCCAGCGCCGCAGCCATCTTTGCGGCAAACGCCTTCTGCGCCGGAACCGGATAGCCGCGCGACAGGAAATCGGTGCGCGGCGCGGGGGCCGCCAGCGCCTGCGACAGCAGCGGGCGCAGCGCGCCGCGCAGGTCGGCGAACAGTGCGGTCAGCCGCGCGCGGGTCATCCCCGGCTCGAACCGGCCCACCAGCGCGTCATAGGGATGATCCTGATAGCCGATCGCCTCGGCCATCTCGCGCTGCAGGGCGAAGACCCGCTCCAGCACGGGGGCATAGGCGGCAAAGTCGTTGGCGGCCCGCGCCGCCGTCCAGGCGCCGTGCGCGCGCGAGGTCAGTTCAGCCGATTCGGCGATCAGCGCGGCGGGGATGCGCGACAGGATCGCGATCTCGCGACGGGCGCGGGCCAGCGCACGGCGGCGCAGGTCGGTGGCGGGCAGATGGGCGCAGGCGTCCTCGGCGGCGGCGATGGCATCGGCCATGGCGGTGCCGGTGGCCTGCGTGCGCGCCAGCGCGGTCAGCGTGGCCACCTGATGGCCGCGGCTGTCGGCACCGCCGGGCGGCATCTGGGTGCGCGTGTCCCAGGCCAGCAGGTTCACGGTGCAGAGGATGTCGTTGATCCCGGCCATCAGGTCGGTGAAGCGCGCATAGCTCATGGGCGGTCCTGCGATTGGGCCGGAAGTTCCGGCAGGTGGCACGCCGCCAGGTGGCCCGGCCAGCGCGGCGTGGGCTCGGGGCGCTCGGCATGGCAGCGATCGAAGGCAAGCGGGCAGCGGGTGGCGAACAGGCACCCTTTGGGCAGATCAAGCGGGCTGGGCAGTTCGCCCCGGGTGGCCGCGCGCGTGGTACGGCGCGCGGGGTCAAGTTCGGGCGCGGCTGCCAGAAGCGCGCGGGTGTAGGGATGCGCCGGGGCGGAAAACAGAACCTCGGTCGGGGCCAGTTCGACCACGCGCCCCAGATACATCACCGCCACCCGGTGCGAGATGTGGCGCACCAGACGCAGATCATGCGCGACGAAGACCACCGTCAGGTTCAGCCGCTCCTGCAACTGCAAGAGCAGGTTGACGACCTGCGCCTGCACCGAGACATCCAGCGCCGAGACCAGTTCATCGGCCACGATCACCTCGGGTTCCACCGCCAGGGCGCGGGCGATGCCGATCCGCTGGCGCTGGCCGCCAGAGAATTCATGCGGGAACCTGTCGGCCGCGTCGGCGGGCAGGCGCACCAGATCCAGCAGTTCGGCGATGCGGGCGGGGATTTCGGCCGCGGGGCGCATCCGGTGGACCGACAGCGCCTCGGCCAGGATCTGGCGCACCCGCATCCGCGGGTTGAGCGAGCTGTAGGGATCCTGGAAGATCATCTGGACGCGCCGGTTGAAGGCGCGGCGGGCGGGGCCCTTCAGGCCGCCGATGTCCTGCCCTTCGAACAGGATCTGGCCGTCGTCGACATCCCAGAGCCGCACCAGGCACCGCGCCAGCGTGGATTTTCCGCAGCCGCTTTCGCCCACGATGCCCAGCGTCTCGCCCCGTGCCACCTCGAGGCTGACGCCGTTCAGCGCATGAACGGCGGGCGGCGGCAGGCCCCGCAGGCTGCGCCACAGGGGCTGGACCAGCGGAAACACCTTGCGCACCCCGCGCACCGACAGAAGCGGCCCGGTCATGGCAGAACCCCCCCTTGCGCCAGCACATCGGCCGCGCGCAGGCAGGCGCTGTGGTGGCCGTCGCCCACCGCAGCCAGCGCCGGGCGGGCGGCGCGGCAGGCGGGTTCGGCCAGCGCGCAGCGCGGGGCGAAGGCGCAGCCCGGCGGAATGTCGGCCAGCGCGGGCGGCGTGCCCTCGATCGACAGAAGCGGCGCGCGTTCCGCGCCCGCGCGCGGAACCGAACCCAGCAACCCGCGGGTATAGGCATGGGCGGGGCGCGCGAAGACGCCCGCGACGCTGCCGGTTTCGATCAGGCGGCCCGCATACATCACCGCGATCCGGTCGCAGGTGGCCGCCACCACGCCAAGATCATGGGTCACGAAGATCACGCTCATCCCCAGGTCGCGGCGCAGGTCCAGGATCAGCTTCAGGATCTGGTCCTGGATCGTCACGTCCAGCGCCGTCGTGGGTTCGTCGGCCAGCAGAAGCCGCGGGTTCGACGCCAGCGCGATGGCGATCATCACCCGCTGGCGCATGCCGCCGGAAAACTGGTGCGGATAGTCGCCCAGCCGCCGCGCGGCCCCGGGAATGCCGACCAGATCGAACAGTTCCACCGCGCGGCGCTGCCGCTCGGCCGCGGTCAGGCCGGTGTGGGCCTGAAGGTTTTCGGTGATCTGAAGGCCCACGGGCAGCACCGGGTTCAGCGCCGTCATCGGTTCCTGGAAGATCATCGCGATCTCGCCGCCGCGGACGCGCCGCAGCGCGGGGGGATCAAGCGTCAGCAGGTCGCGGCCCTGCCAGATCACCTCGCCGGTGATGCGGCCGGGTGGCGGCACCAGCCGCATGACGGACCGCAGCGTGATGCTCTTGCCCGAGCCGGATTCGCCCACCAGCCCCAGCACTTCGCCCTGATGCAGATCGAAGCTGACGTCATCGACGGCGGCCACCGCGCCGCGGGGGGTGGCGAAGGTGGTGCGCAGCGCGCGGACAGAAAGGACCGGGGCGCTCATTTCTTCACCCGCAGAAGTTCGGCCAGCCCGTCCCCCGTCAGGCTGAAGCCCAGGCCCGTCAGCACGATGGCGATGCCGGGAAAGACCGACATCCACCAGGCAGTGGTCATGAAGTTCTTGCCATCCGCGATCTGCACGCCCCATTCCGGCGTCGGCGGCTGCGCGCCAAGGCCGAGGTAGCCCAGCGACGAGCCCAGCAGGATCGCCAGCGCCATGTCTGTCATCCAGTAGACCAGCGCGGGGGTGATGGCGTTGGGCAACAGGTGGCGGAAGATGATGCGCGCCGGGCTGTAGCCCATGGCGCGGCCCGCGTCGGCATAGTCCAGCCGCTGCTGCACCTTCATCTCGGCCGCGATCAGGCGGGCGTAGAACACCCAGTCGACGATGCCCACGGCGATGTACATGTTGCTGAGCCCCGGCCCCAGCACGGCCACGATGGCGATCACCAGCACCAGGAAGGGAAAGGTGATGACGGCATCGACGATCCGGCCAAGCACCGTCTCTGCCAGCCCCCCGGCATAACCCACCAGCGCGCCGATCAGCGTGCCTGCCAGGAAGGGGCCGATGGTGGCGAAGACGGCGATCTGCATGTCGACCGTATAGGCGTGGATCACCCGGCTTAGCACGTCGCGGCCGAAGTTGTCGGTGCCGAAGGGATGGGCCAGCGAGGGCGCCTGGCCCAGCGCGTTGTAATCGAAGGCATTCGGGTCATAGGGCGCGATCAGCCCCGGCGCCAGGGCCATCGCCAGGTTCAGCCCCAACAGCACAAGACCCAGGACCAGCGTGGCGGGCAGCGCCGGGCGGACGCGGGCGCGCGCGCTCATCGTTTCACCCGCGGGTCAAGCGAGGCTTGCAGGATGTCGGTCAGCAGGAAGGTCACCGACACCAGCACAGCCAGCGCCAGCGTCATGCCCTGCACCACCGGGTAGTCGCGGCCGTAGATGGAATCGATCATCAGCCGACCAGCCCCCGGAATGGCAAAGACGGTTTCGGTGACCCCCGCCCCGCCCAGCAGCGTGCCGACCGACAGGCCGAACAGCGTGACGGTGGAAATCAGCGCGTTGCGCAGCACATGGCGCAGCATCACCGTGCGCGCCCTGAGGCCCTTGGCACGGGCGAAATCGACATATTCGGCCCCCACGACCGCGATGATCGCCGCGCGCAGGTTGCGCATCAGCACCGCCGACAGGCTGAGCGCCAGCGTCAGCGCGGGCAGGAACAGGTGATAGAGGTGGTCGGCCAGCCCCGTGCCGTAGCCGCCCACCGGAAACCAGCCAAGACGGGCGCCGAACACCGTCAGCAGCACAAGGCCAAGGTAGAAGACCGGCATCGACAGCCCCACCTGAAAGACGCCGCGGATGACCACGTCGGCCTCTTTTCCGCGGCGCAGCGCCGACAGGAAGGCCAGCGGCAGCGCCAGCACCACCGCGATGACCGCGGACATCGCGGTCAGCAGCAACGTGACCGGCACGCGCTGCGCGATCAGGGTCGTGACCGGCAGTTTCAGGGTGATCGAGGTGCCAAGATCGCCCGTCACCACCGCCTTCAGGAAGTAAAGGAACTGGATCACAAGCGGCTTGTCGAGACCGAGGTCATGATTGATGCGCGCCACGTCGGCGTCGCGGGCGCGGTCGCCCAGCATGGCGCTGGCCGGGTCGCCGGGCAGCAGGCGGACAAGCAGGAACACGACCACCGCGATGAACAGCAGGGTCGGCACCAGTTGCGCCAGACGGCGGAGAAGATACGGCAGAAGGGACACGGGCGCGGTCGCTATGCGGAAAGAGGAAACGGCGCGGCGGAGGGAGAGGGCCGCCGCGCCGTCAGCCTACTTCTGCAGCCAGGTGGCGCGGAAGATGTTGTTGCCCAGCGGGATCTGCAGGAACCCGTTCACCTTTTTCGCCAGCGCGACGGGATAGGGGGTTTCATACAGCGGCAGGGTCGGGCCGGTGGCGTTGAAGATTTCCTGGATCTTCGCGTAATCGGCCGCCCGCTTGGTGCGGTCCATCTCGCTCTGGCTGGCCTGGTAGAGCGTGTCCACCTCGGCGTTCTTCCAGCCCGAATGCAGCGCGCCGATGGTGGGCGAATAGGCGAAGTACGAGGTGATCTCGTTCGGATCGGCGATGTCATCCGTCCAGGCGGCAAGCCGCATGGAGAAGGTGCCGTCGCGGTACTGCTGGGTGCGCGAGGCGTTGTCGACCTGGCTCAGTTCCAGCTTCACGCCGACCTGGCCCCACATCTGTTGCAGGGCGGTGGCGATGCCCAGTTCATCCTGGTTGCCGGCAAGCACCAGAAGGCTGGTGGAAAAGCCGTTGGCGAACCCGGCCTCTTTCAACAGCGCCTTCGCCTTGGCAAGGTCATAGGGATAAAGCGGCTTGTCGCCCGTGTGCAGCGGCGTGGCCGAGGACATGAACGATGTCAGCGGCTTGCCCACGCCATGGGTAACGATCTGGATGATCGCCTCCTTGTTGGTGGCGTAGTTCAGCGCCTGCCGGACCTTTTCGTTCGACAGCGGGTTGTCCTTGCCCGCCACCTGCGGCCGCACGTTCAGCGTGACATATTCCACCCGGGTCGAGGGGTAGAGCATCATGTTCAGCTTCGGATCGCCCTTCAGTTCCGACACGCGGGCGTAGGGGATGAATTCCGCGCCGTCCAGATCGCCCGATTGCAGCTTGAGAATGCGCGTCGCGTCGTCCGGGATCACTTCGAAGGTCACGCCGTCAAGGTAGGGCAGCGGCTGGCCATCGGCGCCCTTGTCCCAGTAATATGGGTTCTTGACCAGCTTCATCTCCTGCCCGCGGGTCCAGCTTTGCAGCATGAACGGGCCCGAGCCGATCGGGTGTTCGGAAAACGCCTTGGCCTTGGCCTCGTCGGTGTCGCCGGGGCTGGCCTCGAACGCCTTTTCGGGCAGAACGGCGGTGTTGAACACCGTCAGCGCGGAAAGGATCGCGGGGTCGGGGTGCTTCAGCGTGATGGTCACCGTCTTGGCGTCGGTCGCGGTGACCTTGTCGATCGACTCGACAAGGAAGTTCCAGATCCCGTTCTTGGGGTTCGCCGCGCGGGTCAGCGACCAGGCCACGTCCTCGGTGGTGATCGGCGTGCCGTCCGAGAACTTGATCCCGTCGCGCATCGTCAGCGTCACGGTCTTGGCGTCGTCCGAGATCTTCCACGCCGTCGCAAGGCCGGGCTGCACGCCCTGCCCGTCGTCGGTGGGCAGAAGCAGCGTGTCATAGAGGTTCGACAGCACCCAGATGTCGACGTTGGCATCGTTCAGAACGGGGTCAAGAAACAGGCTGTCGGCGTACCGGCCATAGGTCATCACACCCCCACGCTCGACCGCCATGGCGGCCGGACTCGCCGATACCAGCAGTGCCGCAGACAGTGCGGCGGCCTGGAACAGTTTCATGCGATTGCCTTTCCTGTTGGAAGGATGGTTATGGTTTTGGCGCAAGTGTTCTACGCAACGATAACGATCCACGGGAAACCAGCCCCTGTCAACACGCAGATTGCGCAGCAGAGTCGATTAAAAGCGTGCTCTCTTGCCGATCGCACAGAAAGCGTTCTATCGTGATAGTACAAGTAGAGGCGAGGAAAATGGAGTTCCTGATCGACCGCGCATCCGATGTGCCGATCCGCCGACAGGTGCGGGGGACCATCGAATATGCGATTGCCTGCGGCGAGTTGCCGGTGGGCGCCGCGCTGCCCTCGGTGCGCGAACTGGCCGACCGGCTGGGGGTGGCACCGATGACGATCAGCCAGGCCTATGCCGATCTCAAGCGCGACGGGCTGGTGGAAGGGCGCACCGGGTCGGGAACCTATGTCGCCGACTGCGCCCAGGCCCAGGTGGCGCAGCGATCCGATGCCGACCTTCTGCACCGCGAGATCGACCGGCTGATCGACCATGCGCAGGCGCGCGGCATCCGGCTGCGTGACGTGGCGGCGATGGTGAACGCGCGGCTTGCCTATCGCGCGGCGGTGGGGAGGCAGGCCAGCGTCTTCATGGCCGGTCTGTTCGCCGAGGCGACGCGCAGCTACGCCCGCGCCATTGCCGAACAGCTTGGCACGGGCGCGACGGTGCAGCCCGTGACGCTCGAGGCGCTGAACACCGACGAGGCGATGCGCGCACAAGTGGGGGCGGCGGATCTGGTGGTGACCTTTTCCACCCTGCGCCCGGCGCTGGCGGCGATCCTGCCCAACACCCGGGTCATCGCGATCCGCTTCATCCCGTCAGAGGCCACGCGGATGGAACTGGCGGCGGTGGACCCGCTGGCCCGCGTCGGCGTGGTGTCGAAGTTCAGCGATTTCCTCGCGGTCATGCGGTCGGGGGTGCAGCGGTTCGCGGCCCATGTCAGCGATCTGAAGGTGCTGTCGGAAACCGATGCCGACCTGGGCGCCGCCTTGGCCGACCGTGACGTGATCGTGTTTTCCACCGGGGCCGATGCGGTGCTGCGCCATGCGCCCGCGGGGGCCCGGGCCATCGAATATCGCCACATCCCCGATCCGGGCGATGTGGACAGGGTGATCCGCCCGCTGGTGCGCGAGGTGCTGGCGGATGCGCAGGACAACGAGCGGGACGGCGCAGACGCGCCCGCAGCAGGGAAGGACGCATCGTGAAGATCAGCGAGATGAACTGGGGCCAGGTCGAGGCCTATCTGAAAAATGACGACCGCGCCGTGCTGCCGCTGGGCAGCACCGAGCAGCACGCGGGCCTGTCGCTTTCGGTCGATTCGATCCTGTCCGAGCAGGTGGCGCTGGAAGCCGCCGCGCCGCTGGGCATCCCGGTCTTCCCGGTCTTGGCCTATGGGGTCACGCCGTATTTCCTGGCCTATCCGGGGTCGGTCAGCCTGCGGGTGGAAACCTATGTGCGCCTTGTGCGCGACATCCTGGACAGCCTGAAGCGGCAGGGTTTCCGCCGCATCCTGATGGTGAACGGCCACGGCGGCAACCAGCCCGCTGGCAGCCTGGCGATCGAGTGGATGGCCGACAACCCCGGCTGTGCGGTGAAGTTCCACAACTGGTGGAACGCGCCCGCCACCTTCGCCAAGGTGCAGGAAACCGACCCTGTCGCCTCGCATGCCTCGTGGATGGAGAACTTTGCCTGGACCCGGCTGCCCGGCGTGGTGCAGCCAAGCCAGCAGAAGCCGATGATCGATGCCGCGCGGATGCGGGTGATGGACCCCGACCAGGTGCGCGCCTATCTGGGCGACGGGAACTTCGGCGGTTACTACGAACGCCCCGACAGCGAGATGCAGGCGATCTGGGATATCGCGGTGGCCGAAACGCGCGCGCTGATGGAAGGGCCCTGGGCATGACCGAGCCGATCGTCATCTGGGGCGCGGGCGCGATCGGCGGCTCGCTGGGGGCGGCCTTCGTGCGGGCGGGACGGCCGGTGATCTTCGTGGACACCGTACCCGAGCATGTCGCCGCGATCCGGGCGCAGGGCCTGAGGATCGACGGGCCGCTGGTGCAGGAGGTGGTGCAGGCCCCGGCCTGCCTGCCGGGCGAACTGACCGGGCAGTACCGGCTGATCTTCCTGTGCGTGAAGGCGCAGCATACCGCCGCGGCGGCAGCGCAACTGGCGCCGCATCTGGCGGCCGATGGCGCCGTCGTTTCGGCGCAGAACGGGCTGAACGAACTGGTGATCGCCGAGGCGGTGGGCCGCGCGCGCACCATCGGCTGTTTCGTGAACTTCGGCGCCGATTACCTGGAGCCGGGCGTCGTGCATTACAGCGGCCGCGGCGCCGTGGTGGTGGGCGAGCTTGACGGCCGGACCACCCCGCGGATCGAAGAGATCTTCGCGCTGTTGCAGCGGTTCGAGCCGAACGCGGTGCTGACCGGCAACATCTGGGGGTATCTCTGGGGCAAGCTGATCTATGGGGCGCTTCTGTTCGCAACCGCGCTGACCAACGAAAGCATTGCCGATGCGCTGGACGCGCCCGAATGGCGCGACACGCTGACCCGGCTGGGCCAGGAGGTGGCGCGCGTGGCGGCGGCAGAAGGCGTGGCGCTGATGGGGTTTGACGGGTTCATCCCCGCCGCCTTCTCGGCCGGGGCCGGTACGGCGGCGCTGACGGAATCCTTCGATCTGATGGTCGCGCACAATCGCCGGTCCACCAAGTCGCATTCGGGCATCTGGCGCGACCTTGCGATCCGCAAGCGCCCGACCGAGGCCGATGCGCAACTGGGCCCGATCGTGGCCGCCGCCGCCCGCCACGGCCTGCGTGCCCCGCTGACGGAACGGGTGATCGCCATGATCCACGAGATCGAGCAGGGACGCCGCCCGCTGGCGCGCGAGAACATGGACCGGCTGGGCGCAGAGGTGGCGGCATGAGCTTCGACTTCGGGGGCGAGCATGTCATCGTCACGGGCGCCGCGCATGGGTTCGGCCGCGCCATCGCGCTGGCGTTCCGGCAGGCGGGCGCGCGGGTGCATGCGCTGGACGTGAACGCCGAAGGTCTGGCCGAAACCGCCCGGCTGGGCGGCGCGGGGCTGTCGACCGGGGTGCTGGACGTGGGCGATCGCGCGGCGGTGCAGGCCGCCGTGGCGGGGCTGGAGGCGGCGGGGTTTTCGGCCTCGATCCTGGTGAACAACGCAGGCGGCGTGCGCGGGCAGGTCGGCCGCCCGATCGAGGCGATTTCAGAGGCCGACTGGCAGGGGATCTTCGATGTGAACCTGGCGGGCGCGTTCTGGATGGCGCAGGCGGTGGCCCCCGCGATGAAGGCGCGCCGCGCGGGGCGGATCGTCATGATCTCGTCCGGCGCGGGGCTGGGGATCAGCCTGACGGGGATTCAGGCCTATGCCAGCGCCAAGGCGGGGCAGATCGGGCTGACCCGGCAGCTTGCGCATGAGCTTGGCCCCTGGGGGATCACGGTGAACAACGTGGCCCCGGGCTTCGTGCGGTCGAACCCCACGACCGAGCGACAGTGGGAGGCGATGGGCACCGAGGGTCAGGCGGCCCTGATCGAGCGGATCGCGCTGAAGCGGCTGGGCACGCCGGACGACATCTCGAACGCGGTGATGTTCTTCGCCTCGCCGCTGGCGGGCTGGATCACGGGTCAGGTTCTGTCGGTGGATGGCGGCAAATGACGGTCGAGGCGCATCTGCTGGACGAGGAGCCCGCGATCCTGGACAGCCTGAAGGCCTTTTGCCGGATCGAGAGCGTCAGCGCCGACCCGGCCTATGCCGCAGGGATCGCCGAGGGCGCGGCCTTCGTGGCCGGGGCGCTGCGGCAGGCCGGCTTTCCGGTGGTGGAGGTCGTCGAGACCGGCGGTCATCCGGCCGTCTATGCCGAACGCTGCGAGCGTCCGGGGGCACCCACGATCCTGATCTACGGGCACTATGACGTGCAGCCGCCCGACCCGCTGGAGGCCTGGCGCTCGCCCCCCTTTGCGCCCGAGGTCCGCGACGGTCGGCTTTATGCGCGCGGGGTCTCGGACGACAAGGGGCCGCTTCTGCTGCCGATCAAGGTTGCCGAGGCGTTTCACCGGCTGGAAGGCGGGCTGCCGCTGAACGTGAAGTTCCTGATCGAGGGCGAAGAGGAATCCGGTAGCCCGCATTTCGCGCCGACCGTGGCGCGGCTGGCCGAGCGGCTGGCCTGTGATGTCGCGGTGTCGGCCGATGGCGCGATGTGGCGCGACGACCTGCCCTCGGTTCTGGTGGCGGGGCGCGGGCTGGTGGCGCTGGAGGTCACGGTGACCGGCGCGGGCAAGGACCTGCATTCGGGCCGCCACGGCGGCAGCGCCCCCAATCCCTTGCAGGCGCTGGTGGCGCTGCTGGCCACGCTGCACGGGCCGGATGGCCGCGTCGCGGTGCCGGGTTTCGCGGCTGGCGCCCTGCCGCCCGATCCGGCGATCGCCGCGGCGATCCGGGCGGCGAACATCGACCCGGGCGCCTATTTCGACGCAATCGGCGCCCCACGGCCCGACCCCCTGCCCTCGGCCGAGGCGCTGCTGACGCGGCAATGGCTGGAGCCCACGCTGGAGCTGAACGGGGTTTCGGGCGGCTATGCCGGACCCGGCACCAAGACGGTGATCCCGTCAGAGGCGCGCGCAAAGATCACCTGTCGGCTGGTGGCCGGACAATCGCCCGACACCGCCTTTGCCGCGATCGCCGCGCATCTTGAGCGTCACGCGCCCGCGGGTGTGCGGGTTGCGGTGCATCGGCACGGGCCGGGGTCGGATGCCTTCGCGCTGGACCCCGGCCTGCCCGCGCTGCGGGTGGTCGAGGAGGTCTTTGCCGAGGTCTTCGGCCGCCCGCCGCTGCGGGTGGCGATGGGGGCCACGATCCCGGTGCCTGCGGTGTTCCAGCGCCACCTTGGGGTGGGTACGGTGTTCTTTTCCTTCTCGACCTCGGATGAGGATTATCACGCCCCGAACGAGTTCTTCCGGCTGGCCAACCTGCGGCGGGGGCTGGTGGCCTGGGCCCGGCTGTTCCGGCGGCTGGCGGCCTGACAGGGGCCGCCCCGCCGTGTGGCGGCAATTTTTCTGGCGGGATTGCACGCATTGCGGCGTAATTGCGGCATTTCACACGAAACCCGTAGCAACAGAATTGAGAGGCCGTCCAATTCTCGATCTGGAACCCGTTGATTACGAATGGATTTTGGCAAATTCTCTTGATGGCCTCGCTCACCTCAAGGATGCATTAACCAAATAGAATCGTAAAATCAGCGCGTTAAGGTTAATGTCCTTGTACCATTCCGGGCGATTTCCCACAGGCAGGGGGGCAAATCAGGCCGCGTGACAGGGCCGATTTGCAGGGAAAAGGCCCTGCGACACGGTGGCGCCAAAGCTCAAATCGATTTTAGTCGCATTCGCATTTCCATATTTGCGACACATTTTAACGGAAGATCGGGAATCACTGAGGGCAATAAGCCAAGGGGTGATGCCGTGACCAGGCCGGAAACCGAAATCGAGACGCCGGGAGCATCGGGAACGATGCTGCGCGCGGTCGGTGTCGGCATGGTCACGGGTTACGGAAGTGCGTTCGCGATCCTGCTGGCGGATGGTGGCTGGCTGGCGGCGCTGCTGGCGGTGCCGACCATGGGCACCGTCGGACTGATGGCCGCAGGGCTGGTGCGGGTGCTTCACCTGGCGCGCAGGCCTGCCCGGACCAAGAAGATCATGCAGAGCACCTGACGCGGCCTAGCCGCGCAGCACCTGCAGGCCCGCCTCGGTGACGATGGCATCCAGCGGAATGTCATGCGGCTGCGGGTGGATGGTGTCGATCCGCGCGGCCTGAAATCCGACACCGATCACGAAGGGCCGCGGCGACAGGGCCGCCAGCGTCCGGTCGAAATAGCCGCCGCCATAGCCCAGCCGGTACCCCGCCGCATCCCATCCCACCAGCGGCGCCAGCGCGATCCGAGGCAGCACCGCGGCGGCGTCGGGGCCGGGCACCGGGATGTTCCAGTCGCCGCGGATCATCCGGGTTTCGGGCGTCCAGCGACGGAACACCAGCGGGGCGTGCCGCACTTCGACGACCGGCAACGCGGCCAGGGCCCCCGCGGCGTGCCAGTCGGCCAGCAGGGGGCGCAGGTCGGGTTCGCCCTTGATCGGCCAGAAGGCAGAGGCCGTCACACCGCGCAGATCGGGACAGCGGTCGGCGATCAGATCCGCCACATGGCGGCAGAGCGCGGAGGCGATGGTCTGCCGGGCGGCGACCGTCAGCGCCTGGCGGGCGGCCAGCAGGCGGCTGCGCTGCGCCTTGCGCCAGCCCGCCAGATCCTGCGCGGGATCGGGGCCGTCGGGCCCCTGCGTGGCCAGATGGCAGGGTGGCGAGGCGGGTTCGGGCAGATCGTCGGTCATCGCATCCTCTCTGATCCGGGCCGGGCGTCGGGGCGCGGCGGCCCCGCGTGTCAGCCCTGCGGTCGCAGCGCGGGTGGGCCGCCCGCAGTTGCCGCGACGGCGAATTGCAGCGACCGCGCGATGCGCTGCGCCTTCTCCTCGACCAGCGCCGCGCCTTCGGCGGTACAGGTGTCGCGGGCGGTTTCAACAGACAGCGCAAGCCAGCGGGCGAAGCGGCTGGCCTTCACCGGCAGGCCCTGATGGGCGGGAACGGGCGCGCCGTGGTAGCGGGCCGACATCAGCACCACAGAGGACCAGACGGCGCACATCCGCGCCAGATGCCGCGGCCAGTCGGTGATGCGGGCGGCAAGGATCGGGCCCGGAACAGCATCCTGCCGGACCCGGCCACAGAAGCGGTGGACGAGGCGGGCCAGAACCTCTTCGGTCAGGCCGGTGCGCGCGGTCGGCTTGGTGGCGAAAGTGGCGGCGGTGTCGGGCCGCGTGATCGGGGGGACATGGGCAGGGTCGGGCATCGGCCTCTCCGGCACGGCGGGATGGACCCGGTCTAGAACTGCGTATAAGCATTGTAAATACGTATTGCGGCCCTGTGGAGCCGCGTCCCGGCAGGCGAGGGGCGGGGCGCTGCCATGTGCAGCGGGCGCGCCAGAGTGTATCCAGACGGCGACCTTTCGACGGCAGGCAGGCGGATCCGATGCGACTGACATCCTTTACCGATTTCGGGCTTCGCATCCTGATGCGGATGGCCGGCGCCCCCGGGCGGTCGTTTTCCACCGCCGAATTGGCCGAGGATTTCGCCCTGTCGCGCCATCATGTGATGAAGATCGTGCAGCGGCTGGCCCGCGCGCAGATCGTGGAAACCCGGCGGGGGGGCGGCGGCGGGGTCCGCCTTGCGCGCCCGGCCGGAACGATCCGGCTGGGTGAGGTGGTGCGCCTGCTCGAGGAAGGCCACGCGCTGGTGGAATGCCTGTCGCCCGGCGGAGGCGCCTGCGTGATCGACGGGCGCTGTCGGCTGAAGGCGCGGCTGTCGCGCGCCGAGGCCGCGTTTCTGGCCGATCTCGATGCCTCGACGCTCGAGGATGTGGCGGTGACGGTGCCCTGAGCCGGGCTCAGGCGAAGCTGCGGATCGTCTTCAGCGCGCCATCCAGCGACTCGCCCTTTTCGTCGCGCAGCGCCGCCTCGCGCAGGCGGCGGGCCCAATCGGCGGCGTCTTCGCGCCCGGCCACCAGCGCCACCCCTTCCATCACCCGGTCGTATTTCGACTGGCCGCGGGCGTGGGTGTCGGAATAGCCCTTGATCAGCCGCCGCATGCGGATGACCTCGACCGCCAGATCGTAATCGGCAGGCAGGTGGGCCAGCGCGGCGGCCAGCCAGCCGTCCAGATGCGCCATCTCTTCGGCATGGCGCAGGTTGCCGCGGCGCCAGCGGCGCAGACCGGCCAGCAGCCACAGTTGCAGGAAGGGCCAGACCCGATCGCTGCGCAGGCGGCGGCCGCGGTTGAACAGCCGGTCGATCTGTCGCATCCGCGCCGGGTTGGCGGCAAGGCGGGCCCCCAGACGGGCGGGCAACAGGCCCACCAGTTCCTCGGCCCGCGGGTGCAGGAACTCGGTCAGGTGCAGAAGCTGCGCCTCGCCCGTTCCCATCTCGCGGCCGATGCGGGCAAAGCGGGCGGGCCGCGTCTTCTGGTCGGCCACGCGGATCACGTCGTCATAGGCCATGGCATTGGCCAGATACTTCGCCGCCTCGCGCGCCAGCCGCCAGCCCTGCGCGGCGCTGTCGCGGGCCATGATGGCGGCCAGCCGGTCGAGGTATTCGGCGCCATAGGCGGTGTCCTGGAAATCCACCACCTTGCGCAGGCCGGGTTCGGCCAGTTCGGCCACCGGCGCGGGCAGGGCGGCGGCGCGGGCCAGCAGGGCCT
>DAIEJF010000042.1 GCA_027351005.1 Paracoccaceae bacterium | reverse complement strand
GGCGGATGCGGCGGCCGAGGCCTCGGCGAAGGTCGCGCCCGCCTCGACCGCCTCGATCACTTTCGAGAAGCGGATCCACTCGCCCCCGTTGGCGTCGTGGTTCATCAGGAAGTTGGCGGCGCGGATCGCCTCCATCTCGACCTGGCGCACCGGGTTCATGATCGCCGAGGTCATGCCAGCGCCGATTGCCATCGGCAGGAAGGCCGCATTGATCCCGTGGCGCTGCGGCAGCCCGAACGAGATGTTCGATGCGCCGCAGGTCGTGTTCACGCCCAGTTCCTCGCGCAGGCGGCGCACCAGGGCGAAGACCTGCTGCCCGGCCGTCGCCATGGCGCCGATCGGCATCACCAGCGGGTCGACCACGATGTCATGCGCGGGGATGCCGAAATCGGCGGCGCGCTGCACGATCTTTTTCGCCACCGCAAAGCGCACGTCGGGGTCCTGGCTGATCCCGGTGTCGTCGTTGGAAATCGCCACCACCGGCACGTTGTATTTCTTCACCAGCGGCAGCACCCGCTCCAGCCGTTCTTCTTCCCCCGTCACCGAGTTCAGCAGCGGGCGGCCCTCGCAGGCCTTCAGCCCCTCTTCCAGCGCGCCGGGAACAGAGCTGTCGATGCACAGCGGCACGTCCACAACCGCCTGCACGCGGGCGATCAGCTCCTTCATCAGCGGCGGTTCGACGAAGTTGTTGTCAGCATAGCGCGCGTCTTCCGCCATCTTGTTGGTGAAGACGGCGCCCGAGTTGATGTCCAGCACGGTCGCCCCGCAGGCGACCTGTTCAAGCGCGTCCTTCAGGACGGTCTCGAAGTTGCCTGCCTCAAGTTCGGCGGCCAGCTTCTTGCGGCCGGTCGGGTTGATGCGTTCGCCGATCACGCAGAAGGGCTCGTCAAAGCCGATGACGACGGTCTTCGATTTCGATTCGACAACGGTACGGGTCATGGTGTCCTCACGCTTCGGCGGCCGGCACGGCAGAGGCGCCGCCGTGTTCCATGGCCCAGGTTGCATTGGTCTTGATCCCGCCGAGCGGGAAGAAATGGACGGCTTCGATGCCGAAGGCGGGGTTGGCGGCCTTGTGGGCGGCCAGCTCGGCGATGAACGCATCCGGTTCGAACGGCAGAAGCAGCTTGGTGACATCCTTGGCCCGCTTCTGCAGCACGCGCAGGCTCGGGCCCACGCCGCAGGCAATGGCGAATTTCAGCAGGGTCTGCAGCTTCGCCGGACCCGCAACGCCGATATGGATCGGCAGCCGGATCCCGGCCTCGGCCAGCCTGTCGGCCCAGGCGATCACCGGGCCCGCCTCGAAGCAGAACTGGGTCGCCATCGCCATTGTGGCGCCGGTGCGTTCGGCGAAGGCCTGCTTCCAGCGCGCGGCCTCCATCACCATCCGGTCCGATCCGTCGGGGTCGATGTCCTTGTTGCCTTCGGGGTGACCTGCGACATGCAGCCGGTCAAAGTCGCCGAACAGCCCCGTGTCGAGCAGTTGCATCGAGGTGGCGAAATCGCCCACCGGCTGCGGCACGCCGCCCGCCAGCAAGAGCGCCTGGCGCACGTCGGCTTCGCCGCGGTAGCGCGCGATCCAGTCGGCCAGCGTCGCGCGGTCCCGGATGATCCGCGCGGGGAAGTGCGGCATCACCGGGAACCCTTCGGCATGCAGCCGCTTCGCGGTGGCCACCATGTCCTCGATGGGCGTGCCGTCGATATGGGCGACGTAGACGCGGGTTCCCTTCGGCAGCAGGGTGCGGAAATCCTCGATCTTCTCGGCGGTGCGCGGCATCACCTCGATCGAAAAGCCCTTCAGGAAGGCTTCGACCTCGGCCGAGGCGCCCTCCGGGCGTGCGGTGTCGCTGCGGCGGAAGTTCAGCAGGGCCATGGGTCTCTCCCCGGGGGTTCGTGGCGGGCTCAGGCCCGGCCGTCGTTCGCGATCAGCGCCTTGAGGCGCGCGGTGTCGTATTCGGCTTCCAGCCGTGCCGCCTCGGCCTCGGCGACCGCATCGGGTTCGCCCTCGACCTCGTAGGGCGCGGCCTTGCGCCATTCGGCCAGATAGCTGTCGGTATCGCGGGCACCGATCTTCATGGCGCAGCGGTCGATCGCCTGCTCGAACCGTTCGGTCAGCTGCTTCTTCGATCCGCGGCGCCCCTTGCCAACGATGACCTGCGCCGGAATGTCCCGCCAGTAGACGATCGTGACCTCGGGCATTCCGTGATTCCTCCTTCTGCCGTTGCAGCCGGTATAGCGTGCGGTGCCGACATCCGGTGTCGGTTTTCGACATACCGCGCGCAGCGAGCGACCCGTCCCCGCATTGCTTTTACGGTGTGGCCGCGCGACCTTCCACCGGGATGGGGCGGAAAAATCTTCATCAGGAAGATGAGCGGGATCGATCGGCGGTGCTGGCCCCGCTTGCGGATCGCGCCGGGCCGCCTTAGGCTGTCACCAACTTGACATCGGAGGGCGACGCGATGACGCCCGAGCGTCCCTATGGGGAGGACGCGATCCCGGCCGCAGACGACCTGCAGCCGGTCGAACCGTCCGACCCCGGCAGATCGGATCCGGGGCTGCTTTATGCGGCGCTGGATCTCGGCACGAACAGTTGCCGGATGCTGATTGCCCAGCCACGGGGCAGTCAGTTTCAGGTCATCGACAGCTTTTCCAAGACCGTGCAGCTTGGCGTGGGGCTCGAGGCCTCTGGCAGGCTCAGCCGCGCCTCGATGGGGCGCACGGTGCAGGCGCTGCGGATCTGCCAGAAGAAGATCGAAAAGCACCAGGTCCGGCGGATGCGTCTGGTGGCGACCGAGGCCTGCCGCCGGGCACGCAACGCGCGCGATTTCATCCGGGGCGTGCAGCAGGAAACCGGGCTGCGGCTGGAAATCATTGCGCCCGAGGAAGAGGCGCGGCTGGCGGTGGTGTCCTGCGCCCCGCTGGTCAGCCCGCGCACCGAACAGCTTCTGGTGGTGGACATCGGCGGGGGGTCGACCGAACTGGTCTGGATCGACCTGTCGGGCGTGCCCAACCGCGACCGGCCGCGGGCCATCATGCGGTTGCATGCAGGCTTCCACCAGCCCGAGCGCGAGGCGCAGCCCAATGCGCGGGTGGTAGACTGGATCTCGGTTCCGCTGGGTGTCGCCACGCTCAAGGATCAGTTCACCGATGTCGAGGACGACGCCGCGCGCTTTGCGCTGATGAGCTGGTATTTCGAGGAGAACCTTGCAAGCTTCTCACCCTACAACGCCGAGCACCCGCGCGAGGGGTTCCAGATCATCGGCACCTCGGGAACCGTCACCACGGTCGCGGCGTCGTTTCTGGGGCTGAAACGCTATGACCGCAACAAGGTGGACGGGCTTCGGATGACCTCGTAGCAGATCGACCAGGTGATCCGCGACTACCTGCAACTTGGCCCCGAGGGGCGGCGAACCGATCCCCGGATCGGGCGCGACCGGCATGCGCTGATCATGTCGGGCGCAGCGATCCTGCAGGCGCTGATGCGAATCTGGCCCACCGACCGGCTGTCGGTTGCAGATCGCGGGTTGCGCGAGGGGCTGCTCTACGCGCAGATGAGCGCCGACGGCGTTCTGGAAGACGGACCATATCTGACATGACCACGGGCAAGGGCGCCTCGGGTCGCGGCACGCGCGACCTCAAGGTGAAGGTGAAGACGGCGAAGGGGCGCAAGCTGTCCTCGACGCTGTGGCTGGAACGGCAGCTCAACGACCCCTATGTGGCCCGCGCCAAGCGCGAAGGCTACCGCGGGCGCGCGGCTTTCAAGATTCTTGAGCTGGACGACAAGTACGGCTTCCTGAAGCCGGGGGCGCGGGTGGTCGATCTGGGCTGCGCGCCGGGCGGCTGGTGTCAGGTGGCGGTGGCGCGGGTGAATTCGCTGTGCGAGCGCAAGGGCAAGCCCGTGGGCCGGATCATCGGCGTCGACCTGCAAGAGGTCTCGCCCATTCCGGGGGCCGAGATCCACCAGCTCGACTTTCTGGACGAGGAGGCCGAGGCGCGGGTCAAGGAGTGGCTCGGCGGCCCGGCGGATGTGGTCATGAGCGACATGGCACCTTCGGCCAGCGGCAACCGGCAGGTGGACCACCTGCGGATCATCGCGCTCTGCGATGCGGCGGCGGAATTCGCCTTTGACGTGCTGACCGAGGGCGGCACCTTCGTGGCCAAGGTTCTGGCGGGCGGCGCCGAGGCCGAATTGCAGGCTCGGCTCAAACGCGCCTTTACCAAGGTGGTGAACGTGAAGCCTCCGGCCAGCCGTTCGGACAGTTCGGAAAAGTTCGTGGTGGCCACCGGCTTCCGCGGCCGCCCCGACACGCCCGCCGATCCGCGCGAGGCGGCAGAAGACTGACGCCCGCTGCCGCGCCGCGCAGGCTTTGGGCCGTAACGGATTGCCGCGGCGCGAGTCCCCTGTTGGACGAAGCGCATCGCACACCATATCTTGCCTTCGCAGACAGGCTGGAGGAACCGCATGGCCAACAAGACCTACGCCAAGACGCCCGAGGCTCTGGCCCGGCTGACGCCGGAGCAGTACCGCGTCACCCAGCAGAACGGCACCGAGCGGCCGTTCTGGAACCCGTTCCACGACTTCAAGGGCGAGGGGCTCTATGTGGACGTGGTGTCGGGCGAGCCGCTCTTTACCTCGCTCGACAAGTTCGATTCGGGCTGCGGCTGGCCCTCGTTCGCCCGCCCGCTGGTGGATGAACATGTGATCGAGAAGACCGACACCAGCCATGGGATGCGGCGGGTCGAGGTGCGCTCGGCCCATGGCGACAGCCATCTGGGGCATGTCTTCACCGACGGGCCGCCCGAACTGGGCGGGCTGCGCTACTGCATCAACTCGGCCTCGCTGCGCTTCATTCCCGTGGCGGATCTCGAGGCCGAGGGTTACGGGGAATACCGCGCCCTGTTCGACGCGGATGAGACGGAGGACAACTGATGGCCGACATGACCGAACGCGCGATCCTTGCCGGGGGCTGTTTCTGGGGGATGCAGGATCTGCTGCGCCGCAAGCCCGGCGTGCTGAAGACCGTGGTGGGCTATTCGGGCGGCGACGTGAAGAACGCCACCTACCGCAACCACGGCACCCATGCCGAGGCGGTCGAGATCCTGTTCGACCCCGAACAGATCAGCTACCGCGACCTGCTGGAGTTCTTTTTCCAGATCCATGACCCCAGCACGCCGAACCGGCAGGGCAACGACATCGGGATGAGCTACCGCTCGGCAATCTACTACACCAGCGACGAACAGAAGCAGGTGGCGCTGGACACCATCGCCGATGTCGATGCCTCGGGGCTCTGGCCGGGCAAGGTGGTGACCGAGGTCGCGCCTGCGGGCGACTTCTGGGTGGCCGAGCCCGAGCATCAGGATTACCTGGTGCGCCTGCCCAACGGCTATACCTGCCACTTTGCGCGGCCGAACTGGCGGCTGCCGCGCCGCGCGGCGGCGGAATAGCTCAGGGCAGGAACCAGACCCAATCCCGTTCGGGGGCGCCATAGGCCCGCATGATGGCGGCGGCGCCCCCGCGCAGGATGTTGAAGGGCCATTTCAGCACCTCGTAGCCCAGATCCTCGGGGCTGATGACCGCCCCCTGCGCATCGGCTGCCACCAGCGTCATGTCGGTGAACCCCGCCCAGCGGAACGAGGCCCAGGCGCGGGGCAGGTGCCACCGGTGGGTGACCAGGATCACCGGCGCGTTCAGATCGCCCCCCAGGTCACGCGCCAGCACATGGCTGGTAAAGAGCGCGTTCTGCAGGGTCGAGCGCGAATCCGGGTCCAGCCGGATGGCGAAGGGGTCCACGCCCTCGGCCACCGCGCGCGAGACCATCTGTGACGACTGGTTTTCGCCATTGGCATCCCAGAGCGCGCCCGACAGCATCAGGATCGGCGCCGCCCCCGCCTTCCACAGCGCCACGCCCCGATCCACCCGCGCCTCGGTTTCCGGGCCAAGCCCGCCCGGCACGTTGTCGCCCGACAGCACGATGATCGCGCGGGCGTCGGCGGGCAGGGCGGGGTCGTGATAGGTGAAGATCCAGACCAGCGGGATCGCCAGCGCGACCAGCGCCGCCAGCACCCCAAGCCCGAAAAGCCAGCGCAAGACCCGCATCAGCTTGCCGCCGCCGTCAGCGATTGCGGGGCGCTGGTTTCCTCGGTCGCCTCGGGCGCGTCCAGCCGGTCGGCGTTGTAAAGCGCGGGGAACATCCGCGCCCAGACCCCCGTCACCACCAGCGTGCCGATCCCGCCGAAGACCGCGGCCCCCACCGGCCCAAGAAGGCGCGCGACCACGCCGCTTTCGAATTCGCCCAGTTCGTTCGAGCCCGAGATGAACAGCCCCGACACCGCCGACACCCGCCCGCGCATGTGGTCCGGCGTCACGATCTGCACCAGCGTCTGACGGACATAGACCGAGATCATGTCCGCCGCCCCCAGCACCGCCAGCGCGGCGATGGACAGCACCATCGATTTCGACAGCGCAAAGACCAGCGTGGCCAACCCGAAGGCCGCCACCGCGGCAAACATCCGCGCCCCCGCCCGCCGCTTCAGCGGCCAGCGGCTGAGCGCCAGCGCCATCGCCGCGGCCCCGATCGCGGGCCCCGAGCGCAGCAGGCCGAAGCCGTCGGGGCCGACATGCAGGATGTCGCTGGCAAAGGCCGGCAGCAGCGCCGTGGCACCGCCCAGCAGCACCGCGAAGAGATCAAGCGAGATGGCGCCCAGGATGATCTTGTTGGTCCAGACATAATCCAGCCCCTCGCGCACCTGTTCCCAGCGGCTGCCGGGCCGGCGCTCTGGCCGGGTGTCGGCGCGCATCAGCAGCAGCGTCACGATGCCAAGGCCGTACATCGCGGCCGTCACCTCGTAGGCGGTGGCGGTCGAGATGGCGCAAAGCATGCCGCCGAACCACGGCCCCACGATCACCGCCCCCTGCCACGACAGCGACTTGAGCGAGATCGCCTGCGGCATGTCGGCCCGCGGCACCAGCATCGGGGTCACCGCCGAACTGGCGGGGTTGAGGAAGGCGCGCGCCGCGCCGAAGACCGCGGCGATGGCAAAAATCGGCGTCACCGCGGGCGAGGGGTGCCGCGCCACCACGATCAGCGCCAGCACGCAGACAATCTCGGCCCCGAGGCTCACAAGCACGATGCGGCGACGGTCGTGCCGGTCCACCACGGTGCCTGCGTAAAGCGTCAGCACGAACAGCGGCAGGAACTGGCACAGCCCCACCATCCCCACCAGAAAGGCCGACCGCTCGATCGACAGGCTGGCCCGGGCCAGCCCGTAGATCTGCCACCCGATCGTCACGGCCTCGATCTGGACGGCAAGGTTCACAAACAGAAGCCCCAGCCAGAAAAGGCCGAACTCCCGGTGACGGAAGAGGAACAGCGGTGCGCGCGCGGACATGATGCCGAAGGTCTAGAGCGTTCCCTTTCCCGCTGCCAGAGGCGATCGGACCCTTGCGCGAAAATGCACGGGCCGGGTGCGCTGCGGCAGGTTGTTCCGCGCTGCGGAAAGATTAGATGCTGCACCAGCGAACACCCGAACCCGGAGACCCCGATGAACGCTCCTGTCACCGCCCTGCGCATTCCCGAACACGATGTGCATCCGCAATTCCCCGCCCGTTGGTCGCCGCGCGCCTTCAGCGCCGAGACGATGACCGAGGCCGAGGTTCTGCGCCTGCTGGAAGCAGCCCGCTGGGCGCCGTCGGCGATGAACCTGCAACCCTGGCGCTTCGTCTACGGGCTGCGCGGCGATGCGGGCTTTGCCGCGATCCTGTCGGCGCTGGTGCCCTTCAACGCGGCCTGGGCGAAAGACGCTGCGGCGCTCATCGCCGTAGGGTCGAAAACCACCCGCACGGCGCAGGACGGCAGCGAGGTGGCGAATGCCACCCATGCCTTCGACACCGGTGCCGCCTGGGCCAACCTGGCGTTGCAGGCGCATCTGGCGGGCTATGTCGCGCATGGCATGGGCGGCTTTGATCCCGCCCGCGCCGCAAGCGCGCTGCACCTGCCGGACGGCCACACGATCCACGCCATCGTGGCTGTCGGGCGGCAGGGCGATGCGGCGCAACTGGATGACACCCTGCGCGCCCGCGAGGTGCCCAGCCCGCGCGCGCCGCTGAACACCATCGCGTTCCGCGGCCGCTTCCCCGGCTGATCGGGCATCGCGTCCGGCCGATGCGAAAGGGGCGCCCGATGGGGCGCCCCTTCTGCGTGCCGGGTCATTCCAGCTCGATCGTTCCCGGCGGCTTCGAGGTGCAGTCGTAGAACACCCGGTTCACGCCCTTCACCTCGTTGATGATCCGCGTCGCGGTCTCGCCCAGGAAGTCGTGGGTGAACGGGTAGTAATCGGCCGTCATGCCATCCACGCTGGTCACCGCGCGCAGCGCCAGCGCGTAGTCATAGGTGCGCCCGTCACCCATCACGCCCACGGTGCGCATCGGCAGGATGGCGGCGAAGGCCTGCCAGATCTCGTCATAAAGCCCGTGCTTGCGGATCTGGTCGATGTAGACCGCATCCGCCCGCCGCAGGATCTCCAGCTTTTCGCGGGTGATCTCGCCCGGGCAGCGGATCGCCAGCCCGGGGCCGGGGAAGGGGTGGCGGCCGATGAATTTCGCGGGCAGGCCCAGCTCGCGCCCCAGCGCGCGCACCTCGTCCTTGAACAGCTCGCGCAGCGGCTCGACAAGCTTCAGCCCCATCTTTTCCGGCAGGCCGCCCACATTGTGATGGCTCTTGATCGTGACCGAAGGCCCGCCCGAGAAGCTGACGCTTTCGATCACGTCGGGGTAAAGCGTGCCCTGCGCCAGGAACGCGGCACCGCCCACCTCATGCGCGTGTTTCTGGAACACGTCGATGAAAAGCCGCCCGATGGTCTTGCGCTTGACCTCGGGGTCCGACACGCCGTCCAGCGCGCCCAGGAACAGGTCGGATTCGTCGGCATGGATCAGCGGAATGTTGTAGGTGTCGCGGAACATCGACACGACCTCTTCCGCCTCGCCCAGCCGCAACAGGCCGTGGTCGACGAAGACGCAGGTCAACTGGTCGCCGATCGCCTGGTGGATCAGCACCGCGGCCACCGAACTGTCGACCCCGCCCGACAGGCCGCAGATCACCTTGGCGCTGCCCACCTGTTCGCGGATCCTGCGGATCGCCTCGTCCTTGTAGGCGCCCATCGTCCAGTCGCCGGTAAAGCCCGCGAGGCGCACGAAATTCTCGTAGAGCCGGGCGCCCTTGGGGGTGTGGTGCACCTCGGGGTGGAACTGCACCGCATAGAACCGCCGCGCGGGGTCGGCGGTGATGGCAAAGGGCGCGTTGGGCGAGGTGCCATAGACCTCGAAACCGGGCGCGATGCGCGAGACGTGGTCGCCGTGGCTCATCCAGACCTGTTCGCGCCCGCCGTTCTGCGCGGGGTCGAACCAGCCGTCCAGCAGCGGCAGGCGCGCGCCGGTGGGTGTGACGAAGGCGCGCCCGAACTCGGCCGTGCCATGCCCGCTTTCCACGAGGCCGCCCAGTTGCTGCATCATCGTCTGCTGGCCGTAGCAGATGCCCAGCACCGGCACGCCCAGGCCCCAGAGCGCCTCGGGCGCCCGCGGGCTGCCGGGCCGCGTCACGCTGTCTGGGCCGCCCGACAGGATCACGGCCTTGGGCGCGAAGGTGGCCAGAAAGGAATCCGTCACCCGCTGGTAGGGGTGGATTTCGCAATAGACGTTCAGCTCGCGCAGGCGGCGTGCGATCAGCTGCGTTACCTGGCTGCCGAAGTCGATGATGAGAAGGCGGTCATGCTGGGTCATGGACGGGGGATAATGGGCGGCGCGGGCCCGCGCAAGAGGCTTGGCTCAGGTGCCGGCCTTGGCGGCCTTTGCCGCGGCGCGGGCACGGCGGCCATCGGTGGTAATCAGGCCCACACCGGCCAGGATGATGGCCCCGCCCGCCAGCCGCATCGGGTCCAGCGTCTCGCCCAGGAAGACCGCGCCCCCCAGCACCGAGACCACCGGCAGAAGCAGCAGGAACGGCGCCACCAGGCCGACCTCGTGGCGCACCAGCAACGAGTTCCACCACATGTAGCCCAGCGCCTGCATGACAAGGCCAAGGTACAGAACCGCCAGCCAGACGTGCGGCCCCGCGGTCGCGATGGCTTGCACCTGCCCGTGTTCGAAAAGGGCCGAGGCGATGAAAAGCTGTGGCACCGCCAGAACCGCGATCCAGCCCGTCACCGCAAGGCCGTCAAGCCCGCTGAGCTTGCGCACCACAACCTGACCCAGCGCCCAGGTGAAGGCCCCCGCCAGCACCAGCAGGATCGAGATGAGGTTGCCGTGCAACTGCCCCAGCCCGGTGATCGCCGCGACCCCCGCGAAGGCGATCGCGATGCCCAGCCACTTGCGCCCGCTTGGCCGTTCGCCCAAGAGCAGCGCGCCCAGCAGCACCAGGAACGGCACCTCGGTCTGGACCACCAGCGCGGCAAGCCCTGCGCCCAGGCCTGCAAGGCCGGTGAAGGTGCAGGCGTACTGGATCGTCGCCCCCACCACCGTCGCCGCCATCAGCCAGCCCCAGTTGCCGCGCGGGTTGGGCAGGAACCACACCAGCGTGGCCGAGGTGACGACAAAGCGCAGCGCCTGCATCAGGATCGGCGGGAAGGTGGCCGAGCCGCCCTTGGCCACCACGAAGCCCATGCCCCAGATCAGCGCCACCCCAAGCGCGCGGGCGATGTCGGGCAGGGGCATCCGCTGGGGGATCATGGCATCCTCATTTCGGGGCTGCGGGCGTCAGGTGGGTGATCCCCACCGCCCCCGCGCGGGCCAGTCCGGGGTCAAGAGACATCGGGATGTATTCGCCCCGGCGCCACAGTTCGCCCAGATCGTCATAGAACCGGCTGAGCGGGTGGCCCGACTGGCCCGTGGCGGTGATGAAGACCGAACTGTCGGGGTCGGCGAAGTCATAGACGCCGCGATAGCCCGCGCCGTGGACATCGAGGAACGGGTTCGGCCCGCTCCCCTTGGTCACGCCCCGGTTCAGCGTGTCGTCGCCGCCCGAGACCGACTGCCGGATATCGACGAAATACTTCAGGATCGGGATCTTGCCCAGCACGGGGTGATCGTGGGTCGCCTGATGCGCATCGCCCCAGCGCCAGCTTTCGATGTTCTTGCCGTATTTCTGGCTGAGCCACAGCAGCGCATCGTCCAGCGAGATGCGGGCCATGTCGTCGCAGGTCTCGACCCGCGTCGATTGCACCACGTCGCACCAGGCGGCGGCGCCGTCGGTGTTGCGGAAGACGCGGTCCAGGAACACCGGGTTCACATGGCTGAATTCGTCCGCCAGCGGGCCCAGCTCGTCGCGGATCAGCCGGTCCTGCAGGAAATGCATCCAGGCCGCATAGATCAGCGGTTCGGGCATGTGCTCGTTCATGTCGCCGTTCCAGTCGGCCAGCATCTTCAGCGCCTTCTGCCGCATCGCTTCGGGCGTGCCCGCGGGGGCGGCCTCGCCTGCGTACCACAGGTTCTTCGCGATCAGCGGCAACAGGCGCCGTGCAGTCGGGCTGACGGTATCAAGCTGCGCCTCGATGAAGCTTTCGCGGGTATGCACGTCGCGCTGTTTCATCAGCGTCAGCCAGCGCTGGATCCGCTCGGTGTCGCCCCATTCGAAGCTGAAATTGTCGGGGAAGGGGCGGTCGACGATCTTGTTGTTCGTGTTGCCAAGAATGCCGGTCGGCGGGTTGATCCAGCTCGGGTTGTCGGCATAGGGCCGCATCCCCAGCCAGCGGTTTTCCGGCAGCCAGCCCTGGTTCGGCATCCGCCCCTGCGTGGTGTTGCGCGCATCCCGCCTGGGCATCGCGCCGATCACCTGCATGGCGATCCCCTGCTTGTCGGCCAGCATCAGGTTCTGCGAGGGCGCGATGTAAAGCGGGCCCGCCGCGATCGCCTCGGCCACCGATTGCGCATGGTTCAGCCGGATCGCGGCGGTCATCGAGGTGTCGGCGCCGCTCAGCGCCGTCCAGCTGAGCGACATGACATAGCCCTGCGGCGTGATCGTGCCGAGATTGTAGAGCGAGCCGGGCAGCACCGGGCCGTTTTCGGTCCATTGCAGGTTGATGGTGACCGGCGGCTTGCCCTTGACGGCGATGATCGACTGGCGGGTGACGAAGGGCTTGTAGCCCGCCGGTGTCAGATACTGGCCCGGGTTGTCGGGGTTCAGCTTCTCGATATGCAGATCCTGGTCATCGAGATACGAGGTCGTCAGCCCCCAGCCCAGCCTGTCCGACCGGCCCACCAGCACCACCGGCATTCCCGGAATCGTGCCGCCGATGATCCCGCCCGATTGCAACTGAAGCCGTGCAAGATACCACATGGTCGGCGCGGTGAAGCCCAGGTGCGGGTCATTGGCCAGCAGCGAGCCGCCGGCCGCCGAATGGTTCGGCGCGGCGGCCCAGGCGTTCGAGGCGCCGGCGAAGGCGATGTCCTTGACGGGCGACAGGGGATCCTTGTCCACCCCCATGTCGGCATAGCTGGGCCCCACACCGGGCGCGATCGAGGCGTAGGACGGCAGCGCCGCCACCGGATCGTTCGGGTCATCCGGCAGGATATCCTTCAGCCGGTCGGGCGCGGTGATGAGCGACACGCGCGCACGCAGCACCTCGTCGGCCAGATGCGAGGACAGTTGCAGCGCCATCAGTTTCAGGATCGCAAGGGAATCGGCGGGCGTCCAGACAGCGATCTTCGGCGGGAACAGGAAGAATTCCGGCGCGCCGCGGCCCAGGCCCTTCTGGTTCACGATGTCGATCCAGGCGTTCACGCCGCGGGCATAGGCCTCGAGCGCGGCCTTGGTGGCCGGGTCTTGCGCCGCCACCGACTGCGCGGCCAGCCCGTAGAGGTCGAGCCGCCGCATCAGCTCGTCGATCTTCTCGGTCCGCTCGCCGAACAGTTCCGACAACCGCCCCTGCGCGGTGCGGCGCATCATCGTCATCTGCCAGAGCCGGTCCTGTGCATGCACGAACCCCAGCCCGAAATAGACATCGTCATCGGTCTTGCCGAAAATATGCGGCACGTCGGCATTGTTGCGCACGATCTCGACCGGCGCGGTGATGCCGGGGATCGTGTAATCCGCGTTGTAGTCGGGCAACGAGCGGGTCAGGAAGTAATAGGCCAGCCCCGCGACCGCCACCGCCAGCACCAGAAGACCAAGGAAGCCGCGCATGAGCCAGCGGAAGAGCGTGAGCATGTGGGCCTCGGGTTGACGGTTGCGGCGAAGCGGTTAGGTAGGGCCGAGGATTAATCGAAACGGAACAGGGGGGGAAGGCATGGCGAAGGTCGCGTTTCTGGGGCTTGGGGTGATGGGGTTCCCGATGGCGGGGCATCTTCAGGCCAAGGGGCATGAGGTCACCGTCTATAATCGCACGGCCGCAAAGGCCGCGGCCTGGGTCGGTGCGCATGGCGGCCGCAGTGCCGCGACCCCGGCCGAGGCCGCCGCGGGTGCCGCATTCGTGATGGCCTGCGTCGGCAACGACGACGACCTGCGCGCGGTCTGCCTGGGGCCCGAGGGCGCCTTTGCGGGCATGTCGGCGGGCGCCACCTTCGTCGATCATACGACGGTGTCGGCCAAGGTCACCCGCGAACTCGCGGCCGCGGCCGCGGGGCGGGGGCTTGGCTTTGTCGACGCGCCGGTGTCGGGCGGGCAGGCGGGGGCCGAGAACGGCGTTCTGTCGGTGATGTGCGGCGGCACCGAGGCCGATTACGCGAAGGCCGAGCCGGTGATCGCCGCCTATGCCCGCATCTGCCGCCGGATCGGCGACAGCGGCGCGGGGCAACTTGCCAAGATGATGAACCAGATCTGCATCGCGGGGCTGGTGCAGGGTCTGGCCGAGGCGCTGCGCTTCGGCGAGAAGGCGGGGCTTGACGGCGAGGCGGTGGTCGAGGTCATCAGCCAGGGCGCCGCGGGAAGCTGGCAGATGGCCAACCGCCACAAGACGATGCTGGCGGGCAAGTTCGACTATGGGTTCGCGGTGGACTGGATGCGCAAGGACCTGGGCATCTGCCTTGCGACCGCCGACGAGATCGGCGCGCCGCTGCCCGTCACGGCGCTGGTGGACCAGTTCTACAAGGACGTGCAGGCCATGGGGGGCAGCCGCTGGGATACCTCGTCGCTTTTCGCGCGGCTGCGCAAGCTGAGCTGAGGCGGGTGGGGGCGCTGCCCCCACAGCCCCGGGATATTTGCGGACCGAAAATGAATGGGCGCGGGGCGTATCCCGCGCCCGTCTGCACATCACAGGCGGTGCCGGATCAGGGGATGATCCGGGTGTATTTCGTGCCCTGCAGCGAGGCGCCCGCGATCAGCCCGGCCTGACCGAAGACGATGGCCACCACGGGCGCCATCTCGGTCGTGGTGGAGATCCCGGCGTTGCCGCCCTTGTCCGAGAGCGCATAGGTCACGTCAGCGCCCGCCGACCAGCCGGGCGAGCTGCGGAAATCCTGCAGGGCGGGCTGGGTCATGAAGAACAGCGCATGGGCATATTGCTGGGCGCCGATCTGGAAGCCGAACGAGGCCTGGGCTGCCGAGTAGTAGTCGACCGTGGCCCCGTTGATGCGCAGCGCGCCTCGCCCGTAGGCGCCGCCCACCATGAAGCCCGCCTGGGTGATCAGCGGCATGTAAAGGACGCCCTGCGCCTTGCGCGTCAGTTCGTCGGTGCCGGGGAACTGGTCGTGCAGGTATTTCACCTCGGCATCGACGCGGGCGTCGATGGTGGCGGCGCCGTTGCTGCCGATCCCGTTGCCGCAGGCGGCCAGCGTCACGGTCGATCCCGTTGCGAGGAGAAAGCTGCGCCGTGTCAGACTGTTCATGTTGTCCTCTCTGCTCGTGCCTGAATGCCGGGCTTTGCCCGATCTGGGGCCGCAACCTGACCCTTGCACCAAGTGTAGGGGCTTTCGCCGCCGCTGTCACCCGTTCCAGCGCCGGGCGGCGAAGCCTTGCCGAGGCTCAGCCGTTCAGGAGCCGTGCGGCCTCGGGGGCGAAATAGGTCAGGATTCCATCGCACCCCGCCCGCTTGAAGGCCAAGAGGCTTTCCAGCATCGACGTTTTCGCATCGATCCAGCCGTTCAGCGCCGCCCCCCGCAGCATCGCGTATTCGCCGGACACCTGATAGGCATAGGTCGGCACCCCGAAGGTGTCCTTCACCCGACGGCAGATGTCGAGATAGGGCATCCCGGGTTTCACCATCACCATGTCGGCGCCCTCGTCGAGGTCGCGCGCCACCAGCCGAAGCGCCTCGTCGGAATTGCCGGGGTTCATCTGGTAGGTCTTCTTGTCGCCCTTGAGCGCGCCCGAGGCGCCCACCGCATCGCGGAACGGCCCGTAGAAGGCGCTGGCATATTTCGCGGCATAGCTCAGGATCGTCACATTCCGGTGACCGGCGGCCTCGAGCGCGTGGCGGATCGCGCCGATCCGGCCGTCCATCATGTCGGACGGGCCGAGGATGTCGGCGCCCGAGTCGGCCTGCGCCAGCGCCATCTTCACCAGCGCGTCCACCGTCTCGTCGTTGAGGATGCGGCCATCCACCACGAAGCCGTCATGGCCATTGATGTTGTAGGGATCGAGCGCGATGTCGGTCATCACCGCGATCCCCGGCACCGCCGCCTTGATCGCCCGGATCGCCCGGTTGGTCAGGTTGTCGGGGTTCCATGCCTCGGCGCAATCCTCTGTTTTCAGGGACGTATCGGTGTAGGGAAAGAGGCAGATCGCCGGGATTCCAAGGCCGTCGGCCATCCGCGCCGCCTCGACCACCCGGTCGATCGAGAGCCTGTTCACCCCGGGCATCGAGGCGATGGGTTCGACCACGTTCTCGCCTGCGCGGATGAACACGGGCCAGATGAAATCCTTCACCGACAGCCGGTGTTCCTGGGTCAGGTCGCGCAGCGCGGCGCTGGCGCGCAGGCGGCGGAAACGGGTGGTGGGGAAGGGGGCGGATGTCGGGTGCATGAGCGGCCTCCGGTCACGGATCGGCCCTTTGGGTGGCATGGATTTCCGTCTCTCACAAGGCTAGGATTTTTCCGAGGCCCTCGTTAGGGTTGCCGAAAACAGGCAGAAGGCAGTCGCAGGTGTCGTTCTACAATACCGTTGTCGAGCTTATCGACCTTCGTTCCTTCTCCAACCTGTGGTTCTGGATCGTGCTGGCGGTGGTCTGGTCCTCGACCAGCCATTGGGTTCTGGGCGTGCCTTACGACATGGTCTCGCGTGCGCGGCGGCACGGCGGACAGGCGCAGGCGGATCTGGAAACCATCACCCGGATCAACGTCGACCGGCTGCTGTTCATCGCCCGGACCTCGGGGCTGTGGCTTCTGGGGTTCATGTTCTTCCTGCTGACCACGCTGGCGTCGCTGGGGTTCTACTACAAGGTGGAATTCGCGCAGGCCGTCTTCCTGCTGGCGCTGCCGCTCAGCGGGGTGGGCGGGCTGTCCTTTGCCACGGCGCGGCGGATCGCGGGGGGCGAGGATGCGGGCGATGCGCTGGACCGGCGGCTGCACCGGCACCGGCTGATGACGCAGGTGATCGGGATGGTGGCGATTTTCGTGACCGCGATGTGGGGGATGTATCAGAACATCCAGCTCAGCATCCTCGGGCATTGACTTCCGGACCGGGCCAAGTAGGTCAGCGCACATGACCCTGATGACGCAGATCACCCTGGGCGGTGCGCCCGAGGGCTTTGACGCCCGGCTTCTGGTCCGCGAGATGGAGCGGACCGGGGCGGCCGTGGTGCATGTCGCGCGCGACGACAAGCGGATGGAGGCGATGCGCGCCGCGCTGGCCTTCTTTGCGCCCGGCGCCGCGGTGCTGACGCTGCCCGCCTGGGATTGCCTGCCCTATGACCGGGTCTCGCCCAACCCCGATGTGTCCGCGGCGCGCATGGCCACGCTGGCCGCGCTGGCGCAGGGGTTGCCGGGGCCGTTCATCCTGCTGACCACGCTGAATGCCGCAACCCAGCGGCTGCCCGCGCGGGCGGTGCTGCGCGAGGCGTCGTTTTCGGCGCGCGTCGGCGGGCGGGTGAACGAGGCAGAGCTGCGCGCCTTTCTGGTGCGGATGGGCTTTTCGCAGACCTCGACCGTGTCCGAGCCCGGCGATTACGCGGTGCGCGGCGGCATCATCGACATCTATCCGCCGGGCGAGGGCGGGCCGGTCCGGCTTGACCTCTTCGGCGATGTGCTGGACGGGGCGCGCCGCTTTGATCCCGTCAGCCAACGCACCACCGAAAAGCTGACGGTGGTGGATCTGGCCCCGGTCAGCGAGGTGATCCTGGACGAGGCCGCGATCACCCGGTTCCGCCAGAGCTACCGGCTGGAATTCGGGGTGGGCGGGGCGGATGACCCGCTTTACGAGGCGGTGAGCGCGGGGCGCAAGCATCAGGGGATGGAGCACTGGCTGCCCTTCTTCCACGCGCGGCTGGAAACGCTGTTCGACTACCTTCCCGGCGCCTCGGTGATGCTGGATGACCAGGTGACGGCGTCGCGGCTGAGCCGGTGGGACAGCATCGCGGACCAGTATGATGCGCGGCGCGAGGCGATGGGCGCGAAGGGGCGGATGGACACGGTCTACAAGCCATGCCCGCCCGGGCTGCTTTATCTGGATGATGCGGCCTGGGAACAGGCGGTGGCCGCGCTGCGGGTGGTGCAGTTGAACCCGCTGCCGCAGGGGCTGGGGCCCGGCGTGCTGGATGCGGGCGGCCGGATCGGGCGCAATTTCTCGCCCGAGCGTCAGCTTGAAAACGTTAGTCTTTTCGAAGCATTGGCCGATCATCTTCGGGCGCGGCGCAAAGATGGCCATGTCATCGTCACCAGCTATTCCGAGGGCGCGCGCGAGCGGCTGAAGGGGCTGATGGAGGATCAGGGGGTACAGGACGCGACCCTGATTTCCGACATCCGCGAGGTGCCCGCCGGCAAGGGCGGGCTGTATCTGGCGGTCTGGGCGCTGGAACACGGGTTCGAAAGCCCCGGGCTGACAGTGGTCAGCGAACAGGACGTGCTGGGCGACCGGCTGATCCGCACCCAGAAAAAACGCAATAAAGCCGAGAACTTCCTGACCGAAGCTCAATCGCTTTCTCCGGGCGATCTGGTGGTGCATGTCGAACATGGCGTGGGTCGTTACACCGGGCTTGAAACCATCACCGCGCTAGGCGCGCCGCATGAATGCATCGCGCTGGACTATGCCGAGGGCGCGCGGCTTTATCTGCCGGTCGAGAACATCGAGCTTCTGAGCCGCTATGGCCATGAAGAGGGGCTGCTGGACCGTCTGGGCGGCGGCGCCTGGCAGGCCAAGAAGGCCCGGCTGAAGGAACGCATCCGCGAGATCGCCGACCGGCTGATCCGCATCGCCGCCGAACGCCAGTTGCGCCATGCGCCGATCCTGGAGGCGCCGCACCAGGCCTGGGAGGCCTTCGCCGCGCGCTTCCCCTATCAGGAAACCGATGACCAGTTGTCGGCCATCGAGGACGTGCTGCACGATCTGGAAGCGGGCGTGCCGATGGACCGGCTGATCGTGGGCGACGTGGGCTTCGGCAAGACCGAGGTGGCGATGCGCGCGGCCTTCGTGGCGGCGATGTCGGGGGTGCAGGTGGCGGTTATCGCGCCCACCACGCTGCTGGCCCGCCAGCATTACAACAGCTTCGCCGAACGCTTCCGCGGCTTTCCGATCAACGTGCGGCCGCTGTCGCGCTTTGTGTCGGCCAAGAACGCGGCCGCGACCCGCGCGGGGCTGGCCGATGGTTCGGTGGACATTTGCGTGGGTACCCATGCCTTGCTGGCCAAGGGGGTGACGTTCAAGTCCCTCGGTCTGATGATCATCGACGAGGAACAGCACTTCGGCGTGACCCACAAGGAACGGCTGAAGGAGATGCGGACGGATATCCATGTCCTGACGCTGACCGCCACGCCCATTCCGCGCACGCTGCAACTGTCGCTGACGGGGGTGCGCGATCTGTCGATCATCGGCACGCCGCCGGTCGACCGGCTGGCGATCCGCACCTATGTGAGCGAGTTCGACACCGTGACGCTGCGCGAGGCGCTGTTGCGCGAACACTACCGCGGCGGACAGTCGTTCTTCGTAGTGCCGCGGATCACCGATCTGGCCGAGATGGAAGAGTTCCTGCGCGCCCAGGTGCCCGAGGTGAGCTTCATCACCGCGCACGGGCAGATGGCGGCGGGGGAACTCGACGACCGGATGAACGCCTTCTACGACGGCAAGTATGACGTGCTGCTGGCCACCACCATCGTGGAAAGCGGGCTGGACATCCCGACCGCCAACACGATGATCGTGCACCGCGCCGACATGTTCGGCCTGTCGCAGCTTTACCAGATCCGCGGGCGGGTCGGGCGGTCGAAGACGCGGGCCTATTGCTACCTGACCACCAAGCCCCGCGCGCCGCTGACCCCCCAGGCGGTCAAGCGGCTACGGCTTCTGGGCAGTCTCGACAGTCTGGGGGCGGGCTTCACGCTGGCCAGCCAGGATCTTGACCTGCGCGGGGCGGGCAACATCCTGGGCGAAGAGCAGTCGGGCCACATCACCGAGGTCGGATACGAGCTTTACCAGCACATGCTGGAAGAGACGATCGCCCGCATCAAATCGGGCGAGTTGCAGGGGCTGAGCCCGCAGGACGATCAGTGGGCGCCGCAGATCAATCTGGGCGTTCCGGTGCTGATCCCCGAGGATTATGTGCCCGATCTCGACGTGCGCCTGGGGCTTTACCGCAGCCTGTCGCAGCTGACCACGAAGGTCGAGCTGGAAGGCTTTGCCGCCGAGCTGATCGACCGCTTCGGCCCGCTGCCGAAAGAGGTGAATACCCTGATGCTGATCGTGCGCATCAAGGCGATGTGCAAGAAGGCCGGGATCTCGCGCCTTGATGCCGGGCCGAAGGGGGCCACGGTGCAGTTCCACAACGACAAGTTCGCCAGCCCCGCCGGCCTTGTCGCCTATCTGCAGGCGCAGGAAGGGACCGCGCGGATCAAGGACAACAAGATCGTTCTGGCGCGCGACTTCGCGACCGAGGCCGAGCGGATCAAGGGTGCCTTCGCCATCGCCCGCGATCTGGCCGACAAGGTGGTCAGCCCCGATGCGCCGGTGCGCGATGTGCCCAAGGTGTCGCCCGCTGCCATGGCCCCCGCGCCGAAGCCCGCGCCAAAGCCGGTGCCGCGCCCGACGGGCAAGGTGGTGCCGCCCTATCGCCCGTTCTCGGCCGGAAAGCCCACGCGGCGGCGCTGATCGCTCAGCTTCGGCCGGGCAACGTCTGCAAGAGCGCGAAGCCGAGGGCGCAGAGGGTCGCGACCGACGCCATCAGCGGCACCGGCGTTCCGTCGAACATCAGCCCGATGGGCGCCGCGATCACGACCGACACCACCGTGGCGATGCAGCCGTTGACCGAGGCCGCCATGCCCGCGATATGCCCCAGCGGCTCCAGCGCCAGGGCGTTCAGGTTGCCCAGCGTCAGGCTCGTCATGAAGAAGACGCTGGTCATCCACACCAGATAGGCCGGAAAGGCCAGCCCCGCAGGCCAGAGGCCCAGCATCGTGGCCCCCGTCATCCCGGCGGAAAACACAAGCTGCGCGCCCAGCGCCAGCCCGATCAGCCGCCGCATCCCCAGCCGCACGACCAGCGTGGCGTTCAGGAAGCTGGCGCCCCCCGCCAGAAGCGCGATCATCGCGAACCACAGCGGGAAGCTGGCCGCGCGGTGAAAGCTCACGTCGAAGATCTGCTGGGCCGAGGACAGGGTGGCAAAGAGCCCGGCATAGATCAGCGTCTGTACCGAGATCGAGGTCACGACCAGCCGATGCGTCATCACCTCGCGGAAGGCATGGCCCAGAGGCGCCAGCCGCAGCGGGCGGCGGCGCTCGGGCGGCAGGGTTTCGGGCTGGCGCAGCAGCAGCCAGCCGGCCGCCAGCGTGGCAAAGAGGATCACCGCGCCGAAGATCCCGCGCCAGCCGAAGCCCGCGATGATGACCGTGCCAAGCGAGGGTGCCACCGCGGGGACCAGGGTGAAGATCATCATGGCAAAGGACACGATGCGAGCCATCTGGCGCCCGGAATGCAGGTCGCGCACCATGGCCAGCGACACGATCCGCGGCCCGGCCGAGCCCAGACCCTGCACCAGCCGCGAGGCCAGCAGCAGGTCCAACGATCCTGCCTGCGTGGACAGCGCCGCCCCCAGGATGTAGATCCCGACAAAGCCGATGATCGCGGGCCGCCGCCCCACCGTATCCGACACCGGCCCGGCAAAGAGCGTGCCGATCCCCATGCCCAGCACGAAGGACGTGACGACCAGTTGCGCCGCGTTCACGTCATCGGGCGTCAGTTCCGCCGCGATGCGGGGCAGGGCGGGCAGCATTCCGTCGATGGAAAAGGCGACCACGGCGAACAGCATCGCCAGCATGGCGATGAATTCGATCTGGTGCATGGGTTTCTGCGGCATCAGGGGTTCCGGGGCGCGTGCGCGGGGGGCCCGGTCACCAAGCATCCGCGTCAGTTGTCGTCATTTGCCTGGCGCGAGACATAAAGGCCGATCTGCTGCACCGCCAGAGCAAAAACGCCCAGTCCCACGAAGATCAGGATGGTGGCGCCGATCTTGCCCAGATCGGTCTTGGGCGTCATATCGCCATAGCCCACGGTCGAAAGCGTCACCACGGTAAAGTAATAGGCGTCGATCCAGGCCCAGCCTTCGACATAGTGGAAGAAAGTCGTGGCAATCGACACCACCACGAACACCAGCCCCACCACCGTGCTCACGATGAACCGCACGCCGTCCTAGCCCCCCTGCGCCCACAGGCCGGCCTGCATCCGCTAGATCCCGCGCAGCATGAGCGCGGCCACCACGAAGGCCACGCCGGTCGAGATCAGCTCGATCCCCAGAAGCAGCCCCAGCACGGTCGCCGCCGCATAGGGGAAGTTGGCGAAGATCATCACCCCCAGGATCAGCGTCAGAAGCCCCGACACCAGCACCCAGCCCGCGCCGCGCAATTCCCGCAGTTGCAGCGCGAAGGCGGTCTTGGCGATGCCGATCAGCACGAAGCCCACAGCGACCAGGGCGGTCAGCGACATCAGCCCCGCCAGCGGGTTCAGCCAGAGCGCCGCGCCCAGCAGGATGAAAAGCGCCCCGAGCGCGAGCGAGACGACATAGGCGCCGGTCTCGCGGATGCGGCGGGCGTAGACCATCTTCAGCGCCCCGGCCAGCACAAAGCCCATCGCGGCGAAGGTCACCACCGTCAGGCTGGCCGCGAAGGGATGGACAAGGGCAAGAACGCCGCCGATCAGGGCCAGCGCGCCATACAGAAGAAGCCAGGCCCAGCCGTCAGCCAGAGGCGAGCGGGGGGAGGCAGATGGCATCGCGGCGCTCCTTTGCCAGATCGCGGGACATCAACGGGCGCGCTGCCATATAGGCGCCTCTGGCCCGCGATTCCAAGGCAAATCCGCCCAGACCCTCAGTCCTCCAGGCCCTTGGCCGTCAGTTCGGCAATCGCCTCGGCCCAGGTCGTGTCGGGCTGCGCGCCTTGCAGGGCATAGCGGTTGGCGATCAGGAAGGTCGGCACCGCAGTCACCCCGCGCGAGCGGGCATGGGCGTCGCGCGCGGCGATGTCGGCGCGGTCGGCATCGCTTGCAAGCAGGCGGACGATCACCGCCCGATCCAGTCCGACGCCCGCCGCCACATCGGCCAGCACCTCTGGGTCGCCGATGTCGCGCCCCTCGCGCCAATAGGCGCGGAAGAGCGCCGAGACCATGGGCGTCTGCCGCCCTTCCAGCCCCGCCCAGTGGATCAACCGGTGCGCGTCCAGCGTGTTCGGGATGCGCGGGATGCGGTCGAAGTCGATCTCGATCCCCGCTTCGCGCGCCGCAAGTTCCACCCGCTGCGACATCGCGACCGCCTTGTCGCGCCCGCCAAAGCGGGCGGCGAGATAGTCCAGCCGGTCCACCCCGCCCGGCGCCATGTCGGGATTGAGCTGGAACGGATGCCATTCGATCGCGAAGGGATGATCTGCCGCCCGTTCCAGCGCGCGGTCGAGATAGGTCTTGCCGATATAGCACCAGGGGCAGACGGGGTCGGAAAAGATATCAAGCCGGATCATGCTGTCCCTCGATCTCGCGCCGCAGGACCGCCCGCAGCAGTTTGCCGTTCGCCCCGCGCGGCAAGGCATCCACCCGGCGCCAGAGCCGGGGCTGCTTGTAGCGCGCAAGGCGGTCGGCCGCAAACGAAGCCAGTTCCCCGGCGGTAACCGGGCCGCCGACATAGGCCAGTGCGATCACGCTGGCATCGGCCTTCACCTGCACCTCGACCGCGGCGCAATCCTCGATGGCGGGATGGGCGACCATCGCCGCCTCGACCTCCAGCGGCGAGACGCGGTAGCCGCCGGCGTTCATCATGTCATCGCCGCGGCCCAGGTAGGCGATGGCGCCATCCCCGGCCATCACGCCCATGTCGCCGGTCAGAAACCAGTCGCCCGCAAAGCGCGCGGCGGTCTCGTCCGGGGCGTCGAGGTAGCCCAGGAACAGGCCGGGATCATCGCGGCCCACGGCGATCGTGCCGGGGGTGCCGCGGGGCACGGGGCGGCCCTCGGGGTCCAGGATCGCCACACGGCGGCCCGCCTGCGGGTAGCCCAGCGCACCCGCAGGCGCCGGGCGGGACGGCGCGCCGGACAGGAAGGTCGAGATTTCGGACATGCCGAATGCCTCGTATACCGGTGTACCGGTGGCCTGCACCCAGGCAACCCGTGTCGCCTCGGGCAGTTTCTCGCCCGCCGACAGGCCGTGGCGCAGCTTCGGCATCCCCGGCAGCACGCCGCGCAGAAGCTGGCGATAAACGCCGGGGGCGGCGGCAAAGATCGTGGCGTCAAAGCGCTTCAGCAGCAGCGGTAGCGCCTCGGGGGTGACCCCCGCCGCCGGGATCAGCGCGGTTGCCCCCGCGGCCCAGGGGTCCATCAGCCCGGTGCCCAGCGTGTAGGTCCAGTTGAAGGCACCCGCGTGCAGCACCCGGTCGGCCGGCGTCAGGCCGTACCAGCCGTCCCACATCATCCGGCGGGCGCGGATCGCGCGATGGGCATGCATCACCGCCCGTGGCCGCCCGGTGGTGCCCGAGGTGAAGACCATATAGGCCAGCCGGTCGGGGGCGCCGCAGTCAATGTCGCAGGGGGGCAGCGCGTGCCAGCCGCGCAGCTCGGCCTCGGTTGCCACCGGCCAGTCGCCCGCGGGGCGCGCCACGCCTTCCGCCGCGACCACCAGCGCCGGGCGAAGGGCGGCGGCCAGCGCCGTCACCTCGGGCACGGTCAGCTGCGCCGAGGTTGGCACCGGCACCAGCCCGGCGGCGATGGCACCCAGGAACAGCACCGGGAAATCGGCGGTGTTTCCCAGCCGCATCAGCACCCGGTCGCCGGGGGCCAGCCCGCGCGCCAGAAGGCCCGCACCGGTGCCCAGCACGGCGGCGCGCAGGCGCGCATGGCTCCAGCGTTCTGCGCCCGCGTGGCGCAGGATCTGCAGCGCGATCCGGTCCGGCGCGGCAAGGCCCGCGGCCAGCACGTCCTCGGCCAGGTTGAACGGGTCGGGGCAGGGCGGCGGCGCGCCGTCATCGACAAGGGAAAGCATGGCCTTGGCTAGCGCCGCGCGGTCGCTGTTGCAAGGCGGGGGCGGGATGGCTTATGCCCTGCGGCATGACAAAATCGGACCCCGCCGCCATCATCCGCATCGCCCGCGAAAGCGGGGCCGAGGTGACGCCCGTGCCGCTGGACCTGGGCCACCGGGTGCGAGAGCTGCGCAAGGCCCGTGGCTGGACGCTGGAACAGGCGGCGGTGCAGGCCGGGCTGGCGCGATCCACGCTGTCGAAGATCGAGAACGGGCAGATGTCGCCCACCTATGACGCGCTCAAGAAGCTGGCGCAGGGGTTGGCGATCTCGGTCCCGCAGCTTTTCACGCCGCCGTCGAAGACCCAGGTGAATGGCCGCATGGCCTTCACCCGGGCAGGCGAGGGGCAGCGCCATGCGACGGCCACCTATGAACACGAACTGCTGGCCCATGCGCTGACCCGCAAGCAGATGCTGCCCTACCGCGCCCGCATCCGGGCGCGCAGCATCGACGAATTCGACGGCTGGGTGCGCCACGACGGCGAGGAATTCCTGTTCGTGCTGACGGGAACGATCCGGCTTTACACCGAATTCTACGAGCCGCAGGACATGCGCCGCGGCGACAGCGCCTATTACGACGCGGCCATGGGCCATAACGTCGTGTCCACCTCGGAAGAGGATGCGACGATCCTCTGGGTCACGTCGCTGGTCTAGCGCAGGGCCCGCCGCGGGACAGGCCGGACGCCTCAGAACATGTTGCCTACCGTGTGGGCTCCGGCGGTGATGTCCTGTCCGACGCCTGCCACCGTGTTGCAGGCGCCCAATCCCAGCACGAGCGCAAGGGCCAGAAATGCGCGCATCCGTCTACTCCTCTCGCCACCATGTGTTCGGCAGGAAGCCATCCCAGTCGCCATAGATCGGCAGGATCGACGGGTAATGCAAGGCCTTGATATGGGCGAGATAAGAGACTTTCGGATACCACACCGGAATGACGTAGCGCCCCGCCATCAGCACCCGGTCCAGCGCCCGCACCGCCGAGACGAAATCGGCGTGGCTGGTCGATGACAGCATCTGCGCGATCAGCCCGTCGATGGCGGGCTGGTCCGCCCCCATCAGGTTGCGCGACCCCGGCTGCTTGCCCGCCGCCCCGCCCCAGTAAAGCGTCTGCTCGTTGCCGGGCGAGAGCGACAGCGACTTGGTGTAGCTGGTCATCGCGAAGTCATAGGCGTTGGTGCGCAACGTGTATTGCGCGGAATCCACCACCGTCACCTGCGCCTCGATCCCCAGCCGGGTCAGGGCCTGGATGTAGATCTGCGCAGCCGACAGCATGTCGCCCGACCCTTGCGGCAGAAGGATGTCGAAGCGAAACGGCTCGCCCGCCGCGTTGCGCAGAACGCCGTCGGCGCCCGCCTGCCAGCCCGCCTCGGCCAGCAGATGCACCGCCTTGCGCAGGTTGGCCCGGTTCGCCTCGGTCCCGTCGGAGACCGGCAGGGCATAGCCGTCGATCGCGCCGGGCAGCAGGCTGTCCTTGTAGGGGGCAAGGTCGGCCAGAACCTGACCGGCGGCCGGTCCCGGCTGCATCCCCAGTTCCGAGTTCGAGAAATAGGACGCGATCCGGGGCAGGCGGCTGCCGTTCAGGGTCTGGTTGATGAAGTCGAAGTTGAACGCCTCGATCATCGCCTGCCGCACCCGCCAGTCGGCGAACAGCGGGTTGCGGGTGTTCATCACGAAACCGGTCATCCCCGAGGGGCGCTGGCTGGGGATCTCGGCCTTCACCACCTGCCCGCTGGCGACGGCGGGAAAGCCGTATTCGGTCGCCCATTTGGCGGGGTTGGATTCGCGGTAGACGTCGATCAGCCCGGCCTTGAACGCCTCGAACAGCACGTTGCCATCGGCGAAATATTCGTCGGTGATGGTGTCGAAGTTCCATTGGCCACGGTTGAAGGGCAGATCCTTGCCCCACCAGTCGGGGTTGCGGCGGAAGCTGATCGAGCGGCCGCGGTCGACCTTGTCGACCACATAGGGCCCCGAGCCCACCGGGATCTGCTGCGCGGTGTCGGGGAAGTCCTTGCCATCGAAGGGCGCCTTCTCGAACACCGGGCACAGCGCGAGGATCAGCGGCAACTCGCGGTCGGGGGCGGAAAAGGTGAAGCGGACCGATTGCGGCCCGGTCTGTTCGGCCTTCGCCACCTTCTTCCAGGCCACGCTGTAGCGCGGATCGCCCTTGGTCCCCAGCGTCTCGAACGACCACAGCACATCCGCGGGGGTGACGGGCTTGCCATCCGAGAATCGGGCCTTGGGGTTGATGTGGAATTCCACCCAGGACCGGTCGGGCGGGGTTTCCATCGAATCGGCCAGAAGGCCGTAGAGCGTGAAAGGCTCGGCGTAGCTGCGACCCATCAGCGTCTCGACCGTCAGCGGCCCAAGCCAGTAGGGCGGTCGCCCTTTGTTGATCGGAACATAGGGGTTGAGCGAGTCGAATCCGCCCAGATCCCCCATCGTCAGGCTGCCGCCCTTGGGGGCATCCGGGTTGGCGTAGGGCAACGACACAAAGTCCTGTGGCAGGGCGGGCGCGCCGTACATAGCTATGCCGTAGGTGGGTTCGGCCCGCGCAACCCCGGCGACGATCAAAACGAGAGCGGCAGCCGTCACGATTCGGAGAACGAGGCGGTTTTCGGCCGGCCGGGGGCGGAAAATCTGCGGTCTCGGCATGGCGACAATCTCCTCGGGCCTTGTTTTGCTGGACTCCTGCCTAACCGGGCTTCGCTGGAAATTCAAACTTCTAGCTTCCATTGCGCGGCGACTGGGCGTATAAACAGTTCACTGCTCGATAGGTTTCTTGCCTGTATGAAACCTGCCTCAACGACTGAACGCCGGCTTCGCGCCGGCGTTTTTTTTCGTGCGTTTGTGTCGCATGCCGCAGGGGGGCGGGCGCCCTACATCCTGTCGCGTACCACCTGGACCAGTGAGGCAGAGATGAAGCACGCCCGTTTCGACACGACGCAAGCCGCCCCGGCACTGAGCGGCCACCACAGCCCCGCGACCCTGGGCGACAGGATCGCGTTGCGGGTGGTGAAGGGGATGCGGGTCTTTGCCGATGGCTTCTTCGCGCGCCGCTACGGCCATCGCGCGGTGGTGCTGGAAACGGTCGCGGCGGTTCCCGGCATGGTGGGCGGTCTCTTGCAGCACCTCAAGGCGTTGCGTCAGATCCGCGACGATCAGGGCTGGATCCGCGAACTGCTGGACGAGGCCGACAACGAGCGCATGCATCTGATGACCTTCATCCAGATCGCGCAGCCCACCCGGCTTGAACGGGTCATCATCCTGCTGGCGCAGGCAGTCTTCTACAACGTCTACTTCTTCCTCTATCTGCTGGCGCCCAAGACCGCGCATCGCATCGTGGGCTATCTCGAGGAAGAGGCCGTCATCAGCTACAGCCACTATCTGGAGATGATCGACGCGGGCGAGGTCGAGAACGTCGCCGCACCCACGATCGCGATCGATTACTGGAAGCTGGCGCCCGAGGCCCGGCTGCGGGACGTGGTTCTGGTGGTGCGCGCGGACGAGGCGCGGCACCGTGACGTGAACCACGGCTTTGCCGACCAGATCGGCGCGGGCCAACACCCCTGACCGCTCGCCGCGGGCCACGAGTGGGTGAGGTCTGGCGGGGCAGGGTGGTCTTCCACGGTCGGTCCTGTAAGCTGGCCGCCGATCAAACTGGAGGACACGGGCCATGAGCTTTGCGGGAAAGACGGCGATCATCACGGGGTCGAATTCGGGTATCGGGCTTGGCGTGGCGCATGAACTGGCGCGGGCGGGGGCCACTATCGTTCTGAACTCGTTCACCGACCGCGACGAGGATCATGCGCTGGCCGAAAAGCTGGGCCGCGAACACGGGGTCACGGCGCGCTACATCGCCGCCGACATGTCGAAGGGCGACGACTGCCGCGCGCTGGTCGAGAAAGCCGGGGGCTGCGACATCCTGGTGAACAACGCAGGCATCCAGCACGTCGCCCCGATCGAGAGCTTCCCGGTGGAGAAGTGGAACGCGATCATCGCGATCAACCTGACATCGGCCTTCCACACCATCGCGGCCGCGCTGCCGGGGATGCGGAAGGCGGGCTGGGGCCGGATCGTCAACATCGCCTCGGCGCACGGGTTGCGCGCCTCGCCGTTCAAGTCGGCTTATGTGGCGGCCAAGCACGGTATCGTCGGGCTGACCAAGACGGCGGCCCTGGAAACCGCGGGGCAGGGGATCACCGTCAACGCGATCTGCCCGGGCTATGTGCTGACCCCGCTGGTCGAGGCGCAGATCCCCGACCAGATGAAGGCGCACGACATGGACCGCGAGACGGTAATCCGCGAGGTCATGCTGGACCGCCAGCCGTCGCGGCAGTTTGCCACCGTGGAACAGATCGGCGGGACCACGGTCTACCTGTGTTCCGCCGCGGCCGACCAGGTGACGGGCACAACGATCAGCGTGGATGGAGGCTGGACCGCGATGTAGGGGCGGGGGCTGCGCGCGCGCCCCGCACCCTGGCGCCCCGGGGGGTTTTCCACCCCCCGGACCCCCCGAGGATATTTGCGGACCGAAAATGCCGAGAGTCAGATCAGGGCGTGCACAAGGCTTGCCGCGATCGCCCACATCGTCAGGCCGATCACCGCGTCAAGCACCCGCCAGGCCGTCCGGCTTTGCATCACCGGGGCCAGCAGCCGGGCGCCGAAGCCCAGGCTGAAGAAGAACAGGAACGAGGCCGAGATGGCGCCGGCGCCGAAGGCCACCTTGGCAGGCAGGTCCGCGAAGCGGGTCGAGACCGCGCCCACCAGTGCCAGCGTATCGAGATAGACATGCGGGTTCAGCCAGGTGAAGGCCGCGCCGGCGGCGAGCGTGGGCCAGAGCCCGCGGTCGGCCCCGGCCAGATCGGCCACCGCTTCGCCCTGCCAGGCGGCCCGGAGCCGGAGCGCGCCATAGACGGCAAGGAAGGCCGCGCCGAGCGCCGAGAAGATCGCGGGCAGCGCGGGCACCGCCTGCACCACCGCGCCGAAGCCCGCCACCCCGGCCGCAATCAGCACCGCGTCCGACACGGCGCAGAGCAGCACCAGCGGCAGGACATGCGCCCGCAGAAGCCCCTGGCGCAGCACGAAGGCATTCTGCGCCCCGATCGCCACGATCAGCGAAAGCCCGGTGGCGAGGCCCGTGGCCCAGGCCTGCAGCATCAGGCGGCGTCCTTGGGCGTGGGATAGACGAGCCCGGCCGAGATGATGAGCTTGGCCGCGTCTTCCACCGACATGTCGAGCAGGATCACGTCGGAGGCGGGGACATAGAGCAGGAAGCCCGAGGTGGGGTTGGGCGTGGTCGGGATGAAGACGCTGAGAACCGTGTCATCGCTGGGCGCGCGGATCGCGATCTCGCCCTTGGCCGCGGTCGAGACGAAGCCCAGACCCCACATGCCCTTGCGCGGGTATTCCACGAGGCAGGCGTGCTGGAAGGTTTTTTCGGACTGGGCGAAGACGGTTTCCGCGATCTGCTTCAGCCCGGTGTAGAGCGAGCGCACGACCGGCATCCGGTCGACCACGCGTTCCGCCCGGCGGATCACCGTGCGCCCGATCAGCCCCTTGGCGAGCCAGCCCACGATGATGGTGAAGACCAGAAACACGATGACGCCCAGCCCGCGGATCGGCACCGGGGCACCCTGGCGTAGGGCTTCGCCCAGCATCACGTCGGGGCGATAGCCCGCCGGGATGAAGGGCAGCACCCAGCTGTCGATCCAGCCGATGGCCGACCAGATCAGATAGACCGTCAGGCCGATCGGCAGGATCACGATCAGGCCGGTCAGGAAGTTGGCCCTGAGCCCGGCCAGCAGGCCGCGCTTGTGGGGGGGATGGGCGTCTTCGGTCATGGCGGTCCCTTGGGTCGATCGGAGGACGGATGCGGCGCGGCGGTCTCAGGGGCGGGCTTGCCGGGCGATCTCGGTGGCGATGGCGGCGGCGAGGCGGGCGTTGTTCAGCACCAGCGCGATGTTGGCGTCGAGCGACCGGCCCCCGGTCAGGTCGAAGATGCGTTGAAGAAGGAAAGGCGTGACGGCCTTGGCGGCGATGCCCTGCGCCTCGGCCTCGGCCAGCGCCTGCTCGATCACCGGGGTGATGACCGGGCGCGGGATCTCGGCCGCGGCCGGGATGGGGTTGGCCACAAGCTGGCCGCCCGGCAGGCCCAGGGCCGCGCGCATCCGGTGGGCCGCGGCGATCCGGGCCGCGCTGTCCATCCGCAGCGGCGCAGGCAGGCCCGAGTCGCGGGACCAGAAGGCGGGGAACGCATCCTGGCCATAGGCGATGACCGGCACGCCCAGGGTTTCCAGCACTTCGAGCGTCTTGGGCAGATCGAGGATCGCCTTGGCGCCGGCCGCGACCACCGTCACCGGGGTTTCCGACAGCTCGCGCAGGTCGGCCGAGATGTCGAAGCTGCGCTCGGCGCCGCGGTGCACCCCGCCGATGCCGCCGGTGGCGAAGACGGCGATGCCTGCGAGCCGCGCCGCGATCATGGTGGCGGCGACGGTCGTGGCGCCGGTGCCGCCGGTGGCGAGGCAGGCGGCCAGATCGGCGCGCGAAAGCTTGGCCACGCCGCGGGCCTGGCCCAGCGTTTCCAGCTCGGCCGCGCTGAGGCCGATGTGCAGCACGCCGCCCAGCACGGCGATGGTGGCGGGCACGGCACCCGCGGCGCGCACCTCGGCCTCGACCCGGCGGGCGGTCTCGACATTCTGCGGCCAGGGCATCCCGTGGGTGATGATGGTGGATTCCAGCGCCACCACCGGCGCACCGGCGGCGCGCGCGGCGCGCACCTCGGGGGAATAGGTCAACTGCATCGGGGCCTCGCGTCGTTTCCGTGCCGGTATCTCAGGCGAAGGCCCGCCATGCAAGGCCGGTGCGGTTGACGCAGGCGTCACAGGTGCCTAGCTGTGAAGGGTGAGAGCGATGGAGGCCGCAATGGCGAAGACCGATGTCGACGACACCCCCGATCTGGCCGCGGAACTTGCGGCGCTGCGCAAGGACGTGGAACGTCTGGCCGCGACGCTGGGGCGGCTGGGCGAAGACCGGCTGGCCGGTGCTGCCGAGGCGGCACGGGCGCGGCTGGGCGAGGGGGCCGAGACCCTGAAGGGGGTCGAGGCGCGGGTGCTGGAGGAAACCACCCGCCATCCGTGGCGCGCGCTCGGGCTGGCCGCGCTTGGCGGGCTGGTGCTGGGCCTGATCCTGCGGCGCTAGGGTGCGCGCGCTCTGGGAGCTTCTGCGCGGGGCCGCGGCCAGCGAGGTCGGCCTGTGGCAGGGGCATGTTCGGCGGCAGGCGGGGCTTCTGGTTGTGCTGGCCTTCCTTGCCTTCATGGCCCTGCTGTTCGGGATGGCGCTGCTGGTCGTGCTGCTGTCGATCCGGCTGGGGCTTCTTGCGGCGCTGGCGCTGGCGCTGGGGCTGGCGGTGCTGGGCTGCCTTGTCGTGCTGGTCGCGCTGATGCTCGAGGCGCGCGCCCACCGGCGGCGGCAGGTGGAACAGGCCGCGGCGCGGCGCAGGCTGGCCGAGGTGGC
>DAIEJF010000025.1 GCA_027351005.1 Paracoccaceae bacterium | reverse complement strand
AGGCCGAGCCGCGCCGGGAGCCGACCCCGCATATCACCGAATTTCTCAACAAGGACGGGCTGATCGAGGAAGAACCTCGGGCCGACGCCACGCCCCCCGACCTGACCCGCGCGCCGCTGGAGCTGCCGGCGGAGCGCGCGCTCCGGCTGCAGGCGCTGACCCGTGGCGACGAGGGCTTCGTGCTGGGCATGGCCTATTCGACCCAGCGCGGCTATGCCCGCAATCACGCTTTCGTGGGCGAGCTTCGGATCGGAACCTGTTCGGTGGAAATGGAAATCCCTGAACTGGGCTTCGCGGTCGAGATCGGCGAGATGGTGCTGACCGAATGCGAGACGGTGAACCAGTTCAAGGGCTCGAAGACCGAGCCCGCGCAGTTCACCCGCGGCTATGGCCTGGTTTTCGGCCAGACCGAACGCAAGGCGATCTCGATGGCGCTGGTCGACCGGGCGCTGCGCTGGAAGGAACTGGGCGAAGACAGTTCCGGCGCCCCCGCGCAGGACGAGGAATTCGTGCTGATGCATGCCGACAACATCCAGGCCACGGGATTTCTCGAACATATCAAGCTGCCGCATTACGTCGATTTCCAGTCCGAACTGGAACTGGTGCGCAAGCTGCGCGCCGGGGTGCAGCGTGGGCAGGCGGAGGCAGCGGAATGAGCGTCGCGCGCCCGACCCCGCCCCGCATGGGGGCCCCGACCAGGGGGCCGCGGCCATGACCGCCATCGTCTTCGACATCGGCAACGTGCTGATCCGCTGGGACCCGCATCTGGCGTTCCTGCCCGATCTGGGCAGCCGTGCGGCGGTTGATGCCTTCCTGACCCGCATCGCCTTCCACGATCTGAACCTGCGCGCCGACGCGGGGGAACCCTTCGCGGATCTTGCCGCCACGATCCCCGACCCCGCCGACCGCGCGCGCTTTGCCCGCTACCCCGACCACTACCCCGCGACCTTGCCCGAGGCGATCGAGGGCACCTGGGCGGTGCTGGACCGGCTGCGCACCCGCGGCCACGCGATCCACGCGATCACCAACTGGTCGGCCGAAACCTGGCCGCTGGGCGTGGCGGCGCATCCCCGGCTGGGCCGCGCCTTCGGGGTCACCGTGGTCTCGGGGTTGGAACGGGTGCTGAAACCCGACCCGCGGATCTTCGCGATCCTCTGCGACCGCGCCGGTCTGGCCCCGGCCGAGGCCGTCTTCATCGACGACACCGCCCGCAACGTCGAGGGCGCGCGGGCCTTCGGGATGGACGCGATCCATTTCACCGGCCCCCCCGCGCTCGAGGCCGCGCTTGCCGCACGGAGGCTGCTGTGACCGATTACAACTTTGCCTATCTCGACGAGCAGACGAAACGCATGATCCGTCGCGCGCTTCTGAAGGCGGTGGCGATCCCCGGCTACCAGGTGCCCTTCGCCAGCCGCGAGATGCCGATGCCCTATGGCTGGGGCACCGGCGGGGTGCAGGTGACGGCCGCCTGCCTGACGCCCGAGGACGTGCTGAAGGTGATCGACCAGGGCGCCGACGACACCACGAACGCGGTGTCGATCCGCGCGTTCTTCCAGCGCACGGCGGGGGTGGCCACGACCACGCAGACCGGGGCTGCCAGCATCATCCAGACCCGCCACCGCATCCCCGAACATCCGCTGACTGAGGGGCAGATCCTTGTCTATCAGGTCCCGATCCCCGAACCCCTGCGCTTTCTGGAACCGCGCGAGACCGAGACGCGCAAGATGCACGCGCTGGAGGACTACGGGCTGATGCATGTGAAGCTTTACGAGGACATCGCCCGCCACGGGGCCATCGCCACCGCCTATGCCTATCCGGTGAAGGTCGAGGGGCGCTATGTCATGGACCCCTCGCCGATCCCGAAGTTCGACAACCCCAAGCTGTCGGATTGCCCCGCGCTTCAGCTTTTCGGCGCGGGGCGCGAGCAGCGGATCTATGCGCTGCCGCCCTGGACGCGGGTGGTCAGCCTCGATTTCGAGGATTTCCCCTTCGAGCCCAGCAAGGCGCAGCATGACTGCGCGCTGTGCGGGGCGGCGGGCAGCTATCTGGACGAGGTGATCGTGGACGACGCGGGCGGTCGGATGTTCGTCTGTTCCGATACCGACTATTGCGCCACGCGGCAGGCGGCGGGGCATCGCGTCACGGAGGCCGCGTCATGAGCGGGGAACGAGGTTTCGCAGGGAATTCGGGGCGATCTTTGGACGAAGGATCGCGCGCGGCGCCGCTGCTTCAGGTGCGCGGGCTGACCAAGCGGTATGGCGCGCGGCTGGGCTGCGGCGATGTCGCCTTCGATCTCTGGCCCGGCGAGGTGATGGGGATCGTGGGCGAAAGCGGCTCGGGCAAGTCCACGCTGCTGAACTGCCTTGCGGGGCATCTGGCGCCCGATGCGGGGCAGGTGATCTTTGCCACCCGCGACCGCGGGCCGGTCGATACCGTGACCCTGCCCGAGCCAGAGCGGCGGATGCTGGGGCGCACCGACTGGGCCTTTGTCCACCAGAACCCGCGCGACGGGCTGCGCATGGCGGTCACGGCGGGCGGCAACGTGGGCGAGCGGCTGATGGCGGTGGGCGCGCGCAACTACGGTGCCATCCGCACCAGCGCGCTCGACTGGCTGGGCCGGGTCGAGATCGCCGCCGACCGCATCGACGACCGCCCCACGGCCTTCTCGGGCGGCATGCAGCAACGCTTGCAGATCGCGCGCAACCTTGTGACCGGCCCGCGGCTGGTGTTCATGGACGAACCCACAGGGGGGCTGGATGTCAGCGTGCAGGCGCGGCTTCTGGACCTGCTGCGGGGGCTGGTGCGCCGCATGGGGCTGTCGGCGATCATCGTGACGCATGATCTGGCGGTGGTGCGGCTGCTGGCCGACCGGCTGATGGTGATGAAGGACGGGCAGGTGGTGGAAAGCGGGCTGACCGATCAGGTGCTGGATGATCCGCAGCACGCCTATACCCAGCTTCTCGTCTCCTCCGTCCTGCAGGTCTGACATGCTGCACGCCTTCCGCCCCGGCGCCTCCGGGCTTGACCGGCTCGATGCCACCGCCCCGCTCGCCGACGCGATGTGGATCGACCTCTTGCACCCGACCGAAGACGAGCTGCGCGCCGTCGCGGCCTTCGGGGTCGCGGTGCCAAGCCTGAGCGAGATGGAGGAGATCGAGATATCGAACCGCCTCTATCACGAGGAGGGCGCCGATTACCTGACCGTGGTGCTGCCCGGCATGTCCGACAGCCGCGCGGCGACGGCGGGGCCGGTGACCTTCATCCTGCAATCGGACCGGCTGATGACCGTGCGCCACCACGCGCCGCGCCCGTTCGACACCTATCCGCTGCGCGCGGCCAAGGCGGCGGCGGGCTGCGCGAGCCCGGCGCGCATCTTCCTGGGCCTGACCGAGGACATCGTGGGCCGCCTTGCCGACCTGCTGGAAGAGGTGGGCCGCTCGCTCGACCAGGTGTCGCGCGATGTCTTCGGCGGCAAGGCGGGGGGCGACGCGGGCCTGCTGCAACTGGCGCTGGAACAGACCGGGCGCACGGGCGACCTGCTGGGCCGGGTGCGGCTGGGGCTGCTGACGATGGAACGGGCGCTGGGCTACTTCGGCCAGACGCTGTCCGCCCGGCCCGAGGGCACGCCGCTTCAGCCCGTGGTCAGCGGCCAGATCCGCGACATCCAGGCGCTTGAGGTGCACGCCGATTTCCTGTCCTCGCGGCTCAGCCTGACGGTGGATGCCACGCTGGGCATGGTGAACCTGGCGCAGAACGTGACGGTGCGGATCGTGTCGGTGGTGGCGGTCCTGTTCCTGCCGCCCACCCTGATCGCCTCGGTCTATGGCATGAACTTCGCCCACATGCCCGAACTGGCCAGCCCCTGGGGCTATCCGGCGGCGCTGGCGCTGATGCTGGCCTCGGCGGTGGGCACCTACCTGTTCTTCAAATGGCGCAAATGGCTTTGAGGCGGCGATGATCGAAATCCGCGACCTGCACAAATCCTTCACGCTCTGGAACCAGGGCGGGGCGGTCATTCCGGTGATGGCGGGCGCGCATCTGACGGTCGCGCCCGGCGAATGCGTGGCGCTGGTGGGCGCTTCGGGGGCGGGGAAACCGACCCTGATGCGGATGATCTACGGCAACTACCTGGCGCAGTCCGGGTCGATCCGGGTGGGCGGGCTGGACGTGGCGCAGGCCGAGCCGCGCCAGATCCTGGCGTTGCGGCGCGAGGTTCTGGGCTATGTCAGCCAGTTCCTGCGGGTGGTGCCGCGGGTGCCCACGGTCGATGTGGTGGCCGAACCGCTGCTGGCGCTGGGCGCCGATCCATCCGATGCCCGCGCGCGGGCCCGGGCACTGCTGGCGCGGCTTGCGATCCCCGAACGGCTCTGGGCCCTGTCGCCCACCACCTTCTCGGGCGGCGAACAGCAGCGGGTGAACATCGCCCGCGGCTTCGTGCATCCCTATCCGGCGCTGCTGCTGGACGAACCGACCGCCAGCCTCGACGCGGCGAACCGTGACACCGTGCTGCGCCTGATCGAAGAGGCCAAGGCCCGCGGCGCGGCGATCGTGGGCATCTTCCATGACGAGGCCGCCCGCGCACGGGTGGCCGACCGGGTGGTGGATGTCACGGGCTTCACCCCGCAGCGGGGGGCGCGCTGATGCGCGCGGTGGGCGCGCGGCCGTCATCCTGCGGGGCGCCGTGATGCCGGGGCGTCTGGTGGCGGTGGTCGGGCCTTCGGGGGCGGGCAAGGATACGCTGATCGCGGCGGCGCAGGCCGCGCGGCCGGGCCTGCATGTGGCGCGCCGGGTCATCACCCGCCCCGAGGAGGCGGGCGGCGAGCCCTTCGAAGGTGTCACGCCTGCGGAATTCGCCCGCCGCAAGGCGCAGGGCGACTTCGCGCTGGACTGGGAGGCGCACGGGCTCTGCTACGGCATCCCCGCCAGCATCGATACCGCGCTGGCCCAGGGCCGCGACGTGGTCTTCAACGGCTCGCGCGCCATGCTGGGCAGCGCCTGGGAACATTACCCGGGCCTGTCGGTGATCCATGTCACCGCCTCGGCGCCGGTGCTGGCCGAACGGCTGGCCGCGCGCGGGCGCGAAACCCGCCAGGACATCGCCCGCAGGCTGGCCCGCGCAAGCTACGAGATCCCCTACGGCATCCCGATCCGCGTGGTGCAGAACGACGGCCCGCTGGCGCAGGCGGTGGCGGCCTTCCTCGCCGCGCTTCAGCCGGACAGGGGGTAGCGGTGCAGCAGATGGAACATCCCCGCGCGCTCGCCGAACAGGCAGAGGTCGCTCACCGCATAGGGCCGCGGCAGCAGGGGCGCCAACACGGGGGCCAGCGCCGCGCGCGTGGCCTCGGCCTCGTCCTCGGCCAGATCCCCGGTCAGCGTCAGATGAAAGCGGAATTCCTCCATCACATGGGGATAGCCCCAGAGATCCAGCAGCGCCCGCTGCCGCGGTGTCAGCCGCTCGGGCCGTCGGCGGGCCGTCTCGGCCGCATCGGGCGGCGCGCGGAAGCCGTCGAGGCGGGCCACCACCTCGGCGGCCAGCGCCGTCGGCCCCGCGGCCCCGCCCTCGGGGATCAGCGCCACGAAGCCGCCCAGCCGCGCAAGCTGCATCCCCGGCAGCACGACCGGCGCCAGCCGGGCGGCAAGGGCCGCGGTGGCCTCGGCCAGCCCGGCGGCGCTGGTGCCATGCGCCAGCCGGAAGGGGGGCTTCAGCGTGCCGTGAAAGCCGTATTTGCGTGGCGTGGCGGTCAGGGCCGCGACCGGCCGGGGCAACCCTGCCACCGCGGGATGCGCGGCGGCGCGCCCACCCGCGGCATCCCAGCCCAGCCAACCCGCGGCCCAGTCGGCCAGCGGTCCCGGCGGCGGGGCATGGTAGATGGCGTAGCGGTCGTATCCGGTCATGGCGTCCCCCCTCAGGCCTCCGGTCTTGTCAGGCCGCCGTCACATTGCGATGACACTCTGCCGCGTTCCAGCGTCTTTCCCGCCGCCTGTCCTGCCCGCCTCCTGCCCGAAGGGTTCCGCCATGTCTGAGACCATCCTTGCCAATGCCACGCTGGTGCTGCCCGAGGGCACGGTGCGCGGGCGGCTGACCCTGCATCAGGGCCGCATCGCCGAGATCGCGGACGGCGCCGCGGTGCCCGCGGGGGCGATCGACTGCGCGGGCGACCTGATCGCGCCGGGCCTGATCGAGCTGCACACCGACAACCTCGAACGCCATATCGAGCCGCGCCCCAAGGTCGACTGGCCGCATGGCCCCGCCATCGTGGCCCATGACGCGGAACTGGCGGGCTGCGGCATCACGACCGTCTTCGACGCGCTGCGGGTGGGCTCGATCACCCAGCGCGACACCAGCTACAAGCCCTACGCCCGCCCGCTTGCCACGGAAATCCTTGATCTGCGGGCGAAAGGGGCGCTGCGGATCAACCACCTGCTGCACCTGCGCGCCGAGGTCTGCTCGGAAACCCTGATCGCCGAACTGGCCGAATTCGGCCCCGATGACCTTGTGGGGATCGTCAGCCTGATGGACCACACGCCGGGCCAGCGCCAGTTCCGCGATGTGGACAAGCTGCGCGCCTATGTGCAGGGCAAGCGCGGCTATTCCGAACAGGACTTCCAGGACCATGTGGCCAACCTCAAGGCCCTGCGCGACGCCTACGGCGCGGCGCACGAGGCCGCGGCGGTCTCCGAGGCTGCGCGGCTGGGCGCGGTGCTGGCCAGCCATGACGACACCACCGCCGACCATGTGGCGACCTCGGCCGCCTACGGCATCCGGCTGGCGGAGTTTCCCACCACCGAAGAGGCCGCGGCGGCCTGCCGGGCGCAGGGCATCGCGGTGATGATGGGGGCGCCGAACCTGATCCGCGGCGGCTCGCATTCCGGCAATGTCGCGGCCGAGGATCTGGCCCGCGCGGGGCTTCTGGACATCGTGTCGTCGGATTACGTCCCCGCCGCGCTGCTGACTTCGGCCTTCCGGCTGGCCGAGATCTGGGGCGATGTGGCGCGGGGGCTGGCCACGGTGACGGCGGCCCCCGCCGCCGCCGCGGGGCTTGCCGACCGCGGCCGCATCGCGCCGGGGCTCAGGGCCGACCTGATCCGCATCCGCCGCCTGGGCCACCTGCCGGTGGTAAGTGCCACCTGGGTCGGCGGCACCCGCGTCGCCTGATCCCGCAACGCCTGACCCTTGCCCCCGCCCGCGCCCCGCGCCAGAGTGCGGCCAGAGGAGACCACCATGACCGATGCCTTCACCGCCCCCGGCCGCTTCTGGCGCGGGAACCTGCACACCCATTCCACCAACTCCGACGGCGTGCTGCCGCCCGAGGAGGTCTGCCGCCGCTACCGCGCCGAAGGCTATGATTTCCTGGCGCTGACCGACCATTTCATCGGGACCTTCAAATATCCGATCAGCGATACCCGGCCGTTCCGCACGACGGATTTCACCACCATCCTCGGCGCCGAACTGCATTCCGGCGCGATGTCGAACGGCGAGCTGTGGCACATCCTCGCGGTCGGCCTGCCGGCCGATTTCGCGCCCGGCAACGCGCCCAGTTTCATGCCGGTGCCGGGCCAGGAAACCGGCCCCGAGATCGCCGCCCGCGCCGTGGCGGCGGGGGCCTTCGTGGCCATCGCCCATCCGCAATGGTCGGGGCTGACGCTGGCGGATGCGCGCACGATCACCGCGGCCCATGCGGTCGAGATCTACAACCACGGCTGCGCCGAGGGCTGCGACCGCCCCGACGGCTTCGCCATCGCCGACCTGCTGCTGACCGAGGGGCGGCGGCTCAGCCTCTGCGCCACCGATGACGCGCATTTCTCCGAGCCCGACCACTTCGGCGGCTGGGTCATGGTGAAGGCCGCCGAGAACGACCCCGACGCGCTGGTCGAAAGCCTGAAGGCGGGGCTTTACTATTCCAGCCAGGGCCCCGAGATCCGCGGCGTGCATTTCGACGGCAAGGGGGTCGAGGTCGAATGCTCCGCCGTGCGTTCGGTGGTGATCCAGGGCCACGGCACCGGCGCCAAGGCGGTGCACGGCCAGTCGATGACCCGCGCACGGGTGCCCTATGACCGGCTGAACAACTCGCCGTGGTTCCGCGTCTCGGTGATCGACCACGCGGGCCGGCGTGCCTGGTCGAACCCCTACTGGATCTGATCCGAAGGGGCGCCCCGCGCCTGCATTTTCGGTCCGCAAATATCCTCGGGGGGCGCGGGGGGCAGACAGCCCCCCGCCACCACGCGCCCAGGTGCCGGGCCTCAGGCCTTGCCTTCCAGCCCGTCGGCGGCCAGGCCGCTTGCGCCGGGGATGCGCATCTCGAAGACCTCGGTGACGCTGGTGTAGTCGTAATAGCCCAGCCGCGCCAAAGGCCGGATGCGCGGGATGTCGAGCTTGCCCTCGGGCGTCAGCACCTCGTCCTTGACATGGATGCGCACGACCTCGCCATAGACCACCTCGACCCAGCCATGGGCCGAGTTGCCGCGCAGGCGATGGGTGGACAGGTAGCGGCACTCGAACTGGGCGGGGCTTTCGGCCACCCGCGGTGCGGGCGCCTCGATCGAGGGCGCCTTGGTCACGCCCGCCTTCTCGAATTCGTCCACGCCCTCGGGCCATTCCATCGACTAGATGTTGACCGCCTGCCGCAGGTCATAGGTGGCCATGTTCCAGACGAACCAGCCGGTCTCTTCGGCGTTCAGCACCGAATGCTTGCGGCGCCCGTCGGAATACTGGTTGGCCGCGAACATCACCATCGGCGGGTCGAAGGTGAGGTTCTGGAACTGGCTGTAGGGGGCAAGGTTCGCCACGCCTGCGCGCGAGACGGTGGAAATCCAGCCGATCGGGCGGGGCACGGTGCAGGACTTGAAGGGGGCGAAAGGCAGCGGGCAGGGCTCGCGCCCGGGGGCATAATCCATGGCGGTCTCCTGGGGTCGGGCGGCGGAGGGGCGGGGGTTTCACACCCCCGCACCCCCGTGGGATATTTGGGCCAGAAAGAAAGGGCCGGATGAAGGGACGCCTCAGTTCCCGAGGATGCCCGGCAGGCGCAGCCCGTGGTCGCGTGCGCAGTCAAGCGCGATCGGATAGCCCGCATCGGCGTGGCGCATGACGCCGGTGGCGGGGTCGTTCCACAGCACATTGGCCAGCCTGCGATCGGCATCGGCCGTGCCGTCGGCGCAGATCACCATGCCGGAATGCTGGCTGAAGCCCATGCCAACGCCGCCGCCGTGGTGCAGGATGACCCAGGTGGCCCCGCTTGCGCAGTTCAGCAGCGCGTTCAGCAGCGGCCAGTCGGACACCGCATCCGAGCCGTCCTGCATCGCCTCGGTCTCGCGGTTGGGCGAGGCGACCGAGCCCGAGTCGAGATGGTCGCGGCCGATCACGACGGGCGCCTTCAATTCGCCCCGGCGCACCATCTCGTTGAACATCAGCCCCGCCTTGTGCCGCTCGCCCAGCCCGATCCAGCAGATCCGGGCGGGCAGCCCCTGGAAGGCGATGCGCGCGCGTGCCATGTCGAGCCAGCGGTGCAGATGGGCGTTGTCGGGGAATAGCCGCTTCATCGCCGCGTCGGTCTTGTAGATGTCTTCCGGGTCGCCCGAGAGCGCCGCCCAGCGGAACGGGCCCACGCCGCGGCAGAAGAGGGGGCGGATATAGGCCGGCACGAAGCCGGGGAAGGCGAAGGCGTTGGTCAGCCCCTCGTCCTGCGCGACCTGGCGGATGTTGTTGCCGTAGTCGAGCGTGGGCACGCCCGCGTTCCAGAAATCGACCATCGCGGCCACATGGGTCTTCATGCTGGCGCGGGCCGCGCGTTCGACGGCGGCGGGGTCGGTTTCCTGCCGCGCGCGCCAGTCGGCCACGCTCCAGCCCGCCGGGCAGTAGCCGTGCAGCGGGTCATGCGCCGAGGTCTGGTCGGTCACGATGTCGGGCCGCCCGTTCGGCATCGGCTCGCCCGCCTTCATGCGGCGCACGAGTTCGGGGAAGACCTCGGCCGCGTTGCCCAGAAGGCCCACCGATTTCGCCTCGCCCGCCCGCGTCCAGTCGCCAATCAGGGCCAGCGCCTCGTCCAGCGTATGGGCCTTGGCGTCCACGTAGCGGGTGCGCAGGCGGAAATCGATCCGCGTCTCGTCGCATTCCACGGCGAGGCAGCAGGCCCCCGCCATGACGGCCGCCAGGGGTTGTGCGCCCCCCATGCCGCCAAGACCCCCCGTCAGGATCCATTTGCCGGTCAGGTTGCCCCCGTAGTGTTGCCGCCCGGCCTCGGCAAAGGTTTCGTAGGTGCCCTGCACGATGCCCTGCGTGCCGATGTAGATCCAGGACCCGGCGGTCATCTGGCCGTACATCGCCAGCCCCTTGCGGTCCAGCTCGTTGAAATGGTCCCAGTTGGCCCAGTGCGGCACCAGGTTGGAATTGGCGATCAGCACCCGCGGCGCGTCCTTGTGGGTGCGGAACACGCCCACCGGCTTGCCGGATTGCACCAGCAGGGTTTCGTCGTCGTTCAGCGTTTTCAGCGTGGCGACGATGCGGTCGAAATCCTCCCATGTCCGGGCGGCGCGGCCGATGCCGCCATAGACCACCAGCTCATGCGGGTTTTCGGCCACGTCGGGGTGCAGGTTGTTCATCAGCATCCGCATCGGCGCCTCGGTCAGCCAGCTTTTGGCCGTGATCTCGGGGCCGGTGGGCGGGAAGATGTCGCGCAGGTTGTGGCGGGGATTGGTCATGGCGGGCCTTTGCGTCTGGGGCGGGGCGGCCCGGGGGCATGCGCGCCCCCGGTCCCCCGCGGGAGATGTCAGCCCAGCAGAGCGGGCAGGGGCAGGAGGGCGGCGCGGGCCAGATCGCCCGAGGCGATCTGCCGCGACGCGGTGGCGATGTCGGGGGCAAGGTAGCGGTCTTCGGCCAGGGGCGGAACCTCGGCGCGCAGGCGCGCGACCACGCGGGCCAGCGGGCCCGAGGTCTGGAGCGGGGCGCGGAAGTCGATGCCCTGCGCCGCGCAGAGCGCCTCGACGCCCAGGATGACGTTCAGGTTCTCGACCATCCGCGCGAGGCGGCGGGCGCCGTGGGCGGCCATGCTGACGTGATCTTCCTGATTGGCCGAGGTGGGGGTGCTGTCGGTCACCGTCGGATGGGCGAGGTGCTTGTTCTCGCTCATCAGGGCGGCGGTGGTCACCTCGGCGATCATCAGGCCCGAGTTCAGGCCCGGATCGGGGGTCAGGAACGGCGGCAGGTCGAAGCTGAGCGTGGGGTCCACCATCAGCGCCACGCGGCGCTGCGCGATGGCGCCGATCTCGTAGAGGGCCAGTGCCGTCATGTCGGCGGCAAAGCCCACGGGTTCGGCGTGGAAGTTGCCGCCCGAGACGATCATCCCTGCCGCGGTCAGCACCAGCGGGTTGTCGGTGGCGGCGTTGGCCTCTGTCTCCAGCGTGCGGGCGGCCATGCGCAGCACGTCCATCGCGGCACCCGTCACCTGCGGATGGCAGCGGATGCAGTAGGGATCCTGCACGCGGCTGTCGCCTTCGCGGTGGCTTTCGCGGATCTCGCTGCCCTCCAGCAGCGCGCGCAGGGTGGCTGCGGCCTCGATCTGGCCCGCGTGGCCGCGCAGGCTGTGGATGTCGGGGTGCAGCGGCGCGGTCGAGCCCATGATCGCGTCGGTCGAGAGCGCCGAGGTGACAAGGGCCGATTGCGCCGCGTTCCAGGCGCCAAAGAGCCCGGCCAGCGCCCAGGCGGTGGAAAACTGGGTGCCGTTGATGAAGGCCAGCCCCTCCTTGGGGCCAAGCGGGATGGGGGCAAGGCCCGCGGCGGCCAGCGCGGCGGCGCCGGGCAGGATGCGCCCGCCGACCTCGGCCTGACCTTCGCCGATCAGCACGGCGGTCATGTGGGCAAGCGGCGCCAGATCGCCCGAGGCGCCGACCGAGCCCTGCGCGGGCACCACGGGGGTGACGCCGCGGGCCAGCATCTCTTCCAAAAGCTCGATCAGCGCCCAGCGCACGCCCGAGGCGCCGCGCCCCAGGCTGAGCAGCTTCAGCGCCATCATCAGCCGGGTGATCGCGGTGGGGCAGGGTTCGCCCACGCCGCAGCAATGCGACAGGATCAGGTTGCGTTGCAGCGTGGCGGTGTCGCCCGCTGCGATCTTGAGGCTGGCGAGCTTGCCGAAGCCGGTGTTGACGCCGTAGACGGCCGCCTGCCCTGCCGCCGCGGTGGCGATGGCGCGGGCCGCGGCCTCGACGCCGGGCTTGCAGGCGCGGTCCAGCCGGGCCGGGGCGCCCGAGCGCCAGAGCCGCTCCAGTTGCGCCAGCGGCGTGGCGCCGGGGATCAGGATCTCAGGCGTCAAGGCGGCCTCCGATAATGCGTCTGTGAAGGGGGGTGGGGCCGATGCGATAGGCCAGTTCGGCGGGGTGCCCGGCCTCCCACACCGCCAGATCGGCGATGAGGCCCGGGGTGATGCGGCCGCGGTCGGACAGGCCAAGCGCGCGGGCGGCATGGGCGGTCGCGCCCGCCAGCGCCTCTTGCGGCGTCATGCGAAAGAGCGTGCAGGCCATGTTCATCGCAAGGCAAAGCGAGGTCATCGGCGCCGTGCCGGGGTTGCAGTCGGTTGCGACGGCCATCGGAACGCCATGCCTGCGCAGCAGGTCGATGGGCGGCAGCCGGGTTTCCCGCAGCGTGTAGAAGGCGCCGGGCAGGATCACCGCCACGGTTCCGGCAGCGGCCATCGCGCGGGCGCCGTCGTCGTCAAGCCATTCCAGATGGTCGGCCGACAGCGCCCCGTGCCGCGCCGCCAGCGCCGCCCCGCCAAGGTTCGACAACTGCTCGGCATGCAGCTTGACCGGCAGGCCCAGCGCCTTTGCCGCGGCAAAGACCTGCGCGATCTGGTCGGGCGAGAAGGCGATGCCCTCGCAGAAGCCGTCGACCGCATCCACCAGCCCTTCGGCATGGGCGGCCCGCAGCGCGGGGATCGCCTGTTCGGCCAGATAGTCGCCGGGGCGGCCCTTGTAGTCGGGTGGAACCGCATGGGCGCCGAGGAACGTGGTGATGATGCGCACGTCACGCATCTGCCCCAGCCGGCGCGCGGCGCGCAGCATCCGAAGCTCGGTCTCGACATCAAGGCCGTAGCCCGATTTTACCTCGACCGTGCCGACACCTTCGGCGATCATCTGATCCAGACGGGGCAGGGCCTGCGCCACCAGCGCCTCCTCCGACGCCCCCCGCGTGGCCGCCACGGTCGACACGATCCCGCCCCCGGCGCGCGCGACCTCTTCGTAGCTTGCGCCGTTCAGGCGCATCTCGAATTCCCGCGCGCGCTGGCCGCCGAAGACAAGATGCGTGTGGCAGTCGATCAGCGCGGGCGTCACAAGCCGCCCGCCCATGTCGTGCCGTTCGCCCGGCGGCGCCTCGGCCTCGGGGCCCGCCCAGAGGATGCGGCCCCCGTCCATCGCCACCGCGCCGCGCGGGATCAGGCCATAGCCGCCCTCCATCGTCGCCAGCACCGCATTGGTGAGAATCGTCGCCATGAGGCTTGCCTTATGTCTGCGCTTTTTGGTAATATGTCTGCACATAATAACCCCTGTCAAGCGGACATCTCCATGCGCCTTCACCTGCACGCCGACCATGCCCTGACCCCGGACGGCTGGGCCCGCGATGTCGCCGTGACGGTCGAGGCGGGCCGCATCGCCGCCGTCAGCCCCGGCGCCCCGCCGCAGGGCGAACGGGTGGAGGTGCTGCTGCCCGCGCCGGTGAACCTGCACAGCCACGCCTTCCAGCGCGCGATGGCGGGCATGACCGAACGGCGCGGGCCGGGGCCCGACAGCTTCTGGACCTGGCGCAGCCTGATGTACCGCTTTCTCGACCATCTGACGCCCGACGATGTGGAAGCCATCGCGGCCTTCGTGCAGATGGAGATGGCCGAGGCGGGCTATGCTGCGGTGGCCGAGTTCCACTATCTGCACCACCGGCCCGGCGGCGCGCCCTATGCCGATCTGGCCGAGATGTCGGCCCGCATCGCGGCGGCGGCGGCGGAAACCGGGCTGGGGCTGACCCATCTGCCGGTGCTTTACATGCAGGGCGGTTGCGACGGCCGCGCGCTGGGGCCGGGGCAGGTGCGCTTCGGCAACGACATGGACCGCTTTGCCCGGCTTCTGGAGGGCGCCGCGGCGGCGCTGGCGGCGCTGCCCGCCGATACCGGGCTGGGGGTTGCACCCCATTCGCTGCGCGCGGTGACGCCCGCGGCGCTGTCGGCGGTGGCCGCGATGCGCCCCGGCGCGCCGGTGCATCTGCATCTGGCCGAACAGATGTCCGAGGTGGCCGAGGTGCAGGGGGCCTATGGCGCGCGCCCGGTAGAATGGCTGCTGGCCAATGCCGCGGTCGATGCGCGCTGGTGCCTGATCCACTGCACCCAGATGCTGCCCGCCGAAACCGCCGCGCTGGCCGCCACCGGCGCGGTGGCGGGGCTGTGCCCGATCACCGAGGCAAGCCTTGGCGACGGCATCTTCGACGGCCTGCGCTTTGCCGCGGCGGGCGGGCGCTATGGCGTGGGGTCTGACAGCAACATCCGCATCGCGTTGGCCGAGGAACTGCGCAGCCTCGAATATTCCCAGCGCCTGCGCGACCGCGGCCGCGCTATGTTCGCGACGCCCGACCGCTCCACCGGCCGCGCCCTCTATCAGGCGGTGCTGGCGGGCGGCGCGCAGGCTGCGGGCCGCACCGCGGGGGCGCTGGCGCCGGGGATGTGGGCCGATCTGCTGGCGCTGGACGGGGCGCATGTCGATCTGGCCGGGCGGCAGGGCGACGAGATCCTGGACGCCTGGATCTTCGCGGGCGACGACCGGATGGTGCGCGAGGTCTGGTCGGCCGGTCGCCGCATCGTCACGGCCGGGCGCCACCCGCGCCATGACGCGATCACCGCGCGCTATGCCGCGACGCTCGCCCGGCTGAGGGCCACGGCATGAAACCCCCGCAGGGCTGGGAGGAGATCCGCGCCGAGGTGCTGCGCCGGATCGACCGGCGCGACTGGCGCCCCGGCGCCACCATCCCGACCGAAGAGCAACTGGCCGCCGAATTCGGCTGCGCGCGCGCCACGGTGAGCCGCGCGCTGCGCGAACTGGCGGGGGCGGGCGTTCTGGAACGCCGCCGCAAGTCGGGCACCCGCGTCGCCACCCATCCGGTGCGCAAGGCCACGCTGGACATCCCCGTGATCCGGCTTGAGGTCGAGGGGCGCGGCCAGACCTATGGCTTCCGGCTGATCGACCGCGCGACCGCGGTGCCGCCGCCCGCGGTGGCCGCGCGGCTTGGCCTGGCGCCGGGGCAGCGGCTGGACCGTTTCCGCACCCTGCATCTGGCCGATGGCCGCCCGACCGCGCTCGAGGATCGCTGGCTGAACCTTGCCGTACTGCCAGAGCCGCCGCCCGCCGATGTCAGCCTGAACGAATGGCTGGTGAAGACCGTCGCCTATACCTATGGCGACATTTCCTTTTCCGCCGAAGCGGCAACCCCGGAAGAAGCCCTGCTGCTGGAAACCCCCGCGGGGGCCGCGCTGTTCATCACCGAACGCACCACCTGGGCGGGCGAGGCGCCGATCACCTCTGTCCGGCTGGCACACGCGCCGGGCTACCGGCTGCGCACGGTGGTCTGACCCCGCCCTTACCGCCGCCCGACCCGCTCGCGCACGATGGCCAGAAGCCTGCGATAGGCATGCCCCGGCCGGTTGCGGATGTGCAGCACCGAATAGACCGGCTGGGCCAGCACCGGCGCATCGGCGACCGCCTGCACCCTGCCCGCGGCGATCAGGTCGGCGGCGGCGGGCGCGGGGATGTAGGCCGATCCGCCCATCGTCAGCATCAGGTCCACCACCGCGGCGCCCTGGCCGCTGGACACCGGGGTTTCCGAAAATCCCGGCAGCGCCTGGTCGTGCAGGCGGATGAAGGCGGGCGAATATTCGGTGCGGATATGGGTTTCGGGCCGCAACCCGTCGCGGCGGTCGGTCTCGGTGGACACAAGGCGGTAGGTCAGTTCGCCCACCGGCTCGAAATGCAGGTCGGGTTGGGGCCGCGGGGTGAAGATCACCCCGAAGTCCAGCGCCCCCGCCAGCGTGTCGGCGCAGATCTGGATGGAATAGTCGAGCTCCAGATAGAAGGTCGTCTGCGGCAGTGCGGCGCGGAAGGCCGCGACCAGTTCGCCCAGATGCAGCGCCGCCACATCCTGCTGCAGGCCGACCCGCAGGCTCAGCGCCGCGGGCCCGGTGGCCTGAAGCGCGCGCAGGCTTTCGGTCCATTCCCGCTTCAGGCTGCGGGCGTGGGGCTCGAATTTCAGCCCCTCGGTGGTCAGTTGCGTGCCCGCGCGCGAGCGGGTGAACAGCTTGCGCCCCACCGCCGTCTCCAGCGCCGCAAGCCGCCCCGAGACGGTCGATTGCGTGACCCCCATCCGCTCGGCCGTGCGGTGAAAGCTGCGCGTCTCCAGCAGGTCGAGGAACGTATCCAGAAGCTCGATCTGCATGGTCGCCTCCTGATCGGGATTCCCGATCAATATCCCCTCGCCAGCGGAATTGAAAGCCGCGGTATGCCGCCGGATACTCTGCCGCGAAGCAGGGAGGGCGGGATGAGCGGGTTTCCGACGCAGGCGCGGGTTGTAATCATCGGGGGCGGGGCTGTCGGGGCCTCGGCGCTCTACCATCTGGCGAAGGCCGGCTGGACCGATTGCCTGCTGCTGGAAAAGAACGAACTGACCGCGGGCAGCACCTGGCACGCGGCGGGCAACGTGCCGACCTTCTCGTCAAGCTGGTCGATCATGAACATGCAACGCTATTCGGCCGAGCTTTACCGCGGGCTGGGTGCCGCGGTCGATTACCCGATGAACTACCATGTCACCGGCTCGGTCCGGCTGGGCCACACGCGCGAACGGCTGATGGAGTTCGAGCGGGTGAAGGGCATGGGGCGCTATCAGGGCATGGATCTGGAGGTGCTGACCCCCTCGGAGATCAAGGCGCGCTATCCCTTCGTGGAAACCCACGACCTGACGGGGGCGCTTTTCGACCCCTATGACGGCGACATCGATCCCGCGCAACTGACCCAGGCGCTGGCCAAGGGCGCGCGCCAGATGGGCGCGCGGATCGAGCGGTTCTGCCCTGTCACCGCCGTGCGGCGCGAGGGCGGCGACTGGGTCGTGGT
>DAIEJF010000016.1 GCA_027351005.1 Paracoccaceae bacterium | reverse complement strand
CCGTTCCTGCGCGAACTGGCGGATCGCCTCGAAGAAGGGCAGGCCCTCGATGTCGCCCACCGTGCCGCCGATCTCGCACAGCATGAAGTCGACCTCGTCGGCGCCGATCTTCAGGAAGTCCTTGATCTCGTTGGTGACGTGCGGGATTACTTGGATCGTCTTGCCCAGGTAGTCGCCGCGGCGTTCCTTTTCCAGCACGTTCGAATAGATCCGCCCCGACGAGACAGAGTCGGTCTTGCGTGCGGCCACGCCTGTGAAGCGTTCATAGTGGCCAAGGTCCAGGTCGGTTTCCGCCCCGTCGTCGGTCACGAAGACCTCGCCATGTTCGAACGGGCTCATCGTGCCGGGGTCGACGTTCAGGTAGGGATCAAGCTTGCGCAGGCGCACCGTGTAGCCGCGCGCCTGCAAAAGCGCCCCCAGCGCCGCCGAGGCCAGCCCCTTGCCCAGCGAGGACACCACACCACCGGTGATGAAGACATAACGTGCCATGCGGCGGACCCCCGTGCTCGGTTCTGTTCAAACATGCGATTCGCGCCCGGCGCGGATCTGCATCACGGGATTTGACACTTAACGCAAATCCGGGCGATCCGCAAGCGGACCGCAAGATGCAGTAAGCCGAAGCAGGGCGCGATCAAAAGCTGGTAGAGCGGCCTTAGTTGCCGGCACGCGGCGGCGTCGCGGGTGCATCTGCCGCACCGCCTGCCGGGGCCGTGGTGCCGCCGGTCTGGCCGGGCGGCAGCAGATCCTTGGCCGCGGGAAGCTGCGTCTGCGGCACCGGCTGCGGGCCGGTCTGCGCTGCGGGCGCGCTGGTTCCGGCGCCCTGATCCATCACCGACCCGGTTGCGGAATTGCGCGCCGCGATCACCGTCAGGCCGATCGAGGTGATGAAGAACAGCGTGGCCAGGCCCCAGGTCACCTTCGCCAGCGCGGTCGCGGCCTGCCGCCCCGACATCACGCCACCGCCGCCGCCGCCCATGCCCAGCCCACCGCCTTCAGAGCGCTGCAGCAGCACGACGCCGATCAGGCACAGCGCAAGGATCAGGTGGACGACAAGGACGACAGTTTCCATGGGCCGGGGCTCCGCTGGCTTCGGACGCGGCTATTTAGGCCGATGCGGTCCCTGCCGCAACCCCTCACGGCGCCTGCGGTGCAGGGGGGCGGGGTGAAATAGAGGTTTCGCCGCCGGCCGGGGGCCGCTATACCGCACGCGGTTTGAATGAACGCGAGGGGCAGATGGCCAACGTCGTGGTGGTAGGCGCCCAGTGGGGCGACGAGGGCAAGGGCAAGATCGTCGACTGGCTTTCCGAGCGGGCCGACATCGTCGCCCGCTTCCAGGGAGGCCACAACGCAGGCCACACGCTGGTGATCGACGGGGTCACGTACAAGCTGTCGCTGCTGCCCTCGGGCATCGTGCGTGGCGGCAAGCTCAGCGTGATCGGCAATGGCGTGGTGCTGGACCCCTGGGCGCTCTTTGCCGAAATCGGCAAGCTTGCGGCGCAGGGTGTGTCGGTGACGCCTGAAAACCTGCTGATCGCGGAAAATACGCCGCTGATCCTGCCGATCCACGGCGAACTGGACCGTGCGCGCGAATCGCAGACCGCGGTGTCCAAGATCGGCACCACGGGCCGCGGCATCGGCCCGGCCTATGAAGACAAGGTGGGCCGCCGCGCGATCCGGGTGGCCGATCTGGCCGACGAGGCGACGCTGGATCTGCGGCTGGACCGGCTGATGACGCATCACAACGCGCTGCGCGCGGGGCTGGGCCTTGATCCGGTGGACCGGGCCGATCTGAAGGCCAAGCTGATGGAGATCGCGCCGCAGGTCCTGCCCTTTGCGGCGCCGGTCTGGAAGACGCTGACCGAGGCCCGCCGCGCGGGCAAGCGCATCCTGTTCGAGGGCGCGCAGGGCTCGCTTCTGGATGTCGATTTCGGCACCTACCCCTATGTCACCTCGTCGAACACCACCGCGGGCATGGCGGCCTCGGGCACCGGGCTGGGCCCGACCGCCATCGACTTCGTGCTGGGCATCGTGAAGGCCTATACCACCCGCGTGGGCGAAGGTCCGTTCCCGACCGAGCTGTTTGACGCGGATGGCGACCGGCTGGGCAGCCGCGGGCACGAATTCGGCACCGTCACCGGGCGCAAGCGCCGCTGCGGCTGGTTCGATGCGGTGCTGGTGCGCCAGACTTGCGCCACCTCGGGCGTTTCGGGCATCGCGCTGACCAAGCTGGACGTGCTGGACGGGTTCGACACGCTGAAGATCTGCACCGGCTACGAACTGGACGGGAAGGTCTATGACTACCTGCCCACCGCCGCCAGCCTGCAAGCCCGCGTCACCCCGGTCTACGAAGAGGTCGAGGGCTGGCACGAAAGCACCGCGGGTGCCCGGAGCTGGGCAGACCTGCCCGCCGCCGCGATCAAGTACGTCAAGCGGATCGAGGAGCTGATCCAGTGCCCCGTCGCATTGCTCTCGACCAGCCCCGAGCGCGACGATACCATCCTTGTCACAGACCCTTTCGCGGATTGAACCGATGGCGCTCAGCTACAAGGCGCGCAAGCGCTGGTCTCTGGTGATCCTGCTTGTCGGCCTGCCGCTTTACATCGTGCTGGCCATCACGCTCGTGGATCTGATCGACCGGCCCAGTCTGCTGGTGGAACTGGCGATCTACATCGGGCTGGGCTTCCTGTGGATGCTGCCCTTCCGCTTCGTCTTCGTGGGCGTCGGCCAGCCCGATCCCGACGCGAAGCCCGAGGAATGACCGGGGCGGCAGGGTTTCCCCCGCCGCCCGTTACTCGTACCGCACCAAACCGGCGGCCCTCAGCGGGCGATCTTGCGCGCCTCGGGCAGGTAGCGCGAGGATTCGGCGATGGCGAACTGCCCGCGCTTCACCTTCTGGATCTTGCCCTGCCGGAGCAGCATGCCGAAGCTGCGCAGGCTTTGCTCGCGGCTGACCTCGGTGCCCGAGGCCGCGGCGGCCGAGCGCAGGATCTGCGGGCGCGAGAAATGCGGCCGACCCTCGACGCAGGCCGCATAGGCAGCCGCGGCTTCCAGCAGGTCGGGCAGGTCGGTCGCGCCGATCCGCTCGGCGAAATCGGCAAAGCTCTTGGCGTTGGCAAAGATGTTGCCGGCCTCTTCGCTGCCCTCCTCGATCTCGTCCTCGTCCTCGGCGGTGATCGCCACCACATTCGTGGTGCTGATCCGGCGCGGGCGGATCACCAGCGGCTCGGGGTTGACCGGGCCGTCGACCCGCTGTTCCGACACAAGGACCAGCGGCGCGGGCTTGTCGGGCTGGGCCGAGGGGCGCAGCGTCATGCTGCCCGGCGTGATCGGGCGGCGCGGGCGCACCACCTGGGCCAGATCGTTGCGATAGCGGTCCAGTTCGGCGGCGCCACCGGCATCGGGCGCCTTGCCCATGTCCTTTTCCGCCTGCGTTGCAGCCACCGCAGCCTTCAGATGGGCCAACGTCGCCTGGCGGCGACGCGCCTCGGGTTCTTCGAGTTCGGTATCGGCCTGCTGCATCAGCCGGTCGAGCGACTGGTGATCGGTATCGACCGTTCCGGCCAGGAAGCTGCGCGGCTCGACCGGCTCGGCAACCTGCATCGCGCCAGAGGCGGGGCTGGTCCTGGTCGCGCCAAGCACAGCGCCGGTGAAGTCGGCGATCCGTGCCGCCAGCGGGTCGATCGCGGGCGTCCTGGGGGGGGCGGCAGGCTCCTCGGCAACGTCCTCGACGGGCTCCGCGATGACCTCTTCGGCTTCTGCGACCTCCTCGGTCGCTTCGGCATCGGCCACGGGCGTCTCGGCCATCTCGGCGTAGGGGCGAACGTCGTCCTCGTCTTCGTCCTCGTCCATCTGGGGGACGGGGGCTTGCGCCATCGCCGCGGCCGGGGCGGGTGCGGCCTGCGCCAGCACGGCACCGATGACCGCATCGGCCTCTTCGGGCGCCGGGGCGCCTTCGTCGTCGTCCTCCGCCAGCAGCACGGGTGCCATCGCCGGTGCGGCAAGAGGCGCCTCTGCAACGGGCAAACCGATCTCGCGGTCGAGATCGGCAAGCTCGGCCTGCAACTCGGCTTCGGCGTCGGGGCTCAGCGTCGAGACGACAGGCGCCGGTTCGGCGGGCTTCGGTTCCGGCAGATGGCGCGAGGTCTCGATGGTCACCCCGCCGCCGGGCGCGTCGGATTCGATCCGGCGCACCTTGATCACCCGCGCGCGGGTGGTCGGGGCATCCAGCGCCTCGGGGGCCGCGATCCCGGCGGCCTCGTCAAAGGATTCGGTGGCGGTCGGCACGATCTCGTCCGCCGGGGCGGGCTCGATCGCAAGATCGGCTGCGATCATGCCGACCGTGTCTTCCAGCACCGGTGCGGACATCGGCGCCTCGGGCTCGGCCTCGGCGGCCTCCATCGCGGGCACGTCCGGCGCGGCGACCGGTTCGGCCGGTGCTTCCGGGGCGACGGGCAGGGCCTCGGCGGCCAGGCCGCCTGCGGCCCCCGCCGCCAGCCCGGCAAAAGCGGCGGGCGCGGGTTCCTCGAGGTCTTCGGTCAGGTCGTCAGCCAGTCGGGCCGCTGCGGACGGCGCCTCGGGGGCCGCGTCATCGGCGGGCTGGGGAGCGGCCTGGCGGGCATGGTCCACGGCCGCGCGGATGCGTTGCAGTTTGGCCGCGATGCTTTCGGCGGCGGGCTTTGCGGCAGGTTCCGGCGCGGGTTGCGGCGCCATCACGGGGGCCGGGGCGACCGGTTCCGGCGCGGCCAGCGGCGCGGCGCTTGCCGCGCGCAGCAGCACGCCCTGATCCTGCACCTTGGCTTCCACCCGGCGGTGAATCTAGCGTTCGGCGATCTGGTGCAGCATCGCCGCATCCGGCGTCGGCGGCTCGGCGCCGAAGTACCGGTCGTCGGCGGCGAGGTCACGGAAATACTCCGCGATGGCCTTCATCGTCGAGAAGGGATCGTCAAATCCCTCCAGCGTGCACGAGAAGGTGCCGTAGGAAACTGTGAGAATCTTACTCGCACCGACCATGGGACGCTCGCTTTCTGCCAAACCCGGTTGGGCCGACCATGATGCACCTGACGTTCGATTCCGTGCACAGATACGGGTAATTTCAAGGATTGATTATGGCCTCCAGGCTCTCATCCTGCCTTAATCCGGAGACAATGATTCCATGAAACCTGCGATTGTCGAGTCTCTGTCTGGGGTCACGCTGGTGGGCGGGGGCCCGGTTCCCGCCGCATTGATGCGTCGGGCGCTGTCGCTTGCCCCCGTTCTGGTGGCCGCGGACGGGGGCGCGGACCGGGCGCTGGCGCTGGGACAGATGCCGCAGGCCGTGATCGGCGACCTCGATTCGCTGTCAGAGGCCGCCAGCGCGCGGCTGCCCGCCGCGGCGGTGCACCGGATCGCGGAACAGGACACCACCGATTTCGACAAGGCCCTGCGCCACATCGCGGCGCCCTTCGTGCTCGGCCTGGGCTTTGCGGGGGCGCGCGTCGACCATACGCTGGCGGTGTTCAGCACGCTGGCCCGGCATCCGCAGCGGCGCTGCCTGATCCTGTCGGCGACCGATGTGTGCTTCCTTGCGCCCGCCACGCTCTGCCTGCGCCTGCCGCCGGGCTCGCGCCTGTCGCTGTATCCGCTGGGGCCGGTCCGGGGCGAAAGCGCGGGGCTGCGCTGGCCGATCGACGGGCTGGGCTTTGCCCCCGACGGCGTCATCGGCACCTCGAACGAGGTGTCGGCGCCCGAGGTGCGGCTGGCCTTCGACGCGCCGCGGATGCTGGTGATCCTGCCGCGCGCGGCGCTCAGGCCGGCGCTTGCGGCGCTGGTGCCGGGCTGGCGGCCGGGCGGCGGGCCATCTGCCGCTCGCGGTGGATGATGTAAAGCCCCGAGGCGCAGATGATCCCGATCCCGATCCAGGTCAGCAGGTCGGGGAAGTTGCCGAACACCAGGTAACCGAAGGTCGCCGCACTCACCATTTCCAGGTAATGCAGCGGCGCCAGGGTCGAGGCGGGGGCAAGCCGCAGCCCGAAGCTCATCGACATGTGCGACACGGTCGCGGCAAATCCCACCCCGAACAGGAAGACCCAGACCCAGCCCTGTGGCCAGTCGAAGGCCAGCGAGGGGATCCCCGCCCCGGTGGCCAGCAGCATGACCGGCAGCCAGATCACGGTGGCCAGGATGGCGGTATGCGACTGCATCGCGATCGGGTGCATCAGCGGCGCCAGTTGCCGGGTGACAAGGATGTAGAGCGCGAAGAAGAGAGCTGTGCCCAGCGGGAACAGCGCAACCGCCCCGAAATGGGCGAAACTGGGCTGGATCACCAGAAGCGCGCCCAGAAAGCCCACCGCGGCGGCGCCAAGGCGGCGGGGCCCCACATGCTCCTTGTAGACCAGCCAGCCCAGCAGCAGGATGATGAAGGGCTCGACGAAGGCGATGGCCAGCGCATCTGCGATGGGCATCACCTGCACCGCCGCGACAAAGCAGTAGGTCGACAGGATCGAGACCACCGCCCGCACCGTGGTGAGCCAGAGCGCGCGCGGCGACATCCGGAAGCTTTGCCCGGCCCCCACCACCATCGGCGCCATCAGCGCGCCCTGCACGACAAAACGTGCAAGCGTCACCTGACCCACAGAGACGCTCTGGGAGGCGAGTTTGGAAAACACGTCGATCAGGGGGGCCAAGGCGCAGAACCCCACCATGAAGGCGACGCCGAGCGGGATGCGGTCGACGGGCTTGGTCATGCGCCGCTGATAGACCGCGGGCGGGGGGGAGTCGCGCACGTTTGCGACATCGCGCGGGACGGCGGGGGCGGTTGCGCCGCGCCCCGCCGCTCGACTCTTGCCGCCCCTGCCGGGGGCGGGTATCACCGCCGCCATGACCGACCAGACCCCCGAGCCCGTCCCCGAACCCGTTATCGTGCTTGTCCGCCCGCAACTGGGCGAGAACATCGGCGCCGCCGCGCGGGCCATGCTGAATTTCGGCCTGACGCGGATGCGGGTGGTCGCCCCGCGCGACGGCTGGCCGAACCCCAAGGCGGTGGCGATGGCCTCGGGGGCCAGCCGCGTGCTGGATCTGGCCGGGCGCTTCGACACGCTGCCCGAGGCACTGCGCGACTGCCACTATGTCTTTGCCACCACCGCCCGAGGGCGTGAGCTGACGAAGCCGGTGATGACCCCCGAGCGCGCGATGGAACATGCCCGCGCCCTTGCCGCCGAGGGCAAGCAGGTGGGGATGCTGTTCGGCCCGGAACGCACGGGGCTGGAAAACGACGACGTGGCCCGCGCCGATGCCATCGTGACCGTGCCGGTGAACCCCGCGTTCCCGTCGCTGAACCTCGCGCAATGCGTGCTGCTGCTGGCCTATGAATGGCGCAGGCTGGCGGCCGAGCGCCCGCCCGAGGTGATGGCCATGGCCGGCACCGATTTCGCCTCGGGGCTCGAGGTGGAGAAGTTCGGCGACCATGTGGAAGAGGTGCTGGAGCGCGCGGGGTTCTTCTTTCCGCCCGCCAAGGCGCCCAGCATGAAGGTGAACCTGCGCAGCAT
>DAIEJF010000004.1 GCA_027351005.1 Paracoccaceae bacterium | reverse complement strand
GGAAGGCGCCGCGCGCGACCATGCCCGTCTGGCCGCCCGGCTGCGCCCCGAGGCGCTGGCGCGCGCCACGGCCGAGCGCCGCCGCAACTTCGACGCGCTGTCGGCCCGGCTGGAGCGGGTTGCCGCGGCGCAGACCGAGGGCTGGCGCGCCCGGCTCGGGGCGCTGGACCGGATGCGGCAGACGCTGGGCTATACCGAAACGCTGAAACGCGGCTTTGCCGTGGTGCGGGCGGGGGCGGCCATCGTCACCACGAAAGCCGCCGCCGAGGCTGCGCCCGCGCTGGAAATCGAGTTCCAGGACGGGCGGCTGCTGCTGGGGCCGCGCGCCGCGAAGAAGGCGAAGGACGAGCCGCCGACGCAGGGCAGCCTGTTCTAGGCGACCCCGCAGGGCGGTCGCTCAGCCAAGCCGCTTGCCGCTTGCCGCGTCGAAGAGATGCACCGCCGCGGGATCGGCCGTCAGCGTCAGCGTGTCGCCAAGATCGGATTCGACCGGTTGCGCACAGACGAGCGACTGGCCGCCCACCGTGCCATGCACCAGCCGCTGGGCGCCCAGTTCCTCGACATAGGCCACATTCATCAGCAGCGCCCCTTCGGCGCCTGGCCGGGTGCGTTGCAGATCCTCGGGCCGCAGGCCCAGCGTCACCTTGCCCTCTGCGGCGCCGGGGGCGGGCAGGCTTGCCCCGCCCAGCCGGACCCGGCCGCCCGACACCTCGGCTTGCAGAAGGTTCATGGCAGGCGAGCCGATGAAGGCCGCCACGAAGGTCGAGGCGGGCTTGCGGTAGACCTCCAGGGGGGTGCCGACCTGCTCGATCCGGCCACCGTTCAGCACCACAAGCCGGTGGGCCAGCGTCATCGCCTCCAACTGGTCATGGGTGACGTAGATCGAGGTCGTTCCCAGCCGCGCCTGCAACTGCTTGATCTCGCCGCGCATCTGCACACGCAGCTTGGCGTCGAGGTTCGACAGCGGCTCGTCGAACAGGAAGGCCGCCGGCTCGCGCACGATGGCGCGCCCCATGGCCACCCGCTGGCGCTGGCCGCCCGAGAGCGCGCGCGGCTTGCGGTCAAGGAAGCCGCCGATCTCGAGGATCTTCGCCGCCTCTGCAACCCGGCGGGCGATCTCGTCCTTCGGCACGCCACGGTTCTTCAGGCCATAGGCGAGGTTCTCGCGCACGGACATGTGCGGATAAAGCGCGTAGTTCTGGAACACCATCGCGATGTCGCGTTCGGCGGGTTCGACCTGGTTGACCACCCGGTTGCCGATCTTCACGGCGCCAGAGCTGATGGTTTCCAGCCCCGCGATCATCCGCAGCAGGGTGGACTTGCCACAGCCCGAGGGGCCGACCAGCACCAGAAACTCGCCATCCTCAATCGCCAGGTCGATCGCATGCACGGCGGTCACCCCGCCTGCGTAGGTCTTGCCGACGCTTTCGAGCGTGATCGCGGCCATTTACTTCTCCGTCTCGATCAGGCCCTTCACGAAGAGCCGTTGCATGAAGATCACCACCAGCACGGGCGGCACCATGGCCAGCACGACGGTGGACATGATGAAGTTCCATTCCGGCTGCTGGTCGGCGATGTCGGCCATCCGCTTGATGCCCAGCACGATGGTGTAGTGGTCGGTTCCCGTGGTCACCAGCAGCGGCCAGAGGTACTGGTTCCAGCCGTAGATGAAGAGGATCACGAAAAGCGCCGCGATGTTGGTACGCGACAGCGGCAGCAGGATGTCCCAGAAGAACTTCATGGGTCCGGCGCCGTCGATCCGCGCGGCCTCCATCAACTCTTCGGGGATGGTCAGGAACACCTGGCGGAACAGGAAGGTGGCGGTGGCCGAGGCGATCAGTGGAACCGTCAGGCCCGCATAGGTGTTCAGCATCCCCAGTTCGGCCACCACCTTGTAGGTCGGCAGGATGCGCACCTCGACCGGCAGCATCAGGGTGACGAAGATCAACCAGAAGGCGATCATCCGGCCGGGAAAGCGGAAATAGACGATGGCGAAGGCCGAGATGATCGAGATGGCGATCTTTCCGATCGAGATCGACAGCGCCATGATCAGGCTGTTGCCCAGCATCAGCCACAGCGGCGGTGCCCCCGACGAGGCAAGCCCCTGGGTCATCATCGCGGAATAGTTCCGGATCGTGTCGTGCCCGGGCAGCAGCGGAATCACGCCCGACAGGAAATCGTTCTGCCCGTGGGTCGACGCGATCAGCGCGATGTAGACCGGGAAGGCCACGAAGGCCACGCCCAGGATCAGCACCAGATGCGCCAGAATGTTCAGGAAGCGGCGGTTCTCGACCATGGCGCCCTCAGTATTGCACGCGGCGTTCGACCCAGGCGAACTGGACGACGGTCAGCGCGATGACGATGAACAGCAGCACCACCGACTGCGCCGAGGAAGACCCCAGGTTCAGCCCGATGAAGCCGTCGTTGAACACCTTGTAGACCAGGATGTTCGTCGATCCGGCGGGGCCGCCCTGTGTGGTGGCGTGGATCGTCGCGAAAGTGTTGAACATCGCATAGACGAAGTTCACCACCAGCAGGAAGAACGTGGTCGGCGACAGCAGCGGCAGGGTGATGGTCCAGAACCGCTTGGCCGGGCCCGCGCCGTCGATCGCCGCCGCCTCGCGAAGGCTGGCGGGGATGGATTGCAGCCCTGCCACGAAGAACAGGAAATTGTAGCTGATCTGGTTCCAGCTTGCCGCCAGCACCACAAGGATCATCGCGTCTGTGCCGTGCAGCCCGTGGTTCCAGTCATATCCCACCATGCGCAACAGATAGGGGAAGATGCCGATCGTGGGGTTGAACATGAACCACCACATCACCCCCGACACGGCCGGGGCCACCGCATAGGGCCAGACAAGCAGCGTCGTGTAGACCGTGGCGGATTTCACCATCCGGTCCACCGCCAGCGCCAGCAGCAGCGCGAGCCCCAGCGACATGGCCGTCACCCCCAGCGTGAAGACCACCGTGACCTTCAGCGCGTTCAGGTAATCCGGGTCGGCAAAAAGCGCCTGATAGTTCTGGAACCCGACCCAGGTGGTGGACAGACCGAAGGCGTCCTCTTGTTGAAAGCTCTGGATCACCGCCTGCGCGGCCGGCCACATGAAGAAGACCAGCGTCACCACAAGCTGCGGCGCGATCAGCAGGTAGGGCAGGGTCCGGTGGCGGAAGGTGTTGCGTTTGGTGCTCATCGGGCAGGGTCACCTGTTGGGCGGTCGCGCGGACCGGCCGAAATGGCAGAGGGGCCCGCGGACGTGTCCACGGGCCCGTGCAGGCGGTGCGGCGGCTTACTTGTTGGCCGCTTCGAACTGCGCGATCAGCTCGTTGCCGCGCTTGTCGACGTTTTCCAGCGCCTGCTTGGCGTCTTCCTGGCCGCCCAGCAGCTTCTGGAATTCGTCGTCGATGATGTTGCGGACCTGGACATAGTTGCCAAAGCGCAGGCCCTTCGAGTTCGCGGTCGGCGGGTTCAGGGTGATTTCCTTGATCGCCACGTCGGAACCGGGGTTCTTCTCATAGTAGCCCTGCTTCTGGCCAAGCTCGTAGGCGGCCTGCGTGATCGGCAGGTAGCCCGAGAACTGGTGCCAGTCGGCCTGCACTTCCGGCGACGACAGGTAATGCAGGAAGTCGGCCACGCCCTGGTATTCTTCCTTCGGATGGCCCTGCAGAACCCACAGCGTCGCGCCGCCAATGATGGTGTTCTGCGGCGCGCCCTGCACGTCCTGGTAATAGGGCAGCATGCCGTAGCCCACCTGGAAGTCCTTGGCGTTGGCGATCACCGCCGCGCGCCCGGCCGAGCTGTCCATGTACATGGCGCATTGCTGGCTGAAGAACTTCGGCGGGGCGTCGTTGCCGCCCACCGGGCCACCATATTCGAAGATGCCGTCCTTCTGCCACTGCGCGAGGTTGGCCCAGTGCCGGACCAGCACGTCATCCTTGGCATATTCCAGCCGCGCCGCCGTGCCGCCAAAGCCGTTTTCCAGCGTGCCGATCGGCTTGTTGTGCCAGGCCGACAGGTTTTCCGTCTGAATCCAGCTGATCCAGGCCGAGGTGAAGCCGCACTTGGCCGCGCCCGAGGCGATGATCTTCTTCGAATCCGCGATCACGTCATCCCAGGTCTTGGGCGCGACCTCGGGGTCAAGCCCGGCCTTCTTGAACACGTCCTTGTTGTAATAGAAGATCGGCGTGGACGAGTTGAACGGCATCGACAGCATGTTGCCGTTGGTGTCGGTGTAATAGCCGACGACGGCGGGCAGGAACCCCTTCGGATCGAACGGCTCGCCCATGTCCTTCATCAGCTGGTAGACCGGGTAGACGGCGCCCTTCGCGGCCATCATGGTGCCGGTGCCGACCTCGAACACCTGCACGATGTCGGGCTGCTGATGCGCGCGGAAGGCCGCGATCGCGGCGGTCATCGTCTCGGGGTAGGACCCCTTGTAGGTGGCGACCACCTCGTACTTGTCCTGGCTCTTGTTGTAGTCGGCCACGATCTGGTTCAGCTTGTCGCCAAGCTTGCCGCCCATCGCGTGCCACCAGGTGATCGTGGTTTTCGCCTGCGCAGACGTCAGGGCCGTTCCGGCCAGCAGCGCACCAAGCAAGATAGAGCGCATCATCAGTGGGTCCTCCCGTGGGGTTTGGTGACTTTGTCACGCTTAGGTGCGCGATGTTACAGAATGGTTTTCGTTTTGTGTAGCTTTTGTAACGGCTCCTGCGCGATTTGAGGCGGGTTTGTTCGGATCGCCGCGCCGCCCCCTCTGGGCGGGCCTTGCAGTGGGGCCCGATTTGCCGGAATGCTCGCCCACAAATGACGCATCTGTTCAACGCTCTGGTCGATATCCTGTCGGCGCATCCTGCGCTGTCGGTGGCCATTGCCTTTCTGGTGGCCTTTGGCGAGGCGCTCTTGATCGTCGGGCTCGTCGTGCCGTCCACCACGGTGCTGGTGGGGGCGGGCACGCTGATCGGGGTGGGGGAACTGCCGTTCTGGCCGATCTTCCTGGCCACTGTCGCAGGCTGCGTGGCGGGCGACGCGCTGTCCTACTGGATCGGCTGGAAATACAACGAGCGCATCCGCCAGGTCTGGCCCTTCAGCCGGTATCCCGCCGTCATGACCCAGGGCGAGGCGTTCTTCGACCGCTACGGCGGCATGTCGATCTTCATCGTCCGCTTCATCCCGGGCGCCAAGGCGGTGGTGCCCGCCATCGCCGCCATGGCCGGGATGCCCGCCTTCCGCTTCACCGTCATCAACATCCTGTCGGCGTTTGTCTGGTCGGCCGCCCATATCCTGCCCGCGATCGCGCTTGGGCGCGGCATCCGGGTGGCCCATCTGGCCGACCCGCGGCTGATGATCCTGACCGCGCTGGTGGCGGTGGTGCTGGCGGTGGCCTGGTTCACCACGCGGCTGGTGTATTTCATCCTGCTGCCCCGGCTGGACCGGCTGCGCCGGGCGCTGGTCATGCGGCTGGCCGCGCGGCCCGCGACGCTGGCACAGGGGGCGGTGCGGGTGCTGGAGAACCGCGACGGTCTGTTCGTCAGCTTCCTTCTGGCCGCGCTTGCGCTGCTGACGCTGCGGGCCTTCTTCTATGTCCTCGCCGCATTCCTGCTGGTGCCCGGCGCGCTCAGGTCCGACCAGGCAATCAGCGCGCTGAGCCAGACCCTGCGCGACGAAACCGTGACCCACTGGATGACCAGCATCACCATGCTGGGCGACGGCCGCGTCTTGGTGCCGGTGATCGTCATGCTGGTCGGCCTTTTCGCCCTGCGCGGCCAGTGGGGCGTGGCGGGCACGGTGGCCGCCGCCGCGGTCGCCTCGGCAGGGCTGGAGCCCATGCTGGCCACAATGCTCTACCGTGCGCCCCCCGGCCATGCGCAGGCGGGCGGCGAGGTCGCAGCGATCGGCAACATTGCCCATGTGACGGTGGTCTACGGGCTTCTGGCGCTGTTCCTCGCCCGCGCGGTGGCGCGCCGCTACAAGATGGCGGTCTATCTGGCCACCGTGCTTTTCATCGCGCTCATCGCGGTGTCGCGCATCTACCTGCTGACCCACTGGCCCAGCGACGTGCTCGCGGGCCTGACCTTCGGTGCCGCGCTGGTGCTCATCACCGCCTTCCTGCTGCACGGACGGGGGGTGGACGTGCCGCGCCGCGGGCTGGCCGGGCTGTGCCTTGTGGCCTTCGGCCTGCTGATCCCGGCGCATCTGATCCTTGGCTACGATGCCGCCGCCCGCCGCTATTCGGTGCCGACCCCTCCCACGATCATCGCCGCCGCCGACTGGCTGGGCGGCGCCTGGCAGGACCAGCCCCCCGCCCGCGTCCTGCTGGACGGCGAATATGGCGAGCCGATGATCCTGCAATCCGACCGCGATCTTTCGGCGCTCTTGCAGCCCTTCCTGCAGAACGGCTGGCGGCTGGCGCGCGCGTCGCAACTCGATTCACTTCTCGGCGCCATCCTGCCCACGACCGAGGGGCTCGGCCCGCATTCGCCCTGGCCGCTCACCCATATCGGGCGGACCCCGGTGGCCACGCTGCTGCGCGCCATGTCCGGCGCGCGGGGCGAACGCTATGCCCTGCGGATCTGGAAGACCGGCGTCGTGGTCGACGATGGCGGCACGCGCTATCCGCTCTTTCTCGCCTCGGTCACCGCCGAAGAGCTGGAGCCGGTGACGCTGGGCTGGTCGCTGCTGGAGCCGCTGGACCTTGATGCGGCGCAGACCGCGGTCCTGCGGGCCGAGGCGGCGCGGCTTCTTGGCGTGTCTGACAGCGGCCAAGGCCCGCTTCTCGTGCCGCGCTGACCCTTTCCGCCACCCCGTGCCGCCCTACCTGCCCTGACGAAGGAGACCCCGATGCCCTGGACCCCCGCCGCCGCCCGCTACGATGGCATGACCTACCGCCGCTGCGGTGCAACCGGGCTGATGCTGCCCGCGATCTCGCTCGGGCTCTGGCACAACTTCGGCCATGACACGCCCCATCAGGTAAAGCGCGACATCGTCCGCACCGCCTTCGACCTGGGCATCACCCATTTTGATCTGGCCAACAACTACGGCCCCCCGCCCGGCAGTGCCGAGGAGGCCTTCGGCGAACTCATGCGCACCGATTTTGCGGGCCATCGGGATGAAATGGTCATCTCGTCCAAGGCGGGCTACCGGATGTGGTCGGGCCCCTACGGCGAATGGGGCAGCCGCAAGTCGCTCATCGCCTCCTGCGACCAGTCGCTGAAACGGATGGGGCTGGATTATGTCGACATCTTCTATTCCCACCGCGTCGACCCCGACACGCCGCTGGAAGAGACGATGGGCGCGCTGGATCATATCGTGCGTTCGGGGCGCGCGCTTTACGTCGGGATCTCGTCCTACAATTCCGAACGCACCCGCGCGGCGGCGGCGATCCTGAAGGATCTGGGCACGCCCTGCGCGATTCACCAGCCATCCTACAACATGCTGAACCGCTGGGTGGAAACCGACGGGCTGAAGGAGACGCTGAAGGATCTCGGCATCGGCTCGATCGCGTTCACCCCGCTCGCGCAGGGGATGCTGACGGCGAAATACCTGCACGGCATCCCGGCAGGCAGCCGCGCCACCCAGGGAAAATCGCTGTTCCCCGACTGGCTGACCGAAGATACGCTGGCCCGACTGCGCGGCCTGAACGACCTGGCCGCGGCGCGGGGGCAGACGCTGGCGCAGATGGCCATCGCCTGGGTCCTGCGCGAGGGGGGCATCACCTCGGCCCTGATCGGCGCCTCGCGTCCCGAACAGGTGATCGATTGCGTGGGGGCGCTGGGCAACCTGGCCTTCAGCCCCGACGAACTGGCCGCCATCGACCGACTGGCCGATGCGGGGAACGTGAATCTCTGGCAGCAATCCTCCGACGCATGAGGCAGGCATGAACACCGCGAAAACCGTCATCATCGAGGCCTTCGGCGGCCCCGAGGTCCTGAAGATCGTCGACCGCGAGGTGGGCGAACCCGGCGCGGGTCAGATCCGCATCCGCCACAAGGCGGTGGGGCTGAACTTCATCGACATCTACCAGCGCACCGGGCTTTATCCCAACGCGCTGCCGCTCGCGCTCGGGATGGAGGCCGCCGGCGTGGTCGAGGCCGTGGGCCAGGGGGTGACGCATCTGCGGCCCGGCGACCGCGCCGCCTATGCCGCCGTTCCGCCCGGCGCCTACACCGAGGCGCGGGTGATGCCCGCGGCGCAGGTTGTGCCGCTGCCCGACGCGATCAGCTTTGACGAGGGCGCGGCCATGATGCTGAAGGGCATGACGGTCGTCTATCTCTTCCGCCGGACCGTTCCGATCGGCCGCGGCGACTGGGTTCTGTTCCACGCCGCCGCGGGGGGCGTGGGGCTGATCGCATGCCAGTGGGCGCGCGCGGAAGGCATCAACCTGATCGCCACCGCCGGGTCTGACGAGAAATGCGCGCTGGCGCTGGAACATGGCGCGACCCATGCGATCAACTACCGGCGCGAGGATTTCGCCCCGCGGGTGCGAGAGATCACCGGCGGCCGTGGCGTCGACGTGGTGATGGATTCGGTCGGCAAGGATACGTTCGAAGGCTCGCTGAACAGTCTGCGCCCGCTGGGAACGCTCATCAGCTTCGGCCAGTCCTCGGGCAAGGTGGCGCCGGTGGATCTGGGGGTTCTGTCGGCCAAGGGCTCGCTGATGATCGCGCGGCCGACGCTCTTCACCCATATCGCCCAGCACGAGGCCTGCCAGCAGATCGCCCGCGACCTGTTCGAGAAGGTCACCTCGGGCGCGGTGAAGATCGTGATCGACCAAAGCTTCCCGCTTGACCGCGTGGCCGATGCCCACCGCGCCCTGGAATCCCGCGCGACGACCGGCGCCACGATCCTGACGCCCTGAGGCCGCCTCTCATTTTCGGTCCGCAAATATCCTCGGGGGGTGCGGGGGGATCAGGGCGCGCCAAGCTCCATCCGCAGCACATGCTGCGGCCCGGCGCGCCCGCCCAGCCAGACCTCGCCGGTATCGGTGAACCCGGCCTTCAGGTAGACTGCCCGTGCGGCGGGGTTGGCGGCGTTGACCGTCAGCACCAGCCCCGGCACCCCCGGGTAGTGCCGCGTCATCAGCCCGCGCAGCCCGGCCATCGCGGCCTTGCCCAGCCCCGTGCCCTGCCGTGCGGCGTCGATCAGCACCGACCGCAACCCGTGCTCGCCCGCCTGCGCGAAGGGATGGGCCGCGGGATAGTCGCGGTCGATGACCAGAAACCCCACCACCGCGCCCGCGGCATCCAGCACGCCCCAGGCATCCTGGCCGGGGGGCAGATCCTGCAGCCGCCGCACCGGGTCGGCGGTGAACCGATCCTGCCCCGGGGCCATCGTCAGATGCGCGACACGGGCCGTCTCGGCCGGGGTCAGGCGCGTGAAGCCGATCGCGGGCATGCTCAGGCGGCCATCGGGTCGCCGTCCCAGCTTCCCCGTTGCGCCAGCAGCCGCGCCCGGGTGAACGACGTGCGGTCCGCCATCTCGCCGGTTTTCTGCCGCGCGATCATCCCCTGATGGGTGCCCGGCTGATAGGCGGCACCCGCCATCGCCCGGTCATCCGACCAGACCGAGATCGTGAACCCGTCGCGTCCGTCGAAGCCGCCGGTGAAGACCCCGCGCCGCAGGTTGCCGGGGCGGGTCGCGTAATCGGCCAGCACCTCGACCAGACCGGCGCAGAAGGCACGGATGCGTGGCAAGGTCGCGGCATCGCGCGAGAGGTAGCCCGCGGTGGTCACCATCACCAGCGGGCCTGCCACCGGTTCGGCAGGGCGCACGGCCGCGTCGGTCTCGACCGTTCCGCGCCAGTTCACCGCGCCCCGATGCGTCACCGGCACTGCCAGCGCGTGCCAGTCTTCGACCGCCTCCGACAGGAACGGAAGCGCCGTGGCCGGGTCGGCGATCATCGCCTCGGCCCCCGCGCGCGTCTCATGCAGGGCGATGCCGGCCCAGACATCGGCGTTGAACGTGGGCAGACCGTCCGGGCCGCACCGCAGTTCCGGGCAGAAGCGCCAGCAGTCCACGCCTTCGGGCGCGGCGAAGCTGCGGGCGCGGGCGTCGACGGGTGCGGCAAAGCGCAGGCGGTGCAGGGTGATCCAGTGATTGCGGGACATGGCGGGCCTCCCCGATCATGCCCCAAACGCTAGCACGGCCCCCGCACGCGGCAAAGCCCGTCAGCCGTCCATCGCCTCCAGTTCGTCGATGAAGCCCGCGATCATGCTCAGCCCCTTGTCCCAGAATGCGGGATCGGACGCGTCGAGGCCGAAGGGGGCCAGCAATTCCCTGTGGTGCTTCGATCCGCCCGCCTTCAGCATGTCGAAATACTTGTCCTGGAAGCCCGGCGTGCCCTCGGCATAGACGGCGTAAAGCGCGTTCACCAGCCCGTCGCCAAAGGCATAGGCGTAGACGTAGAAGGGCGAGTGGATGAAGTGCGGGATATAGGCCCAGAAGGTCTCGTAGCCGTCCATGAACGTGAAGGCCGGGCCCAGGCTTTCGGCCTGCACGCTCATCCACAGCGCGTTGATCCCGTCGGGCGTCAGCTCGCCGTCGCGGCGGGCATCGTGCAGCTTGCATTCGAAATCGTAGAACGCGATCTGGCGGACGACTGTGTTGATCATGTCCTCGACCTTGCCCGCCAGCAGCGTCTTGCGTTCGGCCGGGGTCTTCGCCTGATCCAGCAGGCGGCGGAAGGTCAGCATCTCGCCGAAGACGCTGGCGGTTTCGGCCAGCGTCAGGGGGGTCGAAGACAGGAGCTCGCCTTGACCCGCGGCCAGCACCTGATGGACGCCGTGGCCCAGCTCATGCGCCAGCGTCATCACGTCGCGCGGCTTGCCCAGATAGTTCAGCATCACATAGGGGTGCACGGTGGTCACCGTCGGATGGGCGAAGGCGCCGGGCGCCTTGCCCGCCTTCACGCCCGCGTCGATCCAGCCGCGTTCGAAGAAGGGCTGAGCGATCTCGGCCATCTTCGGCGAGAAGGCGGCATAGGCAGACAGCACCGTGTCCCTGGCCTCGGCCCAGCCGACGGTCTTGGGTTGTTCGATGGGCAGGGGGGCGTTGCGATCCCAGACCTGCAGCGTGTCCAGTCCCATCCACTTGGCCTTCAGCAGGTAATAGCGGTGCGAAAGCTTCGGATAGGCCGCCACCACGGCGTTGCGCAGCGCCTCGACCACCTCGGGTTCGACATGGTTCGACAGGTGCCGCGCGGTCTGGGGCGTCGGCATCTTGCGCCAGCGGTCCTCGATCTCCTTTTCCTTCGCCAGCGTGTTGTGCACGCGGGCGAAGAGCTTGATGTTGCGGTCGAACACCACGGCCAGCGCGCGGGCCGCCGCCTCGCGCTTCGCGCGGTCGGGGTCGGTCAGCAGGTTCAGCGTGGCTTCCAGGTTCAGCGGCTCGTCCTCGCCCGGCACGGTGAAGGTCAGGCCCGCCATGGTCTCGTCAAAGAGCTTGTTCCAGGCCGAGGCGCCGACCTGGCTCTGGTCGTGCAGGAAGCGTTCCATCTCGTCCGAAAGCTGGTGGGGCCGCATCGCCCGCATCCGGTCGAATACCGGCTTGTACCGGGCCAGATCCGCATTGGCAGCCATCAGCCCGGCGAGGTGGTCATCCTCCAGCCGGTTGAACTCCAGGCTGAAGAACACCAGCGGCGTCGTGGCCTCGGTGATCGCCTCTTGCGCGTCGCCCATGAACTTGGCGCGTTCGCTGTCCATCGTGTTCTGATAATACCGCAGGCCCGCGTAGGACATGATCCGGCCTGCCGTGATGTCGATCTGCTCGTAAGCCCGCACGCAGGCCAGAAGCCCTGCTGCGTCCAGCGTGGCCAGCTTGCCCTCGTAGGCCGCGGCAAAGGCCCGGCCTTCGGTGGCCACCCAGTCCAGGTCGCGTTCGAACTCCGGCGCATCGGGCGCGGGGTAAAGATCGGTCA
>DAIEJF010000001.1 GCA_027351005.1 Paracoccaceae bacterium | reverse complement strand
CGGCTGATCGACGGCGCTCTTGAGGTGCCGGGCGATGCAGAGCGGGTGGCGGCGCGGGTGGGGGCCTACCTGAAGGTTCTGGCGCGGGCGCGGCTGACGGCGGCCTGCGACACCCATGCGGCGACGCTGGGGCGTCCCTATGCCAGGCTGACGCTGCGCGACACGCGGTCACGCTGGGGAAGCTGCGCGCCGGACGGGGCGCTGATGTTTTCCTGGCGGCTGGTCATGGCGCCGCCCGCGGTGCTGGACTATGTGGCCGCGCATGAGGTGGCGCATCTGGCCGAAATGAACCATTCGCCCGCCTTCTGGGCGGTGGTTGCGCGGCTGATGCCGGGCTATGCGGCGCCGCGGGCCTGGCTGAAGCGGCATGGGCAACAGTTGCACGGCTACCGCTTCGGGGATTGACGGGGCAGGGGTTTGTGATCACATCGATCCATGCAGGTGCAACCCCGCCCCACCGACACCCAGGCTGCCGCGCATGACCGCGTCTATCGCGCGCTGCGCGTGCAGGTCATGCATGGCGAACTTGCCCCCGGTCAGCCGCTGACGCTGCGGGGGATCGCGCGGGCCTTCAACGTCTCGATGACGCCCGCGCGCGAGGCCGTGTGGCGGCTGGCGGCGGAGGGGGCGCTGACGATGTCGTCTTCGGGGCGGGTTTCCACGCCCGAGCTGTCGAACGAGCGGATCGAGGAGCTGGCCTCGATCCGGGCGCTGATGGAACCGGAACTGGCCAGCCGCGCCTTGCCGCGCGCGCACTTTGCCCTGATCGAACGGTTGCAGACGATCAACGCCGCCAATGCCGAGGCGGTGGTGAAGCAGGACGCGGTGGGCTATGTGCGCACAAATCTCGAGTTTCACCGCACCCTTTATCTGCGCGCACAGGCGCCCGCGATGCTGGCGATCATCGAGACGGTGTGGCTGCAACTGGGCCCGACGATGCGGGCGCTTTACGGCCGCCTGCGCCGCAACGAGCCACCCCAGCACCACAGGATGATCCTGGCCGCGCTGCGGGCGGGCGACGAGCCGGGCCTGCGGCTGGCGGTGCGCACCGATGTGACGCAGGGGTTGCGGCACCTGATGAGTTGAGGGGGAGAGTGGGGGCCCCGCGCCCTCACACCCCCCGGCCCGCAACGTAATCCGTCAGCACGGCCTTTGTGCCCCGCGCCCAGAGCGCGTTGAGGCAGCGGGCAAAGACCTCTTGCACGCGGGGATCGCGGCCGGTCTCGCCGTAGATGTCGGCCATGGCCAGCCAGGCGTTCGGGTCGGCCTTGGCGCGGCGGGCGGTGGCGGTCAGTACGTCCCAGTTCGGATCGTTCGGAGCGATCGTGGCGCCCGAGTCGGTGGTGCCCGCGCAGTAGCGGCACCACAGCGCGGATTCGAGGATCAGCCCCAGCGGCACGGTTCCGGCCGCAAGGTTGTCGCGCAGCGAGGGGATGATGAATTTCGGCTGCCGGTTCGACCCGTCCAGGCAGAGACGGCGGATGGTGTCGGCGATCTCGGGGTTGGAAAAGCGCCGTTCGATCAGCGCGTAATAGTCGGCCAGGCTGGTGCCGGGCACCGGGGGCACATGGGGGATGATCTCTTCCTGTTCGACCTTGTGCAGGAAGGCGCGGACAAGCCCGTTGGCCATGCCTTCATGCACCAGTTCGATGTCCATCAGCCCCGAGGGATAGGCGATGATCGCGTGGCCGCCGTTCAGGATGCGGATCTTCATCGCCTCGTAGAG
>DAIEJF010000324.1 GCA_027351005.1 Paracoccaceae bacterium | reverse complement strand
GGGCTGCCTGTGCGGGGCGCTGCGGGTCGTGGCGCGGGGGGCGCCGCTCAGGGTGGGGATCTGCCACTGCCTTGATTGCCGCAAGCACCACGGTGCGCCCTTCGGGGCCTTTGCCATCTTCCCCGCCGCCGCCGTGCAGGTCACCGGCCCCGCGCGCAGCTATGCGGGCCGCGCCTTCTGCCCGACCTGCGGCGGCTCGGTCTGGGCGCGCTCGATGCGCCCGGACGGTTCACGCCCACCTACGAGCTCTGGACGATCCGCCGCGAGCCCTGGCTGCCGCCCGTTCCAGTGGCGCAACAGTTCGCGCGTGACCGCGCGGATGACACCGGCGGCTGATCCGGCCCCCCTTTCCCTTCCCCGGACGCCCGCATAGGGTCGCGCCATGACGCGCAGTGCCGAACCCCCCGCCCCGTCGCACCGCCCGGCCGAGGGCATCCTGATGATGCTGGCTGCGGTGGTGGCCTTCACCGCGATGGATGCCGCCGCCAAGGGGCTGATCGACCGCTACGACACGATCCAGGTGGTCTGGGCGCGCTATACGGTGCAGACGCTGGGCGTGGCGCTGTGGCAGGCGCGGCGGCTGCGCCAGGTGCTGACGACCCGGCATCCCTGGCTGCAGGCGGCGCGCTCGGCCTGTCAACTGGGGTCGACCGCGCTGTTCTTCGCCGCCCTGCGCTGGATCGGGCTGGCCGAGGCCACCGCCATCGCCGACCTGAGCCCGGTGCTGATCACGCTGGGTGCGGCGGTGTTTCTGGGCGAGCGGATCGGGCCGCGGCGGATGCTGGGGGTGGGCGTGGCCTTTCTGGGCGCGCTGGTCATCATCCGGCCCGGCAGCGATGTCTTCACCCCCGCCTCGCTGCTGCCGCTGGCGGGGGCGGTCTGCTATGTGGGCTACGCGCTGATCACGCGCCGCATCGGCCAGCAGGAATCGGTCTGGACCGCGCTTCTCTATTCCACCCTGATCGGGGCGGCGGCCACCACGCTGGCGCTGCCCGCGGTGTGGAAACCGATCGAGCTCGGCGATCTGTGGCTGTTCGTGGGGATCGGGGTGATCGGGGTGATCGCCCAACTGTTCCTGATCCGCGCCTTCACCCTGGCCGAGGCTTCGGTGGTGGCGCCGTTCGGGCAGCTTGATCTGGTCTTCGCCGCGCTTTGGGGGCTGACGATGTTCGGCGAGTTCCCCGACCGCTGGACCATCGTCGGTGCGCTTGTGATCGCGGGGGCCGGTCTTTATGTCTGGCACCGCGAAACGCAGGCCGCGCGGGCGCGGCAGGACAGGGCATGACGACCGACAGCGAAGGGCACGGCGTGGCGGACTGGCTGCAGGACAGGCTTCTGCGCGGCCTTCTGGGGCTGATGCTGGCGTTGCCCTACCGATGGCGCGTGCCGCTGGCCGGGGCGGCGATGAGCCGGATCGTGGCGCCGCTGGCGGGCTACCGGCGGCGGGTACGCGAAAACCTGGCGCTGGTGCGCCCCGACCTGCCCGAGGCCGAGGTGCGGCGGCTGATGCGGGCGGTGCCGGAAAACGCGGGCCGGACGCTGATCGAGATCTATTCGGGCGCGGCCTTCACCGCACGGGTGGCGCGGATGCCGATCACCGGGCCTGGGCTTGCGGCGCTGGATGCGGCGAAGGCCGCGGGGCGGCCCGTCGTGCTGGTCTCGGGGCATTTCGGCAATTACGACGCGGGGCGCGCGGGGCTGATCGCGCGGGGCTACACGGTCGGCGCGCTCTATCGGCCGATGCGCAACGCCTTCTTCAACGCGCATTACGTCACGGCGATGCGGTCCATCGGCGAGCCGATGTTTCCGCGCGGCAAGGCCGGGCTGGCCGACATGGTACGCTTCCTGCGGGGGGGCGGCATGCTGGCCATGCTGGTGGACCAGCATTTCTATTCCGGCGCGCCGCTGCGCTTTTTCGGGCGGCGGGCGATGACGGCCCTGTCGGCCGCCGAGATGGCCCTGCGCTATGGCGCCGATCTGGTGCCCTTCTACGGCATTCGCAACCCCGACGGGCTGAGCTTTCGCATCGAGGTCGAGGCGCCGATTGCCCCCGGCACGCCGGAAGAGATGACGCAGGCCCTGAACAACAGCCTCGAGGCGCGGGTGCGCGCCAACATGGAACAGTGGTTCTGGGTGCATCGCCGCTGGAAGGGCAGCCCCGACCCCGAGGACGAGAACGAGGCGACCGGATAGGCGGCCCCTCGCCCGCGCGGGCGGGCGGGCCGTGGCGCGGCCTCAGCGCAGCGCAGCGGCGGCCAGGATCTCGCCCGGGCCGGATTGCTGCACGATGACGACCACGGGCTGCGACCCTGCCGCCGTCGCCTGAAGTTCCATCGGCGCGGTGCCATCCCAGGTGCCGACGGTCTGCCAGGCGGTGACGATGTTGTGGTAGGTGATCGTCCGGCCCGCGTTTTCGCCGCGCGCAATCGTCACCGTCTGTTCGGGCAGGTAGCGCACCAGTTCCACCAGCACGTTCTTGGCGAAGGGCTGGCTTGACGTTGCGGCGATCCTGACCGTATCGCCCTCGCGGCTGATCGACAGCGAGACGGGCGTGACCTCGGCACGGTGCTCCTGGATCAGTTCGGCCACGTCGAGCGGGCGCGGGCCTTCGACACGGTCGTCGCCCTCGATGATCATCTGCGGCGTGTAGATCGTGCGGCTGCCGATGGCCTGGGCATAGGCCTTCTGGCGCGCGGTATTGGCGGCGGACCCGAACTTGTCGGTCCAGCCGATGTAATCCCAGTAGTCGACGTGCAGCGCGAGCGGTATCACCCCTTTGCGGCCGACAAGCTGGCCCAGCACCTCGTCGGCGGGCGGGCAGGACGAACAGCCTTGCGAGGTGAACAGTTCGACCACCACCGCGGGATGGCCGGCCTGCGCCGGATCGTGGCTGCCCTGGGTCGGCGTCACGGCCTCTGCGGGAACCACCGCGGGGCGCTGCGTCTGGGCCGATCGCAGCGTGGCCGCCAGATCCGCCGCTGTCCCCGCAGGGCGAGCGGGGCTCGCATCGGCGGCGGCCAGTTTCTGCAGGGCGTCTTCGGCACGGGCAAGGCCGGCTGCGAAGGCAATGCAGAACCCTGCCGTGACAGCTATGGTGCGGCGCGTCGACATGGCTTGGTTCCCCAGGTTCCCCCAAGCTTTATTCAACCCCGCCCGGTCTGGCCAATCAAGGATTAGCGAGGCGCTGTCACATGCGCCTGCCGCTTTTCTGATCGCGCGTGACCTGCGTGCCGCTGCGGGCGCCGCCCGGCGCGAAATGGCGCTGGATTTTTGGCATACAATTGCATACAAGACGCTCGACTCCTTGCGCCAGAGGTCCGTTTTGGGCATGACGGCGCAGCCCGTGACGCCCAGAACCGGAGGCAGAGATGACCGTGATCGTCGGACATGACAGCGCGAAGACCCGCAAGACCCTGAGCGCCGGTGGCGCCAGCGTCGCCTATTACTCGATCCCGGCGGCCGAGGCTGCGGGCCTGGGCCGCTTCGCCCGCCTGCCCGCCTCGCTGAAGGTGGTGCTGGAAAACATGCTGCGCTTCGAGGATGGCAAGACCGTCAGCCTTGATGACATCCGCGCCTTTTCCGAATGGGCCGACAAGGGCGGCAAGAACCCGCGCGAGATCGCCTACCGCCCGGCCCGCGTGCTGATGCAGGATTTCACCGGCGTGCCCGCCGTGGTGGACCTCGCCGCGATGCGCGACGGGATCATCGGCCTGGGCGGCGACGCGGAAAAGATCAACCCGCTGAACCCGGTCGATCTGGTCATCGACCATTCGGTGATGATCGACGAATTCGGCAACCCGCGCGCGTTCCAGATGAACGTGGACCGCGAGTACGAGCGGAACATGGAACGCTACACGTTCCTGAAATGGGGCCAGAACGCCTTCGACAACTTCCGCGTTGTGCCGCCGGGAACCGGCATCTGCCACCAGGTGAACCTGGAATA
>DAIEJF010000308.1 GCA_027351005.1 Paracoccaceae bacterium | reverse complement strand
GGCAGGCAGAGCGGCAGGATCTGGCGCAACAGGATCGAGCCACGCGACGCCCCTTGCAGCACCGCCGCCTGCACGAACTCGGCATCGCGCCGCGTCATGGTCTCGGCGCGCGCCAGCCGCGCATAGGGCGGCCACGAGGTGATGGAGATCGCGATGATCGCATTCTCGATCCCCGGCCCCAGCGCGGCCACGAAGGCCAGCGCCAGCACCAGTTGCGGGAAGGCCAGGAAGATGTCGGTGATGCGCATCAGCACCGTGTCCACCACGCCGCCGAAATAGCCCGAGATGGTGCCGACCAGCAGCCCCACCGGCGTCGCGATCACCGCCACCAGCGCCACCACCATCAGCGTGATGCGGCTGCCATAGGCGACCCGGCTCCAGATGTCGCGGGCCAGGTAGTCGGTGCCCATCAGGTGCTGCCACGAGGGCGGCAGAAGGCGTTCGGTGCGCAGATCGCCGCCCTGGATCGGGTCATAGGGTGCGATCAGCGGCGCAAAGACCGCCATCAGGATCAGGACCACGATGATGCCCAGCCCCACCATGGCCAGACGGTTGCCGCGCAGCGCAAGCCAGGTGCGATAGGCCTGGCCCACGCGCGCCTGCCTGCGCGAGGCGGGCTGCTCGGTCAGCAGCCATTCGCGGGACATCACGCTCATCCGCGCCTCCGTACCCGTGGGTCAAGGACGGTATAGAGCACGTCCGACAGCAGGTTCAGCGCCACGAACACCGCACCGATGACCAGCGTGGCCCCCAGCACCGCGTTCATGTCGGCCGACCCCAGCGAGTTCGTCAGGTACATCCCCAGCCCCGGCCAGGCAAAGACCGTTTCGGTCAGCACCGCGCCCTGCAACAGGTTGCCGTAGCTCAGCGCGATCACCGTCACCAGCGGAACGGCCGCGTTGCGCAGCGCATGGCGCCAGATGATGCGGGATTCGCGCACGCCCTTCACGCGGGCGGTGATGATGTATTCCTGCCCCAGTTCGGCCAGCATGAAGCTGCGCGTCATCCGGCTGATGTAGGCCAGCGAATAGTAGCCCAGCAGCGTTCCCGGCAGCAGGATGTGCGACAGCGCGTTCCAGAACGCGTCCCACTGGCCTTCCAGCAGCGTGTCCACCAGCATCAGCCCGGTGATCCGCTCCACGTCGTACTGATAGGCGATGTCGATCCGCCCCGGTCCCGCGACCCAGCCGAGGCGCGCGTAGAACACCAGAAGCCCGGTCAGCCCCAGCCAGAAGATCGGCGCCGAATAGCCCACGAGGCCCAGCACACGCACGATCTGGTCCACCAGCCGCCCCTGCCGCACCGCGGCCCAGACGCCCAGCGGCACGCCCACACAGGTGCCGATCAGGATCGCGAAGGTCGACAGTTCCAGCGTGGCGGGGAACGTGTCGGCGATGTCGTCCAGAACCGGGCGGTTGGTCAGGACGGATTCGCCCAGGTTCCCGTGCAGGACGTTGTTCACATAGATCAGGAACTGTTCCCACAGCGGCTTGTCCAGCCCCAGTTCCAGATAGACCTTGTGATAGGTCGATTCCGAAGCCCGGTCGCCCACCGCGGCCAGCACCGGGTCGATCGGCACGACGCGGCCGATCAGGAAGGTGACGAACAGAAGCCCGACCAGCGTGATGACCAGCGTCACCAGAAGCCGACCGAGCCGTCCGACCCACGGGGGAAGGGCGCCGTTGCGCCCTTCCGTTTCTTCAACCGCGGTCATCAGTGCTTGGACACGGCATAGAAGCCGTTGTCGTTGAACGACGGCCCGATGATGACGCCATCCACGTTCTTGCGGATGCCGAAGGCCTCGACCTGCTGGAACATGATGACGAAGGGCGAGGTATCCAGCGCCTTCTGCTGCAGGTCCTCATACATCGCCGCCCGCTTGGCCGGATCGGCCTCGAGCAGCGCCGCATCGGTTTCCTTGGTCAGATCCGGGATGTCCCAGGCGTTCCGCCAGGCCAGCGTCTTGGTCGAGGCGTTGTCGCCGTTGTCGGGGTTCGACACGAAGCCCTGCGCGTTCGAGTTCGGGTCCTGGTAGTCCGGGCCCCAGACACCGATGTAGATGTCGTGGTTGCGCGCGCGGTACTTGGTCAGGGTCTGCTTGCCGTCACCCGGGATCAGTTCGATCTGGATGCCCGCCTGCGCCATGGTCTGCTGGATCGCCTGCGCCATGCCCGTGATGTCGGGCGAGTTGCGGGTGTCCATCGTCACCTTGAAGCCATCCGGCAGCCCGGCCTTGGCCAGCAGTTCCTTGGCCTTGGCGACATCGAGGCTGAACGGGTTCTGTTCCAGCGTGCCCAGCATCCCGCTCGGCTCGAAGGTCTGGTGCACCTTGACCAGCCCGCCCATGATCGTGTCGGCGATGGTGGCGTAGTCGACCAGATACTTCATCGCCTGCCGCACTTCCGGCTTGGCGAGGTTCGGGTTCTTCTGGTTCAGGCCCATGTAGTAGATCGTGCCCTTCACGCCGCTTTCCAGCTTGATGTCGGCATCGGTCTTCAGCGCCTTCAGGTCGTCCGCGCCCAGGTTGCGGGCGATGTCGATGTCACCCTTCTGCAGCAGCAGGCGCTGGGTCGCGGGTTCGGGCACATGGCGGTAGATCACGCGCTTGATCTTGGGGGCCGGGCCATCCCAGTTCGCGTTGCGCTCCATCACCACGGAATCGTTGGGCTTCCATTCCTTGATGGCGAAGGGGCCAGAGCCTGCGTAATGGGTCTTGAGCCAGCCATAGCCCATGTCGCCATTGGCCTCGTGGCTCATCACCAGCTTCTTGTCCACGACCATGCCGACCGTCGAGGTCAGGCAGTACAGCACGAAGGACGGCGAATAGGCCTTGTCCATGTGGAAATCGAGCGTCATCGGCCCGGTCTGCACCACCATCTTGTCGACGTTGTCCTTGGTCAGGCCGAACTGATCGAGGATGAAGGCGGGCGACTTGTCGAGCTTGACCGCGCGCACGAACGAGAACACGGCGTCTTCGGCGGTGATCGGGTTGCCGCTGGCGAATTTCAGGCCCGGCTTGATGGTAAAGCTGATGGTCTTGCCATCGGGCGAGATCGTCCAGCTTTGCGCGATTTCGCCGTGCAGCTTCGAGACGTCGTTGACGTCGTAGCCCACCAGCCGCTGATAGCTGTTGCCCAGGATCTCGGAGGCCGAGATCTCGTAGACTTCTGCCGGGTCGATCGAGATCATGTCGTCGATTGCCCAGGCCTGCACCAGCGTGTCGGCCGGTGTCGCGGCGCGCACGGGCGCTGCGGTGGCCAGCGCCAGGGCCGAGATCGCCCCCAGCGCAAACAGCCGAATTCCAGACAGCATCGGAACCCCCTAGTTGGATGAATCATGTCGTTGGCGCAGCCGGTTCCTGCCCGCAGGCCGGACGGCGCACCGGGCCATTTGCGCCTGCCGCGCCGCCAGCGTCAAGGCCCGTCGATGGCGAAGCGCAAGCCGCAAGTGCCTGCGACGCCGACAAAAGCGTGGCTTTCACGGCCCGGTTGCGGGGCCCGGACGGGGCAGGGCGGCGCGATCCTTCAAGTTTCAAACGCCTTTTGGCCCCGCCCGGCGGCTGCGCAGCACGTCGCACAGCAACTCGTGGCAGCGCGCCGCAGCAGGCGACAGGCGGCGCGCGCGCAGCGTGATCAGCGAATAGGGGCTGACCGCCACGGTTTCGCGGATGTCCAGCCG
>DAIEJF010000302.1 GCA_027351005.1 Paracoccaceae bacterium | reverse complement strand
CGGCTGGCCGAGGCCGACCCCGAGGCCTTCGGGCGGGCCATCGACATCAACCTCAAGGGCGTCTTCAACGGGATGCGCGCGGCCCTGCCGGGCATGATCGCGCGGCATTCGGGCACCATCATCACCGTGTCGTCCGGTGCGGCACACAACCCGCTTGAAGGCTGGGGTGCCTATTGCTCGGCCAAGGCAGGGGCGGCCATGCTGACCCGCGTCGCCCATGTCGAGGCCGGGCCCGCGGGGGTGCGGGTCATGGGACTTTCGCCGGGCACGGTGGCCACCGAGATGCAGGTGAAGATCAAGGCCAGCGGCATCAACCCGGTCAGCCGCCTCGATCCGTCCGCGCATATTCCGGCCGACTGGCCCGCCCGGGCGCTTCTGTGGATGTGCAGCCCCGACGCCGACGCCTTCCGCGGCCAGGAGATCGCGCTGCGTGACGAAGCGATCCGCCGCCGTGTCGGGCTGATCCCGTGATCGGTGTCGCGTCCGCGGGCGGGCTGACCACGCTGACGCTGAACCGGCCAGACCGGGCCAATGCGTTGACGCGGGCGATGCTTGGCGATCTGGAAGCGGCGGTGGCCCGGGCCGGGTCGGATGGTACCCGCGTGCTGGTCCTGACCGGCGCGGGGCGCGTCTTTTCCGCCGGCGCCGATCTTGACGAGGCGCGCGCGGGGCTGGCCACCGATCCGGTCTGGGAACGCGTGTCGGCCGCGATCGCGGCACTGCCCTGCCTGACCATCGCCGCGCTGAACGGCACGCTGGCGGGGGGCGCGATGGGCATGGCGCTGGCCTGCGATCTGCGCATCGCGGCGGCGGGGGGGCAGATCTTCTATCCGGTGATGCGGCTGGGCTTCCTGCCGCAGCCGTCAGACCCCGGTCGGCTGGCAGCCCTGGTGGGCCCTGCGCGGGCCAAGATGATCCTGATGGCGGGCGCTCGGGTTCCGGTGGACGAGGCGCGGGCCTGGGGTCTGGTGGACCGCGTGGTGGCCCCCGAGGACCTCGCGCCGACGGTGGCCGCGCTGGCGGCCGATGCGCTGGCGGCCCACCCCTCGCTTGTCGCGGCGATCAAGCGGATGGTGCCCTGAGCCGTCAGCCGAAGCGGGCGAAACTGTCGGCGCGCGACACGCGCCACGCCTCGGCAAAGCGGGCGTCACCGGCAGGGTCGGCCAGCAGTTGCCCCGGTGCCAGCGGGCGGTAATGGTCGGCATAGCTGATCGCGCGTTCGTCGGGGCCGCGGCGCAGCAGATGATGCGGTCGCAGGTCGGACGGATGTGACAGCTCCGCCGCGGCCAGCAGTTCCGCCAGCGCGTGCAGCGTGTTGCGGTGGAAGTTGTGGACCCGTTCGGCCTTGTCGGGCACCACGAGGCCCCGTTGCCGCAGCGGGTCGGGCGAGGTGACACCGGTGGGGCACAGGCCGGTGTGGCAGCTTTGTGCCTGAATGCAGCCGATGGCGAACATGAAGCCGCGCGCCACGTTGCACCAGTCGGCCCCCAGCGCCAGCACCCGCGCCATGTCGAAGGCCGAGATGATCTTCCCCGAGGCGCCGACGCGGATGCGGTCGCGCAGCCCTACCCCCACCAGCGCGTTGTGCACGAAGGACAGCCCGTCGCGCAGCGGCATCCCCAGGTGGTCCATGAATTCCAGCGGTGCGGCGCCGGTGCCGCCTTCCTTGCCGTCGACCACGATGAAATCGGGCGTGATGCCGGTTTCCAGCATCGCCTTGCAGATCGCCATGAATTCCCAGCCGTGCCCGATGCACAGCTTGAAGCCCGCCGGCTTGCCGCCCGACAGCTCGCGCATCCGCGCCACCATCTCTAGCAGGCCGACGGGCGTCGAGAACGAGGAATGCGCGGCAGGCGACAGGCAATCCTGCCCCTGCGGCACGCCACGGATGGCGGCAATCTCTGCCGTGACCTTGGCCGCGGGCAGCACGCCGCCGTGGCCCGGCTTGGCACCCTGGCTCAGCTTCAGTTCCACCATGCGGATCTGCGGGTCGCCTGCGGTGGCCGCGAAACGGTCGGGGTCGAACCGGCCGTCGGGGGTGCGGCACCCGAAATAGCCCGAGCCGACTTCCCAGATCAGGTCGCCGCCCATTTCCCGGTGATAGGGCGAAACGCCCCCCTCGCCGGTGTCATGCGCAAAGCCGCCCAGCTTCGCGCCCTTGTTCAATGCGCGCACCGCATTGGCCGACAGCGCGCCATAGCTCATCGCCGAAATGTTCAGCACCGAGGCCGAATACGGCTGAAGCCCCTTGCCGGTCTGCCCGATCTGCACCCGCAGGGTATCGAGGTCTGGTGTCTGGCTGGGCATCAGCGAATGGTGAAGCCATTCGTAGCCTTCCTGGTAGACATCGTACTGGGTCCCGAAGGGCCGCTTGTCCAGGACGGCCTTGGCGCGCTGGTAGACGATGGCGCGCGTGTCGCGCGGAAAGGGGGCGCCGTCCTTGTCGGCCTCGAAGAAGTATTGCCGGATCTCTGGCCGGACCTTTTCCAGAAGAAACCGCAGCCGTGCGGCGATCGGGTAGTTCCGCAGGATCGCATGGCGCGTCTGGGTCAGGTCATGCGCGCCGACAGCCGCGACCATGACGCAGAGGAGCGCCAGCACCTCGACCTCGCCGCTGCCGCTGGCCAGACCCACCAGACCGAACAGAACGGCCCCCAGCACCGCAAGTGTCAGGGGCAAGTAGCGCAACTCGAACGCATGGCGCAGGGCTGTCATCATCTTCTCCGGTTCCGGTGCCGCGAACGAAGCATAGGCGGGAAACCATTACAAAACGATCACGAAACCCGGCGCCGCCCCGGCACGCGCGAGCGGAACCCCGGCGGCCGCCGCACGACCCAGGCGATGAAGCGGGCCAGCCGCGGATGGCTGCGCAGCGCCTCGGGCGTGGCATAGGCGCGTGCCAGTTCGGTTTCGCCAAGCGTGGCGTGGATCTCGTTATGGCAGATCTGGTGCAGCAGGACCGTTGGCCCGCGCTTGCCGCCGCGCAGCTTCGGCACCAGATGATGCAGGCTTTGTGGCACATCGGGCGGAATGGGCCTGCCGCAGAGGGCGCAGATCGGGTCTTCCTCCATCCCTTCCCCTTGTCTTGGGTACCGCTTCTTGCCAGAGGATGGCGCGGGACGATGCGAGGGCAAGGGGCATGGATCGGGCGCAGAGCCATGGTGCGGCGGTCGCGCCGACGCGGGCGGGATGGCCCGGATGACTTTTGCGCTGGTCATCGGGGCGGGCCCGGCCGGGCTGATGGCGGCCGAGGTGCTGGCCGCGGCGGGCTTGCCCGTGACGGTGGCCGAGGCGAAGCCAAGCGCGGGGCGCAAGTTCCTGATGGCGGGGAAATCCGGGCTGAACCTGACGAAGGACGAGCCGCCCGTGGCCTTCGCCGCCGCCTATGCCGAGGCCGGGGGCTGGCTTGCCCCCATGCTGGCGGAATTCGGCCCCGCGGCGGTGCAGGACTGGGCCCGCGGCCTTGGCCAGCCGGTCTTCACCGGTTCGACCGGGCGGGTGTTTCCCGTGGCGATGAAAGGCTCGCCGCTGCTGCGGGCCTGGCTTGCGCGGCTGGGGGGGCAGGGGGTGCGGTTGCAGACCCGCTGGCGCTGGACCGGGTTTGACGGCGCGGGCGTGACCTTCGACACCCCCGGCGGGCCGCGGCGGCTGGAGCCGCGGGTGACGGTTCTGGCGCTGGGCGGCGCAAGCTGGGCGCGGCTTGGGTCCGATGGCGCCTGGGCACCGCTGCTCCGTGCCGCGGGGGTCGAGGTGGCCCCGTTCCAGCCCGCCAACATGGGCTTCGGCGTGGCCTGGACGGCGCATATGACGCCCCACTTCGGCCAGCCGCTGAAGGGCGCCGCACTGCGGGCCGGGGGGCAGATCAGCCGGGGCGAGGTGGTGGTTTCCGCCCGGGGCATCGAGGGCGGCGGGCTTTATCCGCTGTCGCGCGCGCTCCGCGACGGTGCGGCGTTGCAGATCGACCTGGCGCCCGACCGCAGCGCCGAGGATCTGGCCAACCGGCTTGCCCGGCCGGGCAAGGACACGATCTCGAACCGCTTGCGCAAGGCGGGGCTTTCGCCGCTGGCGGTGGCGCTGATGCAGGAATGCGCACGCCCGCTTCCGGCCGACCCGCTGGCGCTGGCGCGGCTGGCCAAGGCGCTGCCGCTGCCCCTGACCGGCCCGCGGCCGATGGACGAGGCGATTTCGACCGCGGGCGGCATCACCCGCGCCGCGCTGACCGATGGGCTGGAACTGCGCGCGCGCCCCGGCACCTTCGCCGCGGGCGAGATGCTGGATTGGGAGGCACCCACGGGGGGCTACCTGCTGACCGCCTGTCTTGCCACGGGCCGCTGGGCCGGTCTGGCAGCGGTGCGTGCGTTCAGCGCGCCATCGCCCGCTTGAAGGCCGCGCGCTCGCGCATCATCGTCAGATAGTCGCTCAGCCGGTGCTGCACGATCGGGAACTTGGCCGCCAGCGCCCAGTTGCCGCAATGGGTCAGGATGATGTCGGGCACCGTCATCACCTCTCCCATCAGGTAGGGGCCTTCGGAAAAGCGGTCCATCAGCACCTTCTGGCTGCGCTCGAACTCCCATTTCAGCGAGTCCTTGATCGCGCCCATCCGCAGTTCTTCCGGCAGGATGAAGCTGTGCCGCGCCGCCATCCAGAGCGCCGCGTCGAATTCATCCAGCAGGAACTGCGTCAGGCTGTCCTGCCGCGCGCGGTCCAGCGTGCCTGCCGGATGGGTCAGCGCGCCATGCTTGTCGGCCAGATACTGGATGATCGCGGTCGAATCGGTGATCGGCGTGCCGTTGTCGATCAGCACCGGCACCTTGCCTGCCGGATTGAACGGCGTGACCCCTTCCGAACGCGGGGCGGCGGCGATGTGGTCGAACGGCTGGCCCAGTTCCTCCAGCATCCAGAGCACCCGGAAGGCGCGGCTGGCGCGCGTGCCGACGACGGTATAGCCGGTATGGGTCATCGCTTCATCTCCTGGCAAGCATGGCAAGGCGGAGGAGCGCGCGCTCGATCACCGCCATCTGGGGGGCACGTTGCGACGAGCGCAACGCAAGATCGGTATCGAGCAGGACCGCCAGCGCCTGTTCCAGACGTGCCCGGCCCCAGCGTTCGGCCTGCCGCTGCATCCGGTCGCGGCGCGGCCCGAACACCGGCGGACGCATCCGCGCCAGCCCCTGGGCCGGGCCGCCCGGGTCAGAGGCCGCGGCATGCAGCGCCCGGAAATGCCGTGTCGCGCCGATACAGAGCGTCACCGCCCCGACCCCCTGGCCCGCAAGCCGCTGCATCAGAGGCCCGATCCGCTTGCCATCTGCATCTGCCACGGCGTCCAGAACCTCGTCCACCTCGGCCTCGACCGTCGCGGGGGCCAGCGCGGCCACCTCGGCCGGGGTCAGCGGCGCGGGGTCCTGCCATTTGTAGAGCCCGATCTTTTCCACCGTCTGACGGAAATCGCCGGGATCGAGCGCGCGCGACAGCGCCAGAAGGTCGGTCATCGCCTCGCGCCCCACATCGGTCAGCCCGGCGGCGGCCAGCATCGCCTCGACCTCTTCGCGCCCGGGCGGATCGTCGTAAAGGCCAAGGCAGTAGGCGGCGGGGTGCGGCTCGAACAGTTTGCGCAGCGCCGATTTCGCGGTCAGACTGCCCGCGCTGACCACCACCACGGCATCGCCCGGCCGCCATTCGGCCAGCGCGGCGGCGATGGTGTCGGCCAGCGTGTCGGTCGCGTCCTCTACAAACACGCCGCGGGCGCCGGGAAAGAACCCCTGCGCCTTGACCGAATCGATCAGTTGCGCCGGGTCGCGCCGCAGGTCGCCCGCGGGCAGCCGGGTCAGCCGCATCTCGGCCTCTGCCCCGGGGCCCAGCAAGGCCGCCAGCGCCTCTTGCCGCCGCAACGCCACGCGCATCGGGTCGGCGCCGAAGATCAACAGCCCGCAGCGCCTGGGGTCGGGCCGGGAGAGCGTGCGTGCAAGCTCTGCCGCCGTCAGCTTCATTTCAGGAACGACCCTGACGCGGCCACCAGTTGCGTCACGATCTGGTCGGCCAGGATCGTCATCAGCCGGGTGTTCGCGTCCGCCTCGTCGGTCAGGGTCGACACCGGGGTGCCCGCCGCCGAGTACGAGGTGAAGCCGCTGGCGATGCCCGAGGTCAGTTCCTTGCCGGTGGCGGCATCGCTGAGCGTGTAGCTGGCCTTGCCCGTCACGTCGTAGCGCGTGATCGCGTTCGAGGTGGTGATCCCCACCCCGGTGGTCGAGGTCGCGATGCTGTAGCGCAGCCGATAGCGCGGCGTCGGGGCGTGACCAAGCCGGGCCTCGAACTCTGTCACCAGATCGAAGCCGTTCTTGTCGGTCGGATCGTCGGGCCGGATCGAATCGCGCAGCGCCGCGGCAGGCCCCCCCGGCGCGAAGGCCGGGGTGAAGCCGCAGGCGGCCAGGGGCGCGCCTGCCAGCAGGATCAGCACGGTGCGGCGGTCAGATGACGACATTGACGATGCGGCCCGGTACGACGATGAGCTTCTTCGGGGTGCCGCCTGCCAGCACCTTCACGACAGTCTCATCCGCCAGCACCAGCTTTTCAACCTCGGCCTGCGGCATGGTCTTCGGCACGGTGATTTCCGCCCGCCGCTTGCCGTTGATCTGGATCGGCAGGGTCACGCTATCCTCGACCAGCATCGCCGGATCGGCCTTGGGCCACGCGGCCTGCGCCACAAGGCCCGCGCCGCCCAGCATCGCCCAGATGTCCTCGGCCAGGTGCGGGGTCATGGGCGACATCAGTTGCGCCATGGTCAGCATCGCCTGCCGCTTGGCCCCGGCCGAGGCATCGGATTTCTGCACCGCGTTCGCAAAGGCGTAGAGCGCCGCCACCGCCTTGTTGAAGGCAAAGCCCTCGATCCCCGCCGTCACGTCGGCGATGGTGCGGTGCATGACCTTCAGCAGCGCCGTGTCCTGTGTCGCATCGCCCGCGCCGCGGGTGTCGACCTCGTAGGCCAGCCGCCAGACGCGCGACAGATGCTTGAACGCGGCCTCGGCGCCCGAGGCGGTCCATTCCACATCCCGTTCGGGCGGCGAATCGGACAGGATGAACCACCGGGCGGTATCGGCGCCGAAGGTCGTGACGATGGAGACCGGGTCCACCACGTTCTTCTTCGACTTCGACATCTTGGCCGAGGGGATGATGTCCACCGTCTGCCCCGTGGCCTTCAGGGCGCCGTTCTCCACCTCTTCGGGCAGGTGGTAGACCGGGCGGCCCGCCGCGTCACGGGTCATGTAGATCTCGTGCGTCACCATCCCTTGGGTGAAGAGCGCGTTGAACGGCTCGATCGCCTTCGCGGGCAGGTGGCCGGTGGCCTGCATCGCGCGGGCGAAGAAGCGCGAATAGAGCAGGTGCAGGATCGCGTGTTCCACCCCGCCGATATACTGGTCCACGTTCATCCAGTAGTCGCATTCGGCCGCATCGGTCGGCGTGGCGGCGCGGGGCGCGGTGAACCGCGCGTAGTACCAGGACGAATCGACGAACGTATCCATCGTGTCGGTTTCGCGCCGCGCCTTGGCGCCGCACTTCGGGCAGGTGCAGTCGCGCCAGGTCGGGTGCCGGTCCAGCGGGTTGCCGGGCTGGTCGAAGGTCACGTCATCGGGCAGGCGGACGGGCAGGTTTTCCTTCCGCTCCGCCACCACGCCGCAAGCCTCGCAGTGGATGACCGGGATCGGGCAGCCCCAGTAGCGTTGCCGCGAAATCCCCCAGTCGCGCAGACGGAAGTTGGTGACGCCCCGGCCATAGCCCTGCGCCTCGGCATGGGCGATGGCGGCGGCGATGGCCTCTTCGCCGGTGGCCAGTTCCGGCCAGTCGTAGGCTTTCAGCCAGCGCACCCGTTCCGATTTCATCGGCACGAAGGCGGTCTTGCCGACCGGCTCGCCCCCTTCGGCGGGAAGGAAGCAATCGGTGACGGCCAGCCCGTACTT
>DAIEJF010000145.1 GCA_027351005.1 Paracoccaceae bacterium | reverse complement strand
GCCGCCCCGCCTGCCGCGGCACCGCCAGCGGCACCCGCGCCACCCGTCACGGGGGCAGCGCTGCCGCCGGTCGGCGCCACGCCGCCCAGGGGCTTGGTCTTGGGCAGCTTGGTCGGGTCGCCGCCCTGCGCCTCGACCAGCCGGTATTCCAGATCCCCGATCCGGTTGGTGCCGTCCGAGACCACGACGTTGATGCGGTTCTGCAGTTGTTCGGTCTGGTCGGTCAGGCTGCGCAGTTCCGCCTCGATCGCATCAAGGCGGTCCTGCACCGAATTGCCCGCCGCAGGCTGCGTCGAGGATGCGCCGGTGCTGGCCAGTTCCTGCTTGAGACCCAGAACCTGGGCCTTCACCTTCTGAAGGTCGGCCTGGATGTCGGCAAGCGTCTGCTTCTTGGCGTCACCGGCCGCGGCGCCCGCAAGCGCCGCCGCCAGAACCAGCCCCGCCGCCGCAGCTGTCAGGAACCGGCGCATCCCCCCCTCCTCAGCTCTGGCCTTGCGACAGCACGGTCACGGCGCGGCGGTTCTGCGACCAGCAGCTTTCGTCGTCGCAGGTCGCGATCGGGCGTTCCTTGCCGTAGCTGATCGTCCGCATCCGGTTGGCGGCAACGCCGTGGGCGCTCAGGAATTCCTGCACGGCCTGGGCCCGGCGGGCGCCCAGCGCGATGTTGTATTCGCGGGTGCCGCGCTCGTCCGAGTTGCCTTCGATCAGGATCGCGTATTCGCGGTTCTGGTTCAGCCACTGGGACTGGGTCAGAAGGGTCTGCTGCGCTTCGGGCGTCAGGGTCGACTGGTCAACGAGGAAGTGCACCGTGTTGCCGACAGCCTGGTTGAAATAGGCGATCGAACGGGGGTTCGACGCATCGCCAAGGCCCGCGCTGGAAATCCCGCCGGCGCCGTTCGCGCCGTTCGCGCCAACGCCGTCGGCGCCGCCATGGCCATAGCGGTTGGGGTTGTTACAGGCCGCAAGACCCAGCACCGCCACCAGAAGAAGCGCCTTGTTCAGGTGCATCATGACTTCATCCCTTTGTGTTCCGGACCCATTCGGGTCACCATATCATGTTTCGGCGTCTGTGTAAGCGGGGGCAGCCGCCTTACGGCAACAGCGGACCCCAGGAAGCGTCGGATGCCCCGCCGTCAGTGGGCACCCGTTTCAGGTTCCGGCCGGAAATATCGACCGTGTAAAGCTGCGGCAAGGTATCGCCGCCGGGGGCTTCGCGCGTGAACATGATCACCCGCCCATTCGGCGCCCAAGTCGGGCCCTCGTCAAGGAACGAGGCGGTGAGCAGACGCTCCTCGCTGCCGTCGGTCTTCATCACGCCGATGTAGAAACGCCCGTCATTCTGCTTGGTAAAGGCGATCAGGTCGCCGCGGGGCGACCAGACCGGGGTCGCATAGCGGCCTGCCCCGAACGAGATCCGCTGCGCCTCGCCGCCCGAGGCGGACATGACATAGATCTGCTGCTCGCCCGAACGGTCGCTTTCGAACACGATCTTCGTGCCGTCGGGCGAGAAGCTGGGCGCCGTGTCGATGGACGGCGAGTTGGTCAGCCGGGTCGAGGTGCCGGTGGACAGGTCCATGACGTAAAGGTCGGTGTTGCCGCCGGTTTCCAGCGAATAGACCGCGCGGGTCCCGTCCGGCGAGAAGCGCGGCGCAAAGGTCATGGTGCCCTGTGTGTCATCCAGCCGGCGGCTTTGCAGCGTGGCCAGATCCATCAGGTAGATGTGCGGGAAGCCCGAGACGTAGCTGACGTAGATGATGCTGCGCCCGTCCTTCGAGAAGCGCGGCGCCAGCACGATCGACTTGTTGTCGGTCAGGTAGGTGTTGTTGGCGCCGTCATAATCCATCATCCCGATGCGCATCTGGCGCTGCGCCTTGGGGCCGGTTTCCTGCACATAGACCACGCGGCTGTCAAAATAGCCGCCTTCGCCGGTGATCCGGCTGTAGACGGCATCCGCCACCTTGTGCCCCATCCGCCGCCACGACGACAGCGGGCCCGCGAATTGCAGCCCCTCGCCCAGCGGCTGGCCCGAGAACACGTCGAACAGGCGGAACTTCACCACCACCTTGTCGCCCTGCACCGAAACCGCCCCGGTGATCAGCGCCTGCGCGTTGATCGCCTTCCAGTCGGCATACTGGATCGGGGCGTCGAAGCTGGTGACCTTGCTGATGAAGGCCGATGCGGGGATCTGCCGGAACAGCCCGGTGCCCGACAGATCGTCGGCGACCACCTGGGTGATGTCGGCGGCGGGCTTGGCCGCGGCGGCGTTGCCCGCAATGAAGCCGGGCAGCGCATAGGGCATCGGTTCGATCACCCCCTGCGTCAGTTCCAGTTTCAGCGGCGCGGCCTGCGCCCGGGGGGCAGACACGGCAACCGGCCCCGCGAGGGCCAGGGCCAGGGCGATGGCGAGGGGACGGGAGAATGTCATTTGAGCCTCATTCCGTCGGGGTTGAAGACCATTTGGATGTCCTTCCACTGCTCGTACTTGTCGGGCGGAAGGCTAAAGCCGTTCTGGCTGCCGCGCACGATGGCCCGGCGGGCGTTCTCGAAGGCCACCTGCACCGCGGTGTCGCTGCCGCCGGACGAGGAGACCATCTTGATCGAGGGATAGATCACCGATCCGTCGGGGTTCAGCGAAAACTCCACCGTCACCGTCACATTGGCCGAGGCAGAGCCCGGGTCCACGATCCAGGTGCGTTGCAGCGCCGACAGAAGCCCGCTGGTGTCGCCCGAGGTCAGCGGCGGGCCGCTGGCGGCCTTGCCCTTGCCCTGGGCCGCGGTGCCGCCGCCGGTATCGCCCGCAGCGGCCGCGGCCAACGCGGCGGCCATGCCACCGCCCGTGCCCTCTTTCGCGGGCTTGGCGGGCTTGGCCGCATCCGCCTTGGCGGCATCGGCCTTGGCGGCGGGCTTGCCCTTGTCGCTGCTGTTGGCGCTGTCGGCCGCGGCGGCGGCCAGCGCGCTTGCCGTCGCGGTGCTGTCGGCGGCGGGCACGGGCGGGCGCGGCTTGGGAACCGGGCTTGTCTTGGGGGCGCTCTGGGTCGCGCCGTTGTCGGCGGCGTCGGGGGCGCGGGTTTCCGGCGTGATCTGGGTGGCCGCTTCCTTGGGCGCACTCGCCTCTTTCGGCGGCTGCGGCTTGGCGGGGGCGGCCTTGGCGTCCTTGCTGACCTCTTGCTGAACCTTGTCTGCCACCTTCGCGTCGGGCGCGGGGGCCGGCGCAGGTGTCGGCGCGACACGGGGCGCGGGTTTCGGCGGTGGCGCGGGCGGCGTGGGCTCTGGCGCGGGCTCGACCGCCTTGGGCGGGGTCGGCGGCGGCGGGGTCGGAACCGGCTCGGGCTTCACCGGCGCGGGCACCTTCTTGGGAACATCCGGCTTGGCATCGGCCTTCGGCTGCGGCGTGGGCTTGGGCGCGGGTTCGGGCTTGGCGGGTGCAGGTTCGGCCTTCGGCGTGGGCGCGGGCGCGGTGTTCTGGGTGTCGGCCTTCGGTGCCGCCACATCGGTCTGCGGCGCAGCGGGCGGGGCCGATGCGGCCGCCGCCATCTGGTCAAGTTGCTTGCTGCTGAGCAGGGTCACGTCCGCCGTCTGGATCGGCGGCGCCTCATTGGGGCTCGTCAGCAGCCCCCCGAACAGGAGCCACAGGATCAGGCCCGCGTGCCCGATGCCAGAGATGACGGTACCTGTCCGCATCCTGAGGCCTGCCTAGCCGCCCGAGCCGTTAAGCTTCGGCCCGTCGGGATCGGTGACAAGACCGATGTCGCGGAAGCCGCCCGCGTTCAGCGCACCCATCACCTGTGCAACCCGGGAATAGGGGATGCTGCCATCGGCGCGCAGATAGACCTTCTTGTCGGTCCGTTCGGCGGCGACGGCCTGCAACTTGGGGATCAGGTCGTTGGGGTCGATCTCGGTCTTCTGGATCAGCACCTTGCCATCGGGGGCCAGCGTGATCGTCAGCGGCTCTTCCTTCTCGGTCGGCAGCGCCGTTGCCGCGGTCTTGGGAAGCTGGATCGGCACACCCACCGTCATCAGGGGCGCTGCCACCATGAAGATGATCAGAAGCACCAGCATCACGTCCACGAAGGGCGTGATGTTGATCTCGGACATGGCCCGCGCCCGACCCCGCCGGCGCCCCCGGCGGCCTCCGCCGCCGCCTTTCTGAACGACCCCCGCCCCCATGGCTCAGGCGTCCAGCTGGCGCGAAAGGATCGTGGCGAATTCGTCGGCGAAGGCTTCGTAGCCGCCAACCACACGGTCGCTGTCGGCCGACAGCTTGTTGTAGAAGATCACCGCCGGAATGGCCGCGATCAGCCCCAGCGCGGTGGCCAGCAGCGCCTCGGCGATGCCGGGGGCCACCACGGCAAGGTTGGTGTTCTGGCTGATGGCGATTTCCTCGAACGAGTGCTTGATGCCCCAGACGGTGCCGAACAGCCCGATGAACGGGGCGGTCGCCCCCACCGTGGCCAGGAACGACAGGCCGGAGTTCAGCTCTTCGGATTCCTTGGCGATCGCCACGTCCATGGATCGGTCGATCCGGGCCTGCGCCCCCGCGATCAGCCCGCCGTCCTGACGGTGGCTGCGGCGCCATTCCAGCATGCCGGCCGCGAAGATCTTCTCGCTTGCGCCGTCGGGCTGGCTGCCGATCTTCTCGAACAGCTCGTCAAGCGGCTCGCCCGACCAGAAGGCCCGGTCGAAGATGTCCGCCTCGGCCCGCGCGCGGCGGTACAGGATGTGTTTCTGGATGATGATCGCCCACGACCAGAAAGAGGCGATGATCAACAGGATCATCACCGCCTTAGCCGCGATCGTGGCCCGCGCAAAGAGCGCGAGCATCGAAAAGTCGAGCGCTTGCGCGTTCGCAAGTGTCGTCGTGTCCATGATGCCTGCTCGTTCGTAATCGGCCGCTCTTACGGCGCCGTCGGTTACCACTGATTCTATCTGTGTTTTAGGGTAAAAGCCAACACATGCGTGTGACCCTGCCCTACCGTTGCTGCATGGCCGCCATGATCTGGCGAAGATTCGCCGGTAGCCTCGTCGCCCCCTGAGGCCCAAGGGCCACCAGCGTGACAGTGGCGCGGAACAGGACCTGGGCGCCGCGCCGCACCTCCTGCGCCAGAACCAGCCGCGCGCCGCCGATCTCAACCAGATCGGTCGTGGCCTCCAGCAGGTCGTCGAACCGGGCGGGGGCCAGGTAATCGGCCTCGACGCGACGGACGGCAAAGACGATCCCCTCGTCCTCGCGCAGGCGCGTCTGGTCGATCCCGAGGCTGCGCACCCATTCGCTGCGGGCGCGTTCGATGAACTTCAGGTAATTGGCGTAATAGACGATCCCGGCCAGGTCGGTGTCTTCGTAGTAGACGCGCAGGGTGATGCTGTGGCTCATGGCGCCCTCCTCGGGTGGGCGCTGGTTACGGCGGATCGGCGCGGAAGGGAAGCGTCGGCGCTTGCGCCGCGGGGCGCGACATCCCACATGCCACCCGGTCCATTGACGGAGCCCCCGATGCGCCCCCTGATCGCCGCCGCCTGCCTTTCCGCCGCCTGCCTTGCACCGGCCCTGCCCTTGGCCGCCCATGCCGAAGAGGTCGGCCGGGTGGGCGTGGACATCGTGGGCAACGACATCGTCGTCGATGCCTTCGCCGATCCGCTGGTGCCCGGCGTGATCTGCCATGTCGCCTATTTCAAGCGATCGCTTTATGACCGGCTCAGCCAGGGCAACTGGTTCGAGGACCCGTCCTATTCGGCGGTGGACTGCACCGCGGGCGGGCCGGTGACGGTGGGGGCCGACGTGCCCGGGGGCAAGGGCGGGCAGGAGGTCTTTTCCGAGCGGCAGTCGCTGATCTGGAAGCGGCTGAAGGTCACCCGGATCGTGGATCGCAAGAACCACGCGCTGATCTATCTGGCCCACAGCACGCAGGTGACCCAAGGGTCCGGCAAGATGTCGATGTCGGTCATTCCGATCGCGAACTGAGCGCAAGCCGCGCCGCCAGCCGCAGCGCGTGGCTGGCATCCCCGGCAACGGCAGGCATGACCGGGTCATAGGCCACGCGGATCACCTGCGCCACGTCGGGGCGCAGGATGATGTGCCCCCCGGCCTCGGCCAGCAGCGCGCCATCGGAAAAGGCCGCATCCGACCACAGCAGGATCACCTGCGCCGCCTGCGCCAGCGCCACCACCTCGGCCGGGGTGGCGGCCAGATGGTCATCCATGCGCAGGAACACGAAGGCCGCCCGGATCGCCCCCGCGGCATCGAAGCGGAACAGGCGGTACTGGTTTGCCCCCGCCGCCTCCAGCCGCGCGACAAGCGGCGCAAGCTCGGGGATCAGCCGGTCAAGGTTCGGCACCGCGGTCAGTTCCGCCCAACTGCGACAGAAGAAGACCATCAGGTTCGCGCCAAGCTCGGGATCGGTTTCGGCCATCCGGTGCCCGGCCAGCGCCACCACCGCTTCCAGCGCGCCCTTGACGGTGGCCAGCGTGCGGTCCTCGACGCCGAAGACGACCGGCACGATGGGCCGCCCCCAGCGCGCGAAAAGATAGCTGCCATCGGCCCGGGTAAAGAGCGCCTTCACCTGCTCTGGGGTCATCGGGGGGGTCCTGTGGTGAACTGTCACGCAGGCGCACCTAAAGCGCCATCCGCCCCGAAACAAGCCCCGGCAGCGCGCCCTGCGCCCGCCCCTCAGCTGCCGAAAAGGTCGGTCTGCCCCGCCCCCTTGGGCGCCTCGAGCCCGAGATGGCGCCAGGCCTTCTGGGTCAGCATCCGCCCGCGCGGCGTGCGCTGGATCAGGCCCTGTTGCAGCAGGAAGGGCTCGATCACCTCTTCGATGGCGTCGCGGCTTTCGGACAGCGCCGCCGACAGCGTTTCCACGCCCACCGGCCCGCCACCGTAGTTTTCCGCGATCAGCACAAGGTAGCGCCGGTCGGCACCGTCCAGGCCCAGGTGATCCACCCCCAGCCGGGTCAGCGAGCGGTCGGCGATGGCACGGGTCAGCCGCCCGTCGCCTTCCACAAGCGCGAAATCCACCACCCGGCGCAACAGCCGCCCCGCGATGCGCGGCGTGCCACGGGCGCGGCGCGCGATCTCGCGGCAGCCGTCCGGTTCCGCCGGCACGTTCAGAAGCCGGGCGCCGCGCGTCACGATCTCGTTCAGCTCCTCGTCGGTGTAGAAGTTCAGCCGCGTGGGAATGCCGAAACGGTCGCGCAACGGCGTGGTCAGCAGGCCCAGCCGCGTGGTTGCGCCGACCAGGGTGAAGGGCTGCAGGTCGATGCGCACCGTGCGCGCAGCCGGCCCCTCGCCGATCACCAGATCCAGCGCGAAATCCTCCATCGCGGGATAGAGCACCTCTTCCACCACCGGGGACAGGCGGTGGATCTCGTCGATGAACAGAACGTCGCGCGGTTCCAGATTGGTCAGGATCGCCGCCAGATCGCCCGCCTTGGCCAGCACCGGCCCCGAGGTCATGCGAAAGCCCACGCCCAGTTCGCGCGCCATGATCTGCGCCAGCGTGGTCTTGCCCAGGCCGGGGGGGCCGTGAAACAGCGTGTGATCCATCGCCTCGCCGCGCATCCGGGCGCTGTCGATGAACACCCGCAGGTTGGCGCGCGCCTCGGCCTGGCCGATGAACTCCTCAAGCTTCTGGGGGCGCAGGGCGCGGTCGGAATCCTCGGGCAGCGGGTCGGGGCGCAGGGCGGGATCGGGGGTCATGGCTTATCCCTTCGGCGCCAGCAGCTTCAGCGCGGCGCGGATCAGGACGGCAGGCGCGGCCTCGGGCGCGTCGGCCGCGGCCTGGGCCACGGCCTGCGCCGCCTCGCCCTGCCCGTAGCCCAGGTTGACCAGCGCCGACAGCGCATCGGCCGTGTGCCGCGCACGGTCCATGGCCGGTTCGGCCGGGACGGGGGCGGCCTTGCCCCGGCGCTTGGCGGCCGGGGTCGGCGCTTCGCCCGCAGGCAGGGTTGCGGGCGCGGTGGCCAGCGTGCCGCCCATCGCCATCACCCCCGGCGCCTTCGCCTTCAGTTCCAGAACCACGCGCTGCGCGATCTTCGGCCCCACACCCGGCGCGGCCTTGATGGCCGTCACGTCGCCCAGCGTGATCGCGCGGGCCACGCCTTCGGGCCCAAGCGTGCCGATGATGGCCAGCGCCGCCTTCACCCCCACGCCCTGCACGGTCATCAGCAGGCGGTGCCATTCCTTCTCGATCAGGGTGGCAAAGCCGATCAGCTGCAGCAGGTCTTCGCGCACGATCAGTTCGGTATAAAGCGCCACCGCCTCGCCCGGCGCGGGCATCTGCGCAAGCGTGCGGTCCGACACATGCACGACGTAGCCGACGCCGCGCACGTCGATCAGCACGTGATCGCCGCCCTTGTGGTCCAGCACACCCGCGATCCGGCCGATCATCGCGCACCCGCCCGGGCCAGCGCCGCCTGCAACCGGCCGGCCGACTGCATGTTATGGGCGTGGCAGATCGCCACCGCCAGCGCATCGGCGGCGTCGGGGCCCGCGATCTCGACCCCCGGCAGGTGCAGCCGGACCATGTGGTCCACCTGAACCTTGGCCGCGTGGCCCACGCCCACCACCGTCTTCTTCACCGCGTTGGGGGCGTACTCGCCTACCTCCAGCCCCGCCTGCGCAGGCACCAGCAGCGCGATGCCACGGGCCTGGCCCAGCTTCAGCGTGGCGACCCCGTCCTTGTTCACGAAGGTCAGTTCCACCGCGGCCGTGTCGGGGGCAAAGCGGCGCAGCACCTCGGTCAACTGGCCATGCAGCGACAGAAGCCGCGGGGCCAGTTCGCCCGTCTCGGAATGGCAGATGCCGTTCGCGACATGGGTGAGTCGCGATCCCGCGACATCGATCACCCCCCAACCGAGGTTCCGAAGCCCGGGGTCAATCCCCAATACCCGCATTCCGCCGCCTGCCCTGTTGCTTTTCTGCTGCACTAGCACGAAAAGCGAACATCCGCCAGCGGGAATGCCGTTGGCGCCGCCAAGGGGGGCTTTCGGCGCACCCGTCACAATCCGGCCACAATCGTCCCTTTGCAGGTGCAGAAAGCGGCTTCCGGCAGCCAAAAGCGACACGCCGATCACGGCGCCGATATCTTCGTTTCACCCTTGTTTCATTGGCCGAAACCCATGCGTTGCCGACATGCGGGCTATGCATTTTGCCCCGCTTGCCTCCGCGATCTGCCGCGCCTAAGTGCCGCCGCATCGGACATCGCCTGAAGATCAGGCACTTTGCAAAGGACAACCGCCATGGCCGCCCAACTGACGACCCGCCCGGCGCCCTTCGGCGCCATCGCGACCTACAAGGTCGTGACCTTCTTCTCGAACGTGTTCGCCGCCCTGTCGGCGTGGAATGATGCGCGGGTGACGCGCCATTCGCTCGGCAAGCTGTCGGACCGCGAACTGGACGACATCGGCCTGTGCCGGGGCGACATCGAGGTGATCGCGCAAGCGCGCGCCTGATCGCCTTCCTGAAGAAGACCGAGGGACAGGACCGCACCGGGCACAGCCCGGCGGCGGTCCTTCTGTTTCCGGGCGGCGGTCCACGCCCCCGAAAACGCGAAAGGGTCGCGCCGGAGTTCCGCCGCGACCCTTCTGCTGTGGAGTGGAACCGGGATCAGCCGCGGAGCGCGGCGACCTTTCCGGCAAGGAAGGTTGTGACGGGATCGGCCGCCATGATCACGGCGCCCGCACGGTCAAGGCTGTCACCCTGCCGCAGCATGGACAGCCTGTCGGCATAGTCATGCGGACCGATGGCCGAGAGGATCATGACCTTCACCAGCGTCACGGCCACGAAAACCATGGCGAGAGCACGCAGCACAGGCGCGGCATGGCTGCGCGACGGCGGCGCCTGGAAATATGCACGGCCCAAGGTTCCCGCGGCTTCAAAGCCACCGCCCTCGCGATGCCGTTTCTGGATACGATAAATTCGTCCGTAAAAGTCACGCAGATTCGAATCGGCCATGACAAACCCCAGCAGCATGGCCCCCACCACAAGGTGTTTATCGGGTATAAATATGGCATAAATTGGGCGTGGGCCTTCAAATCACCATAAAGACACGGCCGACTTGAGGCAAACCGCTCGGTTTTAAGGAGAATCCGGTTGAGGCGCGGGCAAGAACGTGCCCGCCATGCCGCGCGTCGAAGGTCCGGCGGGGGCCAGACCTGGCACAACGCTGCCATCCTGCGGCTTGGGCGCCTGAAGAAATCTGCTGCCGTCGCGCGCGCCTGTCCGGGCGGGATGCGCAGGATGTGCCACGACGGGCTTCGGGGCGGGCTTCGCCGCGGCGGGCGGGACCATGTGTATCGGGCTTGGCCCCGCATCTTCGCCGCCGCCGAAGTCCAGCGTGCTGATCGTGGGCTTTACCGGGCTGTCGTTGGGCGAGGTCGTCGCCGCCGCCGCAACGTTGCCCGCTGCGGCTTCAACCGCGCTGGCGCCACCCACGGCGTGCTGCACCAGCCCCTGCAACACCATCGTCACGGGATCGGGGGTCATCATCCGGGCGGCCAGCTGGTCCATCAGCGTGCCCTGGGCCAGCGCCGCGCGATGACGTTCGTAATCGGCCGGGCCGATGTCGACGATCAGCACCGCCTTCAACCCGATCACCGCACCCGCGGCCAGCCCGGCAAGCTTCAGCCCCACCTCGGCCTTGCGCCAGGGCCGCGCGAGTGTCGTCTGGGGCGCGGGCACGGCAGGACGGGCCGCCTGGATGCGGCGCAGCCGGTCAGCAAACTCGGAATCTACCGTCTGTGTCACGGTCCAGCTCCTTCGCCTTCGGGCGAACACTGGCATCCTGACGGCAAATAGCGGCAAAAGCGTGAAGACTTAGCGGCCTTTCCGCAGCGTCAATGCGCACCATTCACCCAGATCCTCGCGCGTTTCCACGCTGAAGCCCTGGGCAAGGTAGGCGGCGATCACGTCTTCGGCCTGCGTCACCAAGAGCCCGGACAGGATCGCCCGGCCGCCTGGCGCGATGTGACGCGCCATGTCGGGGGCAAGCTGGATCAGCGGGCCCATCAGGATGTTGGCAAAGACCACGTCGAATGGGGCCGCAGCCGCGATGCGCGGATGGTCGAACCCTGCGGCCTCGAGGCAGATCACCCGGCTGTCCAGCCCGTTGCCCGCCACGTTCGCCTCGGCCACCTCGACCGCCACCGCGTCGATGTCCGAGGCGATCACCGGGTTCGGCCAGACCGAGGCCGCGGCCATCGCCAGCACCCCGGTGCCGCAGCCGATATCGGCCACGTTCTGCGCCACCAGTCCGGCATCCACCAGCCGGTCAAGCGCGCGCAGGCAGCCCAGCGTGGTGCCGTGATGGCCAGTGCCGAAGGCGACCGTCGCCTCGATCAGAAGCGAGACACGGCCGGGCGGCACCTTGTCGGCATCGTGGCTGCCGTAAACGAAGAAGCGACCCGCCTCCACCGGCGTCAGTTCCCGACGCACCTTGGCCACCCAGTCGATCTCGGGCAGTTCCGACAGCGCGAAGGGGCGCGCGCCATGCACGGCCGCCAGCAGCGCCAGCGCCACGTCATCGGGCGGGTCGGTGAAATAGGCGCCAACCTCCCACAGGCCCGAGCCGTCCTCGACCTCGAAGACCCCCACGCCCACGGGTTCGGGCTCCAGATCCTCCAGCGCCTCGGCCAGCGCGTCGGCGGCGTCCTGTCCGGTCAGCGTCGTCAGGGCGGAATAGGTGGGCATATGGGCTCTCCCCTCTGGGTCGCCCTGCCCTACGGCGCCCCCGCGGCGCGGTCAAGCCAGCCTGTCACCCCCCGGGCCGCGCCACGTCCCAGCCGCGCCGCGCGCCGGTGCCGAATTTTTTTTGCGCCCCGCGGGATTATTCCTGACGCCCCCGCGTCTATCCTTCATGGGCTGACGAGAGGCCCTGATCCAACGGAGGTTTCCATGAAGACCGTATCCTTCACCCTGACACTGGCGCTTGTGCTCGGGCTGCCCGCCCTGGCCCTGGCCGATCCGGCGATGACGATGGACAGCGCCAAGGGCAAGATCTTCACCGATGCCAAGGGCATGTCGCTTTACACCTTCGACAACGACAAGGGCGGCAAATCGGCCTGCAATGGCCCCTGCGCCGCGAACTGGCCGCCGCTGATGGCCGGCGCCTCGGACAAGCCCTCGGGCGAGTGGACGATCATCACCCGCGACGATGGCGGCAAGCAGTGGGCCTATGACGGCAAGCCGGTCTACACCTTCAAGGCCGATGCCAAGCCGGGCGACGTGAACGGCGATGGCGTCAAGGGGATCTGGCACCTGGCCATGCCTGCGATGTAAGCTGACGGCATGGATATCCTGGACGAGATCGAGACGGCGATCCCGGCCCTTCGGCGCTATGCCCATGCGCTGGAGCGTGACCGTGACGCGGCCGACGATCTGGTCCAGGATACGCTGGAGCGCGCGCTGTCGCGGCGCGCGCAATGGCGCGGCGAGGGGTCGGTGCGGGCCTGGCTTTTCTGCATCCTGCAAAACCGCTACCGCGACACCCACCGCCGCCCCGGCCCCAGGTTGGTGGCGGTCGAGGATCTGGCGACCGAACCCGCCCGCCCCGGCGCGCAGGAAGGCCAGATGGCCCTGCGCGAGGTGCATGACGCCATGGGCCGCCTGCCCGCAGACCAGCGCGCCGCGCTGCTGCTGGTGGCGCTGGAGGGGCTGAGCTTTGACGAGGCAGCACGGGTTCTGGGCCTGCCGCGCGGCACATTGATGTCGCGCCTGGCACGGGCGCGCGCCGCCTTGCGCGGCCTGACGGGCCGTGACGAACCACGGAAGGTGACGCGATGACGGCGGACGAGAACGCCATCCCCGACGACAGTCTGCTGGCCTGGCACGAGGGCGCGCTGACGCCGACCGAGCGGCAGGCGCTGGCGGCGCGGCTGGCCGGGGATGCCGCGGCCCAGGCGACGCTGGCCGACTGGGCCCGGCAGGACGCCGCGCTGCAGGCGCTGTACGGACCGCGCGGGGATGAACCCGTGCCCGCGCGGCTGACGCGGATGG
>DAIEJF010000292.1 GCA_027351005.1 Paracoccaceae bacterium | reverse complement strand
GGCGTTGACAGCGGTGGGGCAGGGCCCCGGCAAGCAGGTTGTGCTGGTGCCCACGCAGGCGCTGGAAGCGTTCGGCGATGCGTTCCGCATGCTGAAGGGGAAAGGCTGATGGCGTGGTGGATCTGGGTGGTGGCAGGCTGTGTCATCGCCATTCTGGAACTGCTGGTCCCCGCATTCGTGTTCCTGGGCTTTGCCGTGGGCGCGGTCCTGACCGGGCTGATCGAATGGTCCGGCCTGCCGCCGGCAGGCTGGATGGCGGGGTCGCTGCCCGCCCATCTGCTGGTGTTCGGGGTTCTTTCGCTGTTGGCCTGGCTGGGGCTGCGGGCGGTGTTCGGCATCGGGCATGGGCAGGTGAAGCTGTGGGAGAAGGACATCAATGACAACTGATCGGCCCTATCGGCTGTGGCAGAACCCCGGCTGGGGATCGGCCATCATCGAAGCACAGCTGGCCGCCTATGGCCTGCCCTACGAACTGGTGACGGGGGGCGACATCTATCACGATGCCACCGCCCGGGCCGGGGTGGCACGGCTCAATCCGGCGGGGCAGATCCCCACGCTGGAACTGCCCTCGGGCGAGGTGGTGACGGAAAGCGCGGCGATGACGCTGCTGCTGGCAGAGGTGACGGGGCGTGACGATCTGGTGCCTGCCCCCGGCGCGCCCGAGCGCGCGGCCTTCCTGCGCTGGCTGATGTTTCTTGTGGCTTCGGTCTATCCGGCGGGCAGCTATGCAGATGCCGCCGAAAAGCTGGTGCCCGAGGTGGCTGGCGTCGCGGAATATCGTCGCCGGGTCGTGGCGAAGCGGGGCGATCTGTGGCGCCTGGTCGAGGCCGAGGCGGCGCGGCGCGGCGGCGACTGGGTGCTGGGCGGGCGCTTTACCGCGCTGGATCTCTATGTTGCCGTGATGACGCACTGGCAGCCGGGCCCGGCGTGGTTTGCCGCTGAAACCCCGCACCTTGCGGCCATCGCGGCACGGGTGGCGACGCGGCCCGACATGGCTGAGGTCTTCGCGCGAAACTGGCCATGAGCTTCACCGTGGCCAAGGTGGCTTTGCTGCACGCGGGGTCGGTGGCCGCGATCCTGCGCGATGATCTGGCGCATATCCCCTGGCCGGACCACTGGGATCTGCCCGGCGGCGGGCGCGAGGGCGACGAGACGCCCGAGGCCTGCGTTCTGCGCGAGTTGCATGATGAGCTGGGGCTTGTCCTGCCGCCCGCCCGGCTGGCCTGGGGCCGCGCCTTTCCGGCAGGGCTGGGCGAGGGGGTGGGCTGGTTCTTCCTGGCGCGGATCAGCGCGGCCGAGGTGTCGGCGTTGAGCCTGGGTTCCGAGGGGCAGGACTGGCAGATGATGCCGGTGGCCGACTTCATCGCCCATCCCCGGGCCGTGCCCTTTCTTCAGACGCGGCTGAGCCTCGCGCTGGCGGGCTGATCAGGCCGCGCGTGCGTCGTAGGCGGCGCGGGCGGCGTGCACATGGGGCTGACTTTCCACCGCCCAGTCGCGCAGCGGTTCCAGCCGCGCGATCAGCGAGGCGCCGAGAGGCGTCAGCGTGTATTCCACCTGCGGCGGCGACAGCGGCAGCACCGTGCGGGCGACCAGCCCGTCACGTTCCAGATGGCGCAGGGTCACGGCCAGCATCCGTTGCGAGATCGTGCCGATCACCCGGCGCAGCGCGTTGAAGCGGCAGGGGCCGATCGACAGTTCGAACATCACCAACAGCGACCAGGCATCGCCGATCCGGTCCAGTACGTCGCGGATCGGGCAGGACTGGTTCGGGGCCGGGCTGCGGCTCATGTCGGTTCCTTTCGCGTAACCATGTGACCGGCACCTTCGTATTCCGGGGAACGGGCCGGATCGCTATCTGGTTACTTATGGTAACCTGATGCATGGAGTGACGGCAATGAAGATTCTTCTGACCGGGGCGAGCGGGATGATCGGTTCGCGCATCCTGGCCGAGGCGGTGCGCCGCGGGCACGAGGTTGTGGCGGTGGCGCGCAACCCCGACCGGATCGCGGGTGGCCCGGGGGTGACGGTGGTGGCCGCCGATGCCAACGACCCGGCCGCGCTGATCCCGCTTGCGGGCGGGGTGGATGCCTATGTTTCGGCGCTGTCGCCGCGTTCGGGCGGTGACCCGAAGGACGAGACGCTGCGCTGGGGCGGTGCCGCCATCGCGGCGGCGCGGGCGACCGGAGTGCGGTTCGTCCTGGTGGGCGGCGCGGGCTCGCTGAAACTGCCCGATGGGTCTGCAGTGCTGGACCATGTGCCCGAAATCTACCGGGCCGAGGCCGCGGCGATGGTGGCGCTGCGCGACGTGCTGGTGCAAAGCGGGATCGACTGGACCTTCTTCGCCCCCGCCGGGATGATCGCACCGGGCGAGCGGACGGGGACGTTCCGGGTGCAGGCGGATGTGCTGATCTCGGATGCCAGCGGGCAAAGCTTCATCAGTGCCGAAGACTATGCCGTGGCCATGCTGGACGAGCTGGAACTCCCGGCCTTCCGCGGCCGGATCATGACGGCGGGGTACTGAGCCTTACGCCTTCGGCTGGCGGGCCTGCGCGCCGCGCAGTTCCGCCACCACCGCCTGCGCCGCTGCGCGGGGGTCGGCTGCCTGCCAGATCGGGCGGCCGACCACGATATGGTCGGCCCCGTCCGCCACCGCCTGCGCGGGGGTGGCGATGCGCTTCTGGTCGCCCGTGGCTGCGCCCGCCGGGCGTATGCCGGGGGTCACGATCAGGCGGCCAGCGGCTTCGGGCAGGGCGCGGATGGCCGCCGCCTCCTGCGGCGAGGTGATGACGCCATCGGCCCCGGCATCCAGCGCGCGGGCGGCGCGTTCCACCGCAATCTCGGCCACGCTGCCCGCGCGGATCAGGGTCGCATCCAGATCGCTGCGGTCGAGCGAGGTGAGTACGGTCACGGCAAGGATCTTCAGCCCCGTCCCCGCTGCACCCTGCCGTGCCGCGCGCACCACCTGCGGGTCGCCCTGCACCGTCAGGAAATCAAGGTCATACTGCGCGATGCCCCTGACCGCGGCCTCGATCGTGGCGCCGATGTCGAACAGCTTCAGGTCCAGGAAGATGCGCTTGCCCTGTTCCTGCTTCAGGTCGTTGGCCAGCGCGAGCCCGCCGCCGGTCAGCATCCCCAGCCCAATCTTGTAGAAGCTGACGGCATCGCCGATGCGGGCGGCAAGGTTCAGCCCGTCGAGGATGTTGGGCACGTCAAGGGCGACGATCAGGCGGTCATCGGCGGGGGTCATGGCGCTCTCCTGCGGTTGGCCGGGTTTAACGGGGGCGCCGGGCTGCGGCAAGCCGTTGACAGGGGCGGGGCGAGGGAAGATTCTGCCTGCGAACGCCCCGCGCACAGGGGCGACGGGGGCGATGGGGGCAGCGATGCAGATCACCTGGACGGACGCTTGGGACGACGAGGCGCCGCGGCAGGGGCCCATCCTGGTGGGCTGGCTGCGGACGACCGACAAGGCGGCCGTGGTGTTCGACCCGCCCGAGCGCGTGAGCTTTCGGCAGACCAACCGGACACATGCGAAATCGGCCGCGCGTTGCCCGGCGGTGATCCAGCTGGAAAGCCGGTACTTCATGGTCAAGTGCCCGTTTGACCTGCATCTGGGCTTTGGCCGCGACGACAAGGGCAAGGCGGTGCTGATCAACCGCGCCGGGCAGGCCAGCGCGGTCCGGCCGCAGAAGCTGAACGAGGTGCTGACGCTGGTGGCCGAGGCAGAGTGGCGCTACCCCGACCGGCCCACGGTGCAGCTGCAACTGCCCTATGTGTTCCTGTGCGACGAGCCGCTTTACATCACCCAGCTTGATGCCTTTGCCCATTACCGCCGCCAGCCGTTGCCGGGCACGATCTTTGGCGGGCGGTTCCCGGTGAACCTGTGGCCGCGGCCCCTGATGTGGGCCTTCGAATGGCACGAGACCGACAAGGACCTGATCCTGAAACGCGGTGATCCGCTGTTCTATGTGCAGTTCGAGGGCTACGGACCGGACCGGGCCATTCAGTTGGTCGAGGCCGAACGCACCCCCGAAGTGACGGCCTATATCGAGGCGATTTCGGGCGCCGTGGGCTATGTGAACCAGACCTTCGGCCTGTTCCGGCAGGCCGAGGCGCTGCGGCCCGCGACGCTTCTGAAGCCGAAGGCCTAGCGGCGGTTGACCGGCGTACCGGTGGCGGGCATGGTCCGCCCGACAGGGAGGAACCGATGCGCCCGATCACGCGCCGGATCATTCACGCGCTGACCTTCGAGGGTTTCGGCATTCTGCTGGCGGGGCTGTGGCTCTCGGTGGTGTCCGGCGCGGACGCGGTGGGGGCCACGGGGCTGGCCGCGGTGTCGTCGGCGGTGGCGGTTGCGTGGAACCTGGTCTTCAACACCATGTGGGAGGCGTGGGAGCGACGGCGGCGCCGGAAGGGCCGGGGGTTCTGGCTGCGGGTGGTTCATGCGCTGGGCTTCGAAGGCGGGCTGAGCCTGATCCTGGTGCCGGTGATGGCCTGGTGGCTTGATGTCTCGCTGCTGGCAGCGCTGGTTTATGACGCGGCTCTGGTGGTGTTCTTCCTGCTTTACGCCTTCCTCTTCAACCTGGCCTTCGATCGGGTCTTCGGCCTGCCCGCCTCTGCCCGGCATTGACCGGCGGCAGCGGAGCCCCGGGCGGTGCGGGGGGGCTGCGGCAAAATGGCCACACATTTGCGGCCCGGTCCCTTGACGCCCAAACCTGCGATGACCACCTGACTTCCGAGGCCTGCAGAGGGGTGTGCCGCCACGTCGGGCGCCCCGGGGGACAGGTGCCAGAAAGGGAGAATACCGATGAATTTGGAGAAATTCACGGAGCGGTCGCGCGGGTTCCTTCAGGCGGCGCAGACCATCGCGATGCGGGAAAGCCACCAGCGCATGGGGCCCGAGCATCTGCTGAAGGCGCTGATGGATGACGATCAGGGGCTTGCCTCGAACCTCATCAAGCGGGCGGGGGGCGAACCGCAGCGCGTGGCCGAGGCGGTCAACCTTGCGCTGGGCAAGGCGCCCAAGGTCACGGGTGACGCGGGGCAGGTCTACATGGACCCGGTGCTGGGCCGCGTTCTGGACGAGGCCGAGAAGATCGCCAAGAAGGCGGGCGACAGCTTCGTGCCGGTCGAGCGCATCCTGATGGCGCTGGCCATGGTGAAATCGCCTGCCAAGGATGCGCTGGATGCAGGCGCGGTGACGGCGCAGAACCTGAACGCCGCGATCAACGACATCCGCAAGGGCCGCACGGCCGATAGTGCCAGCGCCGAGGAAGGCTATGATGCGCTGAAGAAATATGCCCGCGACCTGACCGCGGCCGCGGCCGAGGGCAAGATCGACCCGATCATCGGCCGCGATGACGAGATCCGCCGCACGATGCAGGTTCTGTCACGCCGCACGAAGAACAACCCGGTGCTGATCGGCGAACCCGGCGTTGGCAAGACCGCGATTGCAGAAGGCCTGGCGCTGCGGATCGTGAACGGCGACGTGCCCGAGAGCCTGCGCAACAAGAAGCTGCTGGCGCTGGACATGGGTGCGCTGATCGCGGGGGCGAAGTATCGCGGCGAGTTCGAGGAGCGGCTGAAGGCGATCCTGTCCGAGGTGACGGGGGCCGCGGGAGAGATCATCCTGTTCATCGACGAGATGCACACGCTGGTCGGCGCGGGCAAGGCGGAGGGGGCGATGGACGCCTCGAACCTGCTGAAGCCCGCACTGGCGCGGGGCGAGTTGCACTGCGTGGGCGCGACCACGCTGGATGAATACCGCAAGCATGTCGAGAAGGATGCGGCCCTGGCCCGCCGGTTCCAGCCCGTGATGGTGGAGGAGCCTACGGTCGAGGACACGATCTCGATCCTGCGCGGGATCAAGGAAAAGTACGAACTGCACCACGGCGTGCGGATTTCCGACAGCGCGCTGGTGGCGGCGGCGACGCTGAGCCACCGCTACATCACCGACCGTTTCCTGCCCGACAAGGCCATCGACCTGATGGACGAGGCGGCGAGTCGGCTGCGGATGGAGGTCGACAGCAAGCCCGAGGAACTGGATGCGCTGGATCGCGAGATCCTGCAAAAGCAGATCGAGGCCGAGGCGCTGAAGAAGGAAGACGACGCTGCCAGCAAGGACCGGCTGGAGAAGCTGCTGAAGGAACTGTCGGAACTGCAGGAACAATCGGCCAGCATGACGGCGACCTGGCAGGCCGAGCGCGACAAGCTGGAAGCCGCGCGCGACCTGAAGGAGCAGCTTGACCGGGCGCGCGCCGAACTGGAGCAGGTGAAGCGCGAGGGCAATCTTGCGCGGGCGGGCGAACTTTCCTACGGGATCATCCCCGGCCTCGAGCGCAAGCTGACGGAGGCCGAGGAGCGCGAGGGCGACATGATGGTGGAAGAAGCCGTCCGCCCCGAACAGATCGCGCAGGTGGTCGAACGCTGGACCGGCATCCCGACCACGAAGATGCTGGAGGGCGAGCGCGAGAAGCTTCTGAAGATGGAAGAGGAGTTGGGCAAGCGCGTGATCGGCCAGCGGCAGGCGGTGGTCGCGGTGGCCAATGCCGTGCGCCGCGCCCGGGCGGGGCTGAACGACGAGAACCGGCCGCTGGGCAGTTTCCTGTTCCTGGGGCCGACCGGCGTGGGCAAGACCGAGCTGACCAAGGCGGTGGCCGAGTACCTGTTCGACGACGAGAACGCCATGGTGCGCATCGACATGTCGGAGTTCATGGAAAAGCACTCGGTGGCCCGACTGATCGGGGCGCCCCCCGGCTATGTGGGCTATGACGAAGGCGGGGCGCTGACCGAGGCCGTGCGGCGCAGGCCCTATCAGGTGGTACTGTTCGACGAGGTGGAAAAGGCCCACCCCGACGTGTTCAACGTGCTGTTGCAGGTGCTTGATGACGGCATCCTGACCGATGGGCAGGGCCGCACGGTGGACTTCAAGCAGACGCTGATCGTGCTGACCTCGAACCTCGGGAGCCAGGCGCTGAGCCTGTTGCCGGAGGGCTCGGATTCGGGCGCCGCGCGGCGCGAGGTGATGGAGGCGGTGCGGGCCCATTTCCGCCCCGAGTTCCTGAACCGGCTGGACGAGACGATCATCTTCGACCGGCTGACCCGCGGCGACATGGACGGGATCGTCACCATCCAGCTTCGCAGGCTGGAAAAACGGCTGGCACAGCGGAAGATCGCGCTGGAACTGGACGCGGCGGCAAAGCACTGGCTGGCCGAGGAAGGCTACGACCCGGTGTTCGGTGCCCGACCGCTGAAGCGGGTGATCCAGCGCGCGCTTCAGGACCCGCTGGCCGAGATGATCCTGGGCGGCGACGTGATGGATGGCGCGGTGGTTCCCGTGACGGCGGGCGCCGACGGTCTGATCATCGGCGACCGGGTCTCAAGCTCGCGCCGCGAGCCGCCGGAACATGCGGTGATCCACTGACGGGGAATATCCCCCTGTGAAGACCGGGAAGGGGGCCATCGGCCCCCATTCTCATTGCACCAGCAGGCGGTCGATGACGTGGATCACGCCGTTTGCCGCCATGATGTCGGCCGTGACCACGCCCGCGCGGCCGATGCGGATGCCCGAGGTGCCGCCTACCACCACCGTGGGCCCGGCCAGTGTGCCCAGTGTCAGCTTCTGTCCCTTGAGCAGCGACGCGGTGAAGGTGCCCCGGCCGACGTGGTTCAGGATCACCGCCTGCAATCGGGCCGTGTTGGCGGGGTTCATCAGGGCCTCCAGCGTGCCGCGGGGCAGCCGGGCGAAGGCCGCGTTTGACGGCGCGAAGACGGTATAGGGCCCGGTGCCCGACAGCCGCCCCTCAAGCCCCGCGGCCTGCACGGCGGCGGCAAAGGTCGACAGATCGGGCGTTGCGGCGAGCTTGGCGGGAATGGCGTTCTCGCCCCCGACCGAGGGCATCGCCCCGCAGCCCGAGAGCAGGGCGGCCAGCCCGCCTCCGGCAACGGTCAGCAGCGTGCGGCGGTTCATGCGGTCTCCTTTCAGATGTGTCCGCAACGGACGTAGGCCGCAGACCCCCCGCCCGGCAACCCGCAGCGCCGAAATGGGCGGAAATCGGCGGTCCCTTGCCACCCTGCCGATTGTAACACGGGTCACGTTCGCGGCAGATATGCCGGGCCGAAGCAACTTTTTCGCCGTTGCGGAGTATCTCTTTCAGGCGAACAGACGATCAGGAGGACCGCGCCATGGGCAAAGCATTCCGTTCCGGCATCCCCAGTGCCGAGATCACCCCGAAGGAGGCCTATCTCAACCGCCGCCAGTTGATGACCGGCATGGGGGCCCTGGCCGCAGCCGGCGCCGCGGGCCCCGCGCTGGCCAAGCTGACCACCGTGCCCAGCAAGTATTCGACCGACATGAAGCCGAACTCGCTGGAGGACATCACCCATTACAACAACTTCTACGAATTCGGTCTGCAAAAGACCGACCCGGCCGCCTATGCGGGCAAGCTGACGGTGGACCCCTGGTCGGTCGAGATCGGCGGGCTGGTGGACAAGCCCGGCAATTACGCGCTGGACGACATCCTGAAGGGCGTGACGCTGGAGGAACGGATCTACCGCTTCCGCTGTGTCGAGGCCTGGTCGATGGTGATCCCCTGGGATGGTTTTCCACTGGCGACGCTGCTTGACCGGGTGGGGGTGCAGCCGGGGGCGAAGTACATCGCGTTCCAGACCGTCCTTCGCCCGTCAGAGATGCCCGGGCAGCGATCCGGCCTGCTCGACTGGCCCTATGTCGAGGGGCTGCGGATCGACGAGGCGATGCATCCACTGACGATCCTTGCGACCGGCCTCTATGGCGAACCGATGCCCAAGCAGAACGGCGCGCCGATCCGGCTGGTGGTTCCGTGGAAGTACGGCTTCAAGTCGATCAAGAGCATCGTGAAGATCACCGCGGTGGCGGACCAGCCGCCGACCACCTGGAACCTGCAGGCGCCGAACGAATACGGCTTCTATTCCAACGTGAACCCGCATGTGGACCACCCCCGCTGGAGCCAGGCCAGCGAGCGGCGGATCGGCGGTGGCCTCTTCGCGCCCCGTGTCGATACGCTGATGTTCAACGGCTATGGCGATGATGTGGCCTCGCTTTATGCGGGGATGGACCTGCGGAAGGATTTCTGATGGCGCTCGCGCAGGCGATCAACGGGCGGCTGCGCCGGGTTCCGGCCTGGCCGCTCTATCCGCTGGGGCTCGCCCCTTTCGCCTACATGACCTGGCAGGCCCTGACCGGCAATCTGGGCGTGGACCCGGTGTTGACGCTGGAACACGAGGTCGGGCTCTGGGCGCTCAAGTTCATCGTGGCGGGGCTGTGTGTCACCCCGATCCGGCGTCTGACCGGGGTCAGCCTGCTGAAGTTCCGCCGCCAGATCGGGCTCGTGGCCTTTTTCTACGTCGTGCTCCACTTCCTTGTCTGGCTCTTTCTCGATCTGCAACTGCGTTGGGGCGAGATCGGCGCGGCGATCCTCAAGCGGCCCTTCATCACCATCGGCATGGTGGCCTTCGTGCTGATGATCCCGCTGGCAGCGACATCGAACAACCTGTCGATCCGGCGGATGGGGGCGGCGGTCTGGGGGCGGCTGCACAAGCTGACCTATCCGGTCGCGCTGCTCGGGGCGGTACATTACCTGCTTGTGGTGAAGGACTGGCCGCGCGAACCGATGGTCTATGTGGCGATCGTTGCGGGGCTGCTGGCGCTGCGGCTGGTCTGGAGCTGGCGTCGAATCGCGCTCCGCCCGGCCTGAACGCCGTGTACCGCCAGAGCCGATGCTTTCGCAAAGGCCATAGGGCCGCCTTGTTGCAAAAATTACGCAGACCACAACATCTGGAGCAATCTTCGTAGGCTGCAAAAAAACTGTCATGCGCCGCGTTTTTTCCTCTTGCGGGCTCATCGAGGTCTGCGTAAACACCCCCTCACCGAAGCGGGAGCGACGGTCTGTGGCTGTGGAAGCGGTTCTGGTTGGAGATGAG
>DAIEJF010000278.1 GCA_027351005.1 Paracoccaceae bacterium | reverse complement strand
GCGCGGACAAGCCCGTTGGCCATGCCTTCATGCACCAGTTCGATGTCCATCAGCCCCGAGGGATAGGCGATGATCGCGTGGCCGCCGTTCAGGATGCGGATCTTCATCGCCTCGTAGAGGTGGACGTGATCGGTGAAGGTCACGCCCACCTTTTCCAGCGCGGGGCGGCCGGTGGGAAAGTGATCCTCGAACACCCATTGCCGGAACGGCTCGCAGGTGACGGGGGCGGCGTCATCCAGCCCGAAGCTTTGCGCCAGCGCGATCTCGCGCGGGCCGGTGGCGGGGCTGATGCGGTCCACCATGGCGTTTGGGAAGGCGACATGGGCGGCCACCCAGTCGGCCAGCGCCGGGTCCGACAGGCGGGCAAGGCCCACCACAGCGTCGCGGGTGACATGCCCGTTGCCCGGCAGATTGTCACACGACATGACGGTAAAGGGCGCTGTGCCCGCGGCACGGCGCGCCTTCAGCGCCGCAAGGATGGCGCCGAAGGCGGTGGCGGGGCGGGCGGGGGTCTTGCCGTCGGCCACGATGTCTGGGTGGGTCGGGTCGAAGACGCCGGTGGCCGGGTCGACGTAATAGCCGCCCTCGGTCACCGTCAGTGACACGATGCGGATCGCAGGGTCGCTCATCCGGGCGATCAGCGCGGCGTTGTCGGGTTCGACCGGCACGAAATCGATCATTGCGCCGGTGACACGGGCGCGGTTGCCTGCTGGGTCCAGCTCGATGACGGTGGTCAGGTTGTCCTGCGCCGCCAGCAGATCGCGCATCCGTGCGTCGGTAGGGCGGACGCCCGCGCCGATCAGCGCCCAGTCGTGCCCTTCTCCCAGGTTGAAGAGGTCGTCGAGGTAGACCGCCTGATGCGCCCGATGGAAGTTGCCAAGCCCGATATGGACGATACCCGGGGTCAGGGCGCTGCGGTCGTAGGCGGGGCGCGCGATGCCCGCGGGCAGGGCGGAAAGGGCCGCGGTGGAAAGTTTCATGGGTCTGGTCCTTGTCTGCGGCGGCTGCCGGTCAGCTCATCCAGTTGCCGCCGTCGACGTTGAACGTCTGGGCGACGATGTAGTCTGCCTCTGGGGTGGCGAGGAATATGGCCATGCCGGTCAGGTCGGCGGCGGTTCCCATGCGTCCGTAGGGAACGGCGGCACCGACCTCGCGCTTCTTCTGGCCAAGGGGTTTCTTTTCGTAGCGGGCGAAGAAGGCATCAACCCCGTCCCAGTGTTCGCCATCCACCACGCCGGGCGCGATGGCGTTCACGTTGATGCCATGGGCGATCAGGTTCAGCCCGGCCGACTGTGTCAGCGAGATGACGGCGGCCTTGCTGGCGCAGTAGACGGCCACCAGCGCCTCGCCATGTCGCCCGGCCTGGCTGGCCATGTTGATGATCTTGCCGCCACCGCCGCGTTCGATCATGTGCTGCGCCACCGCCTGCATCACGAAAAGCGTGCCTGCGACATTGATCGAAAAGACCCGCTCGTAATCCTTGCGATCGATCTCGACCAGCGGCGCGGCGGTGAAGATGGCCGCGTTGTTGATCAGGATGTCGATCCGGCCAAGCGCGGCGACGGTCTCGGATATGGCGGTGTCAATGCTGTCCTGCCGCGTCACGTCCAGTTCCACCGCCACCGCGGCGCGGCCGATCTCGGCGGCGGTTGCGCGGGCGCGGGCGATGTCGATGTCGGCGATGGCGACGCGGGCGCCTTCCTTCACATAGGCTTCGGCGAAGGCGCGGCCGATGCCGCGGGCGGCGCCTGTGATCAGGGCGGTCTTTCCGGCGAGCCTCATGCCATGGCCTTTCCGTCTGCGTCGAAGCGGTGGATCTTTCCGGTCTGCGGGGTCAGGAAGACGCTGTCGCCGTGGCGGGCATCGACCTCGCCATCGGCGCGGACGGTCAGGGTGCCCAGATCGCCCGCGTTCACATGCAGGAACGTGTCCGAGCCAAGGTGTTCCGACACGGTGACGCGGCCCGGCCAGAGGCCCTCGGACCGTGACAGGGTCAGGTGTTCGGGGCGCACGCCGATGGTCGTGGCGCCATGCGCTGCGGCCGAGGGACCGGTCAGCAAATTCATCCGCGGGCTGCCGATGAAGCCTGCCACGAACAGGTTCCTGGGGCTGCGGTACAGGTCGAGCGGGCTGCCCACCTGTTCGATCCGGCCCGCGTTCAGCACCACGATCTTGTCGGCCATGGTCATGGCTTCCACCTGGTCGTGGGTGACATAGACCATCGTCGTCTTCAGGCTGTGGTGCAGTTCCGTGATTTCCAGCCGCATGTTGACGCGCAGCGCGGCATCGAGGTTCGACAGCGGCTCGTCGAACAGGAACGCCGCCGGTTCGCGCACGATGGCGCGGCCGATGGCCACCCGCTGCCGCTGGCCGCCCGAAAGCTGGCCGGGCTTGCGGTCAAGGTAGTTGGTCAGGTTCAGAACCTTGGCTGCGGCCTGCACCTTGCGTTCCTGCTCGTCCGGCGCGATGCCTGCCATCTTGAGCGGGAAGGCGATGTTCTTGCGCACCGTCATGTGCGGGTAAAGCGCGTAGCTCTGGAACACCATCGCCAGCCTGCGCTTCGATGGCGGCGCCTCTGTCGCGTTCACGCCGTCGATCTCGATCGCGCCAGAGGACACGTCCTCGAGCCCCGCGATCAGGCGCAACAGCGTGGACTTGCCGCAGCCCGAGGGGCCGACGAAGACCACGAATTCGCCATCCTCGATGTCCAGGTCCAACGCGGGGATCACCGTCACATCGCCGAAGCTCTTGGTGACCTGCTTGAGGCTGATCTTGCCCATGGGTGTCTCCTTACTTCACGGCGCCGAAGGTCAGGCCGCGGACAAGTTGCTTCTGGCTGAACCAGCCGAGGATCAGGATCGGGGCGATCGCCATGGTGCTGGCGGCCGAAAGCTTTGCGTAGAACAGGCCTTCGGGGCTGGAATAGCTGGCGATGAAGGCCGTGAGCGGCGCGGCCTTGGCGGCCGTCAGGTTCAGCGTCCAGAACGCCTCGTTCCAGGCCAGGATGACGTTCAGAAGCAGGGTCGAGGCGATGCCCGGCACCGCCATCGGCGTCAGGACGTGGATGATCTCGTCGCGCAGCCCCGCGCCGTCCATCCGCGCGGCCTCCAGGATCTCGCCCGGGATTTCCTTGAAGTAGGTGTAGAGCATCCAGACGATGATCGGCAGGTCGATCAGGGTCAGGATGATGACAAGGCCGATGCGGGTATCCAGAAGCCCCGTGTTGCGGAACAGCAGGTAGATCGGCACCAGCACGCCCACCGACGGCATCATCTTGGTCGACAGCATCCACATCAGCACGTCCTTGGTCTTTCGCCCCGGCACGAAGGCCATGGCCCAGGCGGCCGGGATCGCGATCAGCAGGCCCGCGAAGGTCGAGCCGAACGAGATGACGACTGAATTCCAGAAGTGCAGCAGGTAATCCGACCGCTGGTTGACGACGGCGTAGTTTTCCAGCGTCCAGTCGAAGAACAGGAACTTTGGCGGGATCGCCACCGCGTCGCCTTCCGACTTGAACGAGGTGAGGATCGTCCAGAGGATCGGGAAGAAGATCAGCAGGCCCAGGGCCCAGGCGGCGGCGGTGACGGTGGCCTTGCGGGCCGGGGTGACGCGGCGGGCCATGGCTCAGTTCTCCAGGTTCTTGCCGATCATCCGCATCAGGAAGATCGCAACGATGTTGGCCAGGATGACGGCCACGATGCCGCCTGCAGAGCCGCCGCCCACGTCGTATTGCAAGAGCGACTGGCCGTAGACGAGGTAGGTCAGGTTGGTCGAGGCCGTGCCGGGCCCGCCGTTGGTGGTGACCAGAATTTCCGCGAAGACGCCCAGCAGGAAGATGGTCTGGATCAGGATGACCACGGTGATCGATCGGGTCAGGTGCGGGATGGTGATGTAGAAGAACCGCGCGAGCGCCGAGGCGCCATCCATCTCGGCGGCCTCCATCTGTTCGCTGTCGAGCGATTGCAGCGCGGTCAGCAGGATCAGGGTGGCGAAGGGCAGCCATTGCCAGGCCACGATCAGGATGATCGAGAACAGCGGCGCCTGCGACAGGAAGTCGAACGGTTGCAACCCCAGCGCCTCGGCGATCCAGGCAAAGATGCCGTTGACCGGGTTCATGAACATGTTCTTCCAGACCAGCGCCGACACGGTAGGCATCACGAAGAACGGCGCGATCACCAGGATGCGGACGATCCCCTGACCCCACATCGGCTGATCCAGGAGCAGCGCCAGCAGAACGCCCCCGACGGTCGTGATCGCCAGCACGCCCAGCACCAGCACCAGCGTGTTCCAGATCGCGGTGAAGAAGGCGGGATCGGTGAGAAAGTAGTAATAGTTGCTGAAGCCCGCGAAGGTCCGCGGCCCCGGCTGGAGCAGGTTGTAGTTCAGGAACGAAAACCACACCGTCATCGCCAGCGGCACGATCATCCAGCCCAGCAGCAGAAGCACGGCAGGCGAAATCATCAGGCGCGCGGCGGAACGCGAATGCTGTGTGGCCATGGTGGAATCCTCGGAGTGAAAAAGACGGGGCCGGCTCGTGACAACCGGCCCCGGAGGGGAGGATCTACTTGATGTAACCGGCCTTGGTCATGGCGCGGGTGGTCAGTTCCTGCGCCTTGGCAAGAGCCTGATCGACGGTCTCGGTGCCCGCCAGCGCGGCCGAGAACTGCTGGCCGACGTCGTTGCCGATGCCCTGGAATTCCGGGATCGCCACGAACTGCACGCCGACATAGGGAACCGGGTTCACGGTCGGGTGGGTCGGGTCGGCCGAGTTGATGCTGTCGAGCGTCATCTTGGCAAACGGGATCTTGGCGTATTCCGGGTTTTCATAGAGCGACTTGCGGGTGCCCGGGGGAACGTTCGCCCAGCCTTCCTTCGACGCGACGAGCTTCAGGTAATCCTTCGAGGTCGCCCAGTCGATGAACGTCTTGGCCGCGTCGGCGTGCTTGGTGCCCGCCGGGATCGCCAGCGACCAGGCCCAGAGCCAGTTGCCGCGCTTGCCCAGCCCGTTGTCGGGCGCCAGCGCGAAGCCCACGTCATTGGCGACCTTCGATGCCTTCGGGTCGCTGACGAAGGATGCCGCGACGGTGGCGTCGATCCACATGCCGCACTTGCCCTGCTGGAACAGCGCCAGGTTTTCGTTGAAGCCGTTGTTCGAGGCGCCGGGCGGGCCGTCGGCCTTCATCATGTCGACGTAGAAGTTGATGGTCTTCTTCCAGGCGTCGCCGTTGAACTGCGGCTGCCACTTCATGTCGAACCAGCTCGCGCCGAACGAGTTCGACATGGCGGTCAGGAAGGCCATGTTCTCGCCCCAGCCTGCCTTGCCGCGCAGGCAGACGCCATAGATGCCGGCGGCCTTGTCGGTCATCGCATCGGCGGCCTTGCGGATGAAGTCCCAGGTGGGCTTTTCGGGCATCTCCAGCCCGGCCTTCTTCATCAGGTCGGTGCGGTACATCACCATCGAGCTTTCGCCATAGAAGGGCGAGGCGTAGAGGTGGCCGTCGACCGTCAGGCCGCCGCGGATCGCGGGCAGCAGGTCGTTCACGTCGTAGTCGGCGGGCAGGTCGTCAAGCGACAGAAGCCAGCCCTGCTTGCCCCAGATCGGAACCTCGTAGGTGCCGATCGTCATCACGTCGTACTGCCCGCCCTTGGTGGCGATGTCGGTGGTGACCTTCTGGCGCAGGACGTTCTCTTCCAGCGTGACCCAGTTCACCTTGATGTCAGGGTGCTTGGCGTAAAAGTCGCTCATCAGCCCCTGCATGCGGATCATGTCGCCGTTGTTCACGGTTGCGACGGTGATCGTGGTTTCGGCGGACGCGACCGTTGCAAGGCCCGCGACCGCGCACGCGCCCAGAAGCGCGCGAAGCGTCGAAGTCATCCGTATCCTCCCTAGCAAACGATGATCGGCCCGAATTGGGCATATGATCGTGCTGTGAGCATATGCTCACTCATGGTCACGCGAAAGTCAACGGCTTGAGCGTTTGCTCAGCAGATTTCTATCGCCGCGATGCAGAAAGAAGCGCCTTTGCGCTATCCTCGTCGGTGATCAAGCCGTTGAGAATTCGGCCGCGCAGTGCAGCATGGATCGCCTCGATCTTGGGCCTCCCTCCCGCGATCCCGATGACCTGCCCGGAGCGTCCGGGCTCGATCCGGACCCCGCCGATGCGCTGGTTGATGCCCGAATCGATATAGTGGCCGGACGCGTCGAAGATGTTGCCGACCACCTCGCCGATGGCCCCCGTACGGTGCAGTTCGGCCTGTTACGCGCGGCTCATGAACCCGTCCACCAGCAGCGGGGCGTCATCACCCATCTGGCCCACACCGACGAAGCAGACATCCGCGGTCCGCGCGAGTTCTGTGACGCGGCGGATCGGCCCCAGGCTCTGGAACAGCGCGGCTTCCTCGGCGGTGACCGAGATCACTGGCACCGGGCGGGGGAAGTGCGGCGCGTGCACCTTGTCGGCGATCCGCATGATGACATCGAAGAACGAGGCCGAGCCGTCGGGGGCGATGTTGCCGATCAGCGAGACAAGGCGGTGCTGTTCGGCCGACAGCGACGGCAGTTCCTCGACCATCGCACGCAGCGCCCGGCCGGTGCCAAGCGCGATGACCAGCGGCTCTGGCGTGCGCAGCACCCGTTCCAGCTCGGTCGCGGCGATCGGGGCGATGGCGCGGACCGGATCGGCCCCGGGTCCCAGCGAGGGTGCCACCCGGCAGCATTGCAGCGAGAACCGATGGCGCAGGTCCTGCTCCAGTTCCAGACAGGCAGAAACGGGATGATCCAGCCGGACATGGATCAGCCGCTCGGCCACCGCGCGGCTGACGAGCCGCTGGGCGCGCTGGCGCGATATCCCCATCTCGCGCGCGATCTGGTCCTGCGTCTTTCCCGCGACATAGTAGAGCCACCCGGCACGGGCGGCCTCGTCCAGCGGGGTCGATTCGGGATCGGGAAGGTTGCTCATTCGGTCACCGGTGCCGCGGCGCGGGCCAGATCGGGGCGCAGCGCATAGAATTCGTCGAACCGCGCCAGTTGGGCGTGGGGGTGGGCGTCGGGGGGAGGCGTCAGGTCAAGCCCGGCCAGGTGGCTTCCGCCGGTGAAGCGCCAGACCTGCATCCCGGCCGCAAGCCCTGCGCGCACCCCGTTCAGGCTGTCTTCCAGCACAAGGCAGCGGCCCGGATCGGCGCCGAAGACCTTGGCCACATGCAGGAACAGATCGGGCGCGGGCTTGCCGCGCGGCACCATCGAGGCCGTGAACACATGTGGGCCGAACAGCGCATCAAGCCCGGTCAGACGCAGCGACTGTGCGACGCGCTCGGGGCTGGAACTGGTCGCAAGCGCGAAGGGTCGGGCCAGGCGTCCGATGACCTCGCTTGCCCCCGGCATCACCTTCAGGTCGCGCGCGAAGGCGTCCAGCAGGCGGCGGCGGTAGTCGGTCTCGAATTGGGCCGGAAGCTGCACGCCGAACTGCTCGCGCACCTCTTTCAGCACCACCGGATAGCTGCGGCCAAGGAAATGGCGGCTGACGAAGGTCATGTCCATCTCGACCCCATAGCCCTTCAGCTCGGCGATGAGCATGTTTGCGCTGATGACCTCGGAGTCGATCAGCACACCGTCGCAATCGAAGATGACAAGGTCGATATCGGGCATGGTGGTGCAAGTTAGCCGTCGGCGGGGGTGGGCGTAAAGCGGGTGCTGTTCATGACGTTG
>DAIEJF010000253.1 GCA_027351005.1 Paracoccaceae bacterium | reverse complement strand
CACCGACAGTTTCGTGGTGACCCCGGTGGAGTTTCCGGGCGGTGACATCGGCAAGATCGCGGTCTGCGGCACGGTGAACGACCTGGCCGTGGGGGGGGCACGACCGCTCTGGCTGTCGGCCGCCTTCATCATCGAGGAAGGATGCGAGATCGTGCTCTTGCGCCGGATCGTGGCCAGCATGGCGCGCGAGGCGGCGGCGGCGGGGGTGCGGATCGTCACCGGCGACACCAAGGTGGTGGGGCGCGGGTCGGCCGATGGCGTCTTCGTCACCACCTCGGGGCTTGGGGTGATCCCGCCGGGGCGCGAATTGGCCGCAGGGCGCATCCGGCCGGGCGACGTGGCGATCGTGAACGGACGGCTGGGCGATCATGGCGCAGCGATCCTGGCCGCGCGGGGCGACAGGGCCCTGTCGACCGACCTGCAGTCGGATTGCCAGAGCCTTGGCCATCTGATGGAGGCGGTGCTGGCCGCGGCCCCGGGCACGCGCGCGGCGCGCGATGCGACGCGCGGCGGGCTGGCCGCGGCGCTGAACGAGATGGCGGCGGCAGCAGGCCTGGGGATCGAGATTGAGGAGGAGGCGTTGCCGCTCAACGACGCGGTGCGCGGAATCTGCGAGATCCTGGGCCTCGATCCGCTTTACCTGGCGAACGAAGGCACGCTGGTAACCTTCGTGCCGCCGGATCAGGCCGATGCCGCCCTGGCGGCGATGCGGGGCACTGCCGAGGGGCGGGGCGCCGCGATCATCGGGCGGGCGGTGGCGGCGCATCCGGGGCTGGTGACGATGACGACACCGTTCGGCGGCGCCCGCATCGTCGACATGCTGGTGGGCGAGCAGCTGCCGCGGATCTGCTGAGGATCAGAACGCCACGACCTCTGGCCCTGCGCCGATACCGGTCGTCAGTTGCGGGTCGAACCAGGGGTGCCAGGGATCAAGCACGACATGGCGCGTCAAGCCGTCCTGCCCCCGCACGCGCAAGAGCACCGGCGCCGTGATCGTCATGCCCCGGAAGGCCTCGACCGCGCCGGGATCGGTCAGCGGGCGGCCGTTCACCGCCACCACGGCTTCGCCCGGCTTCAGCCGCGCCTCGGCGGCCACCTTGCCCGCGGCAAGCGCGGTGATCTGCCCGCTGTCGTCCAGCGTCAGCCCCAGCGCCGCCACCGGGTAGCTTGCGGGGCGCGACGGGGCGGCGCTGGGCGGGTGGCGCACCGGGGTGCCGAGGTCAAGCGACAGCGTCATCTTCTGACCGGCGCGGCGGATGTCGAACACGGCCACGCCGCGGCTGGCGGCCTGTTCGAGAAGGAAGGCGATGTCGCCCGGATGGGTCACCTTCTGATGGTCGATCCGGGTCAGGATGTCGCCGGGCAGAAGCCCCGCCGTGGCGGCCCGGCCCCCCGCGGTCACGTCGTCGACCAGCACGCCCGCCTTGGCGACATGCAGCGCGGCGGCGATTTCGCCATCGACCGGGCGGACGCGCATCCCCACCATCGCCACCGGCTGCAAGGTGCCCGCCAGAAGCTGCGGCACGATGCGCTGCAGATCCTCGACCGAGATGGCGAAGGACAGGCCGATGAAGTTGGGCGCGCCATCCACGATCTGGCTGTTCATCCCCAAGACGCGGCCCTGATGGTCCACCAGCGGCCCGCCGGAATTTCCGTTGTTCACCGCCGCGTCATGCTGCACCAGCCGGATCGGGACGGCGGGGTCAAGCTGGCGGGGGCGGGCCGAGGCCATGCCGCGGGTCACGGTGAACTCGACCCCCAGCGGCGCGCCGACCGCGTAGACGGTCTGGCCCAGTTCGGCGGGCGCGGGGGCGGGCGCAAGCCCGTGCCCTTCGCCCCCCGCGATGGCCAGCACCGCCACGTCGCGGGCGGGATCGCGCGCCAACACGCGGGCGGTCTGCTCGTGGCCGTCGTCGAAGGTCACCTCGACCTCGTCCTCGCCCGCGACGACATGGGCGCAGGTCACTGCGACACGGCCGTCGCCCCAGAGAAAGGCCGAGCCGAGGAAGGTGCCCGTTTCGTCGGTGGAATGCACCACCAGCGTTGCCGCGATGGCATGTTCAAGGCCAGGGGGCGCCTCGGCCGGGGCGGCAGCGGCGAAGAGAAGGGCGGCCGCACAGGCCGCCGCCCCGATCATCCGGTTCCCGATGCGCATGACCGCCTCCGTTGCTCTTTTGCCCCAGAGATACGGCTCTGGGGCGAAAGGCAACCGGCGCCGCGGGATCAGCCGGTCACTTCGGCGAGTTTGACCGTTCGGCCCTCGGCCACGGACTTCAGTGCCGCTTCCGCAAGCGCAAGTGCGGCAAGCCCGTCTTCGCCCGACGGGCTGACAGGCGCCTTGCCCGCCGCCGCCGCGATAAAGGCCGCGATCTCGGCGGCATAGGCATCGGTGTAGCGGGTCATGAAGAAATCGTGCAGCGGCGGGCGGGTGTAGCCCAGCGACGAGGCGATTTCGATCGACACCGGGCGCTGGTTTTCGGCCGACACGAGACCGTTCGAGCCATGCACCTCGATCCGCTGGTCGTAGCCATAGGTCGCGCGGCGCGAATTCGAGATCATCGCCTGCTTGCCGCTGGCGGTCTTGAGCATCACCTGCACCGAGTCATAGTCGCCTGCCTTGCCGATCGCCGGATCGACCAGCACCGAAGCCATGGCCGAGACCTCGACCACCTCTTCGCCCAGCAGGAAACGCGCCATGTCGAAGTCATGGATCGTCATGTCGCGGAAGATGCCGCCCGACCGGGCGATATAGTCGACGGGCGGCGCGCCCGGGTCGCGGCTGGTGATCGTCACCATTTCCACGGCGCCGATGGACCCCTTGTCGATCTCGGCCCGGACGGCGGCGAAATGCGGATCGAAGCGGCGGTTGAAGCCGACCATCAGCGTGGCCTTCGTCTCGCGCACGACCTTCAGGCAGGCCTTCACGCGCGCAAGGCTCAGATCGATCGGCTTTTCGCAGAAGATCGCCTTGCCCGCGCGGGCGAACCGCTCGATCAGGTCGGCATGGGTGTCGGTAGGGGTGCAGATCACCACTGCGTCGATGTCGCGGTCGGCCTCGATCGCCTCGATCGTGCGGATCGCGCAGCCGTACTGGTCGGCAATCGCCTGTGCCGCGGCGGGGAAGGCGTCGGCCACGGCGACCAGCGCCGCGCCGGGGGTGGAGGTGATGGCCTTGGCGTGGACCTTGCCGATGCGGCCAGCGCCCAGAAGTCCGAATCTGAGAGTCATGTCATCCTCGAAATGGGCCGGCCGGTGCCGGCTTTTGGGGGTGTGGCGCCTATTCAGGATAGGCGCCAGTCACATTCTGGTCGAAGTCGATCAGCGCGCCGGTCATCACGCCCGACCGCGGGCCCAGAAGATAGGCGGCAAGCCCGGCCACATGGGCCGGTTTGACCAGCATGCCGAAGGGTTGGCGCGCCTCGGCGGCGGCCAGCCAGCCGTCGCCCGCGCCGTGATACCTGCGCTGCGTCTCGTCCTCGCCCGGCGTGTCCATCCAGCCGCAGTTGATCGCGTTGACCCGGATGCGGTTGCCCCGCAGCGCCTGGGCCGCGTTCTTCGTCACATTGGCCAGCGCCGCCTTCGAGGCGGAATAGGGCGACAGGAACGATTGCCCGCAATGGATCACCATCGACAGGATGTTCACCGCCGCCGCCGGATACCCGCCTGCCACCGCCATCTGTGCAAGCCGTTGCAGGGCGAAATAGGGGCCCTTTGCGTTGACCGCCATCACCCGGTCCCAGGCGTCCGGCGTGGTATCGAGGATCGAGCCCCGGTCGGTCGCCGCCGCCGCGTTGCACAGTGCCGTCACCGGCCCCAGCCGCGCGGCCGCCCGGTCGATCAGCGCCATCGCCTCGGCGGCGTTGGCCATGTCGCAGGGCAGAAAGCGCACGTCGGCCCCGGTTTCGCGCAACTGGCGGGCGGCGGCCTCGCCCTTTTCCACGCCGCGACCCGCGATCACCAGCTTGCGGCAGCCCTCGGCGATCAGCGCCTCGGCGATGGCGCGGCCCAGACCCTGACTGCCGCCAGTGACGACCGCCACGGTCTGGCTGTGAGGCAGATCACGCATAGGACCCCGCCTCGGCGCCCTTCACGCCGGTGATATAGGCCACCACGTCGTTGCCGTCGGTTTCATCCCGGCGCAGGCTGGCCACGATCCGGCCGCGGCGGAAGACCACGATCCGGTCAACCAGGTCGAACACCTGCCGAAGGTTGTGGCTGATCAGGATCAGCGGGATGCCGCGGTCCTTCAGCCCGCGGATGATGTTTTCAACCTGTGCGGTTTCCTGCACCCCCAACGCCGCCGTGGGTTCATCCATGATGATCAGCTTCGACGCGAACGAGGCAGCCCGCGCGATGGCCACGCATTGCCGCTGCCCGCCCGACATGTGCCGGATGGTGTTCGACAGGTTCGGGATCTTCACCGCCGTCCGGGTCAGCGCGTCCTGCGTGCGTTCGCGCATCGCCTTGCGGTCAAGGATCGAGAACGGCCCGAGGTTGAACCGGATCAGCTCGCGCCCCAGGAACAGGTTCGAGGGCACGTCCAGGTCATCGGCCAGCGCCAGGTTCTGGAACACCGTTTCGATCCCGTGCTCGCGCGCCTCGATGGGGCCGGCGAAGTCCACCTCGTTGCCGTCGAACCAGACCTTGCCCGCGGTGCGCTGCTCGACCCCGGTGATCTGGCGGACGAACGTGGACTTTCCCGCCCCGTTGTCGCCCACCACGGCGATATGCTCGCCCGCCCGCAGGGTGAAGTTGGCGTCTTCCAGCGCGTGCACGCCGCCATAGCGTTTCGTCAGCCCGCGCGTCTCAAGGATGATGTCGCTCATCGTCGCCCCCTCAGGCCTGCCGCGCGCGGCGCTTCTGGCGGGCCACGTCGGCGATGACCGCCACCACGATGATCGCGCCCTTGATGATCTGCTGATAGTAGGCGTCAATGCCCAGAAAGGTGAAGCCCGAGGTGATGACGCCGAAGATCAGCGCGCCCAGCACCGTGCCCAGGATCGAGCCACGCCCCCCCGAGAGCGACACGCCCCCGATCACCGCCATGGCGATGGCGTCAAGCTCGTACATCACCCCCATCCCGGCCTGTGCCGTCAGGTTCTTCGAGGTCAGCACCAGCGCCGCCACCCCCGCCAGCGCCCCGGCGATGCTGTAGACAAGCATCAGGTGACGCTCGACCTTGATGCTCGAGATGCGCGCGGCCTCGGGGTTCGAGCCGATGGCATAGGTCCGGGTGCCGTAAAGCGTGAACCGCAGCGCCAGATGGAACAGCACCGCCAGCGCCACGAAGATCAGCACCGGGTGCAGGCCGGATCCGAAGACGGTATAGGCCTGAGTCGGAAAGGAAATCGGGTTGCCGTGGCTGTACCAATTCGCCACCCCGCGCGCCGTCACCATCATGCCCAGCGTGGCGATGAAGGGCGGGATCTGGGTATAGGCGATCAGGGCGCCGTTGATCATCCCGGCAATGGCCCCGCAGGCCACCGCCACCAGCGCGGGCACGATGGCGGGCAGGTCCATCAGTTCGGGGCCGAAGATGGCCTTGGGGTTTGGATTGCCGTTGACCATCGCGACCTGCGCGAAGCTCATCGCGATCATGGCGGTCGCGCCCACGACCGACCCCGACGACAGGTCGATGCCGCCGGTGATGATCACCTGGGTCACGCCCACCGCGATGATCCCCGTGATCGCCACCTGGCCGATGATGATGCTCAGCCGCTGGCTGTTCCACAAAAAGCTCTGGGCGGCGATGTCGGATCGCCACATCGGCTGGAGCCATCCCAGCACCTCGAAGATCAGCGCGATGACCACCAGCCCGATCAGCACGTTGATTTCCGCCGGCCACTGCCGCCGCCGCGGTCTTGCCGCCGGGGCTGCCGTTCCGCTCAATTCCGCCATCTCGCGATTTCCTTCACGTAACGCCCGCCCGCGGGCAGGAGAGCGGCCGCGGCCGCTCTCCGATGGGATCTCCGTCGATCGCGGAAATCAGTTCTTCTTCATGAACTTGTCCATGTTCGCCGGGGTCACGAGCTGGAACGGAACGAAGACCTTCTTCTCGACCGGCTCCTTCTTCATCAGCTTCAGCGCGGCATCCACCGCCCCGTGGCCCTGCCCCGCGGCATCCTGGAACACGGTCGCCTTCAGGTTGCCCGCGGCCATTTCCGCCAGCGCGTCCTGCGTCGCGTCGACGCCCGCCACGATGGTCTTGGACGGATCGACCCCGGCGGCCTTCATCGCCTGGATCGCGCCGATCGCCATCTCGTCGTTGTTGGCAATGACGGCATCGTACTTGATCCCCGACGACAGCCAGTTGCTCATCAGGTTCTGGGCCTGGTCACGCTGCCAGTTCGCGGTCTGCTCCTGCACGATCTTCATGAACGCACAGTCGGGCGTGGCGATCACGTCGTGAATGTCCTTGGTGCGCTGCACCGCGGCCTGGTTCGACAGCTCGCCCTGCATCACCAGGATGTTGGCGCCCTTGTCCTTGCCCGCGGCCTTCAGCAGGCGGCAGACTTCCTTGGTTTCCAGCGTCCCCGAATCCGCCTCGTTCGAGGCGACGAACGCCTGCCCGTCGGGCAGGGTGTCAACGTTGATCGGCTGGCGGTTCACATAGACAAGCGGGATGTGCGCGGCGGCGGCGGCATCGGTGATCGCCTGGGTCGCCGAGGTATCGACCGGGTTCACGATGATCGCATCGACCTTCGAGGCGATGAAGTTCTTCACCTGGTCAAGCTGCTTGGCCACGTCGTTGCCCGCATCCTCGATCTGGACGTTGGTGTCGGGCAGGGTCTTGGCATAGTCCGACATGCCGTTGCGCAGCACGGTCAGGAAGTTGTCGTCGAACTTCGCCATGCTCACGCCGATGTTGGCGGCCATGGCCGAGGTCGACATCAGGGCCGCAAGGCCCGCGACGATCAGCATCTTCTTCATTGTCTTCTCCTCCACTGTCGGTGTCCGGCGCACCGTTCCTCCCGCCGGAGCGCCCCTCGCCGGGGCGTCGGGTCTCTCCGCTCAGGCCGCCATGCGGGCAACCTCGGTGCGGATGAATTCCATCGACCGCGCCAGCAGCGGCTTCGCGTCGTCAAGCGCGTGCACCGAAGGCGCAAAGGGCTCGTAGCTGATCGGCCCCCCATAGCCCGCATCCAGCAGGGCACGGATCTGCGCGACATTGCCCAGCCGGTCGGCGGCATCCACCAGAACGCGGTGCCCGTCGCGCATGTCCGCGACCGCGACACCGGGGTCGACGACACCGGAAACGTGTACAATTCCAGTATGTTCGGGGAAAATCCGCCCGCCACCTGCAAGGTGGTGGTGAAAGGTGTCATGGACCAGCCAATAGGTGCCCGCGCCGCCCACCGCCTCGATCGCTTCGACCGCCTCGGCCTTGCTGCGCAGCGAACAGACCTCGAAGCCCAGAGGCTCCACCATCGCCTTCAGCCCATGCGCCTTCAGCATCGGCAGCAGTTCCGCCAGCGCAAGCTTCAGCGCCTTCTGGCGCACGCCGTTGCCGGTCGCCACCCCGTCGTTGCGGGGGATCAGGCTGACCGCCTCGGCCCCAGCGGCCACGGCGATCGTCATCAGCGCCTGAGCCTCGGCGCGCTTGGCGTCGGACCAGTCGTTGAACATCTTCACCTCGGCCAGCGCCAGGAACCGCAGCCCCCGCGCCGCAACCTGCGCCTTCACCACGGCGGGGTCGGCGCCGTCGAACAGCGGCCGACCAAGGTCGTTACGGAATTCCACGCCCACGCAGCCAAGCCCCGCGGCCAGATCGAGAAACGCTTCGGTGCCAAGGCGCGGCGCGGTCATGTGGTTCAGGGCAAAAGGCAGGTTCAAGGGACTCTCCACGTCTCGGCGCGGCGCCCGGGCCGCCGATAGAATTGATATTCCATTTGTTAACCCAATCAACTGAAAAATTCCAAATCCTCGCAAGCCAATAAAATCCGTTCCAGAACGGCTGGTTATCCGCGAAGCGCAGATGACGCGGGGCGGCGCCCCGCGATTCGTCACAGGTCAGATCGACTCGGGCAGGTGCAGATCAGGCGGAAGAAACAGTTGGGCTGTCGCGGTGCCCGCGCCCTCGGTCGCCGCGCGGGCCATGCCAGCCAGCAGCGCCGCACAAAGTCTTTCCAGCGGCGTATCCACCACCATCGTCACGACCCCATCGGCCAGCCCGGCCCGCGAGTCGCCCGTCAGCGCCGAGACGATCAGCACCACCTCGCCCTTGCGGCCGGATTCGCGCAGGGCGGCAATCGCCCCCTCCATCCCGCCGCCCGAGACGTAGATGCCGCGCAGGTCGGGGTGGCGGGCCAGCAGGGCAAGCGTGGCCTCGTAGGTCAGTTGCCGGGTTTCCAGATTCACCAGCGTCTCCAGCACCTGCAATTGCGGGGCCGCCTCGCGCAGGTAGGTGCGGAACCCGGTCTCGCGCAGTTCGTGCCCGTGCCAGCGGTGCCCACCCACAAAGATCGCCACCGGACCGGGCCCTCGCGCGGCCAGCGCGGTCATCCAGCCCGCGGTCCGCCCGACCTTCAGGTTGTTCAGCCCCAGATACCCGGCCCGAACCCCCTGCGCGAAATCCGACAAGAGCGAAAACACCGGCAACCCCTGTGCCCGCAAGGCCTCGACCGCCGCCGTCACCTCGGGGTGATTGACCGCCGTGGCCGCCAGCGCATCGCACCGCCCGGCCATGGCGCGCAGCAGTCCCGCCATCTCTGACGGCGCCTGGCTGGCCGAAAACTCCAGGATCAGCCGCCCCCGCACGCCCTGCACCTGTGCCACGGCGCGATGCAGTTCCTCGGCAAAGGCCTTGTAGAAATCCTGCCCCTGCTTGTGCAGCACCACGCCGAAGCGCACCTCGGGCAGGGCCGCCGCCGCCCCCGACAGCCGCGCGGCCGCCGGATGGCCCAGCCGCAGCGCCGCCTCCACCACCCGCGCGCGGGTCTCCGGCCTGACCGCCTCGCGCGCGTTCAGGATGCGGTCGACCGTGGCCACCGACACGCCCGCCGCAGCCGCCAGGTCCGCCATGCCCGCCCGTTTTGCCATCGCCATCGCGCCTGATGAAATTTCGTCAGATCATGGTCGCAGTCTGACGATCTTTGACGAGAATATCCAGTCCATCCGTTCCCGAAATGGAACGAATCTTCTATCCTCCCCTATGCCCGGCGCCTGCCGCCGGCGGGGAGGACCGATGGGGAAGCGAGATTACAGCCTTCTGGGCGAAGACGCGCGCCGCGCCGTGGAAACCGGGCTGGCCGCCGCCGCGTGGTATCACACCGAGGTGCCGCGCAAGGTGATGAAAGACCTGATGCAGCGCAGCGACCAGCCCGCCATCCGCGACACGATCCTGCTTTACGGTGCCATGATCGTCTTTGCCGCGCTTGGCATCGCGCTCTGGCCGCATGTCTGGTCGGCCCCGGTCTGGCTGGCCTACGGGGTGCTTTACGGCTCGGCCTCGGATTCGCGCTGGCACGAATGCGGTCACGGAACCGCCTTCCGCACCGGCTGGATGAATGACGTGGTCTATCAGATCGCCAGCTTCATGATCATGCGCAACGCCGCCACCTGGCGCTGGAGCCACGCGCGCCACCACACGAACACCTACATCGTCGGCCGCGACCCCGAGATCGCGATCATGCGTCCGCCCGCCTTCCTGAAGCTCATCGGCAGCGTCTTCGGCATCCCCGAGGTGCTGCAATTCGTGCCGCGGATGATCTACAACGCCGTCATCGGCGTTCATCCCGAGGAACGGACCTTCGTGCCGGAAAGCGAATGGCCGAAGGTGGTGCGGGTGGCGCGGATCCATCTTTCCATCTACGTCGCCACCATCGCGCTTGCAGTCTGGATGCAGTCGATCCTGCCGCTGATGGTGATCGGCCTGCCCCGGATGTACGGCGCCTGGCACCATGTGATGACGGGGCTTCTGCAGCACGGCGGGCTGGCCGACAACGTGGTGGACCACCGGCTGAACAGCCGCACCGTCATCATGAACCCGGTCAGCCGCTTCATCTACTGGAACATGAACTACCACGTCGAACACCACATGTTCCCGATGGTGCCCTATCACGCCCTGCCCCGTCTGCATGAGGCGATCCGGCACGACCTGCCCGCCCCCAACCGCTCCATCGCCGAGGCGTTCCGCGAGATGTGGCCCGCGCTGCGCCGCCAGCTCGCCTCCGAAGATTACTTCCTGCACCGCGAGCTGCCGCCGACCGCCCGCCCCTACCGGCTGGATTTCCACACCGCCGCCCTTGGCAGCGCCGCCGCGTAAACCCGACAGAAAGGACAAGCCATGCCCCAGTGGGTGGATGCCTGCGCCACGGATGACGTGGAGCTCGAAGACGTAATCCGCTTCGACCATGGCGGCCAGACCTATGCGGTCTACCGCAGCCCTGACGACACCTGGTTCTGCACGGACGGGCTGTGCAGTCACGAACAGGTCC
>DAIEJF010000242.1 GCA_027351005.1 Paracoccaceae bacterium | reverse complement strand
GGCGGGGGCATGTGATGCGAGACGCAGGAGACGGACGCCACGCCTCCCTCGGCCCGGGGATCAGCGCGCAGCGCCCCGGGCCAGCGCCCGACCGCCCCCCGGGCGGGCGCTTCTTTGTCGAACCGCTCGGGCTCACCCGCGGGAGGGGCCTTGCCGTAAAGCACAGACCTTCGCCGTGGCAGCGCCCACCCGCGGTCGGGCGCTGGCCCTCTGCTGCGTGGGCGCGGGGTGGGCGGACGCCCGGCATCCCCCCCGCCCGCCTGCACCATGGCGGCCCCCCGCCTCACCCCGCCGTGATGCGGCCCCCGCCGCCCTGCCTTGAAGCCGCCGCCGCCCCGCCCTAGTGTCTGCCGCGACCGGAGAGGGACTATGGCTCAGAAACGTGTGATCTTCGAAGAGGTGGTGGCCAAGGCCGCCGCCACCCCGCAAGGCGGCATGATCGACCGCAAGGCCACCGGCGCGCGGGGCGCGATCCGGGCCTGGCTCGTGCTGATCTTCCTGATGGTGGCGGCGATGATCCTGGTGGGCGGGCTGACCCGGCTGACCGGCTCGGGCCTGTCGATCACCGAATGGAAGCCGATCTCGGGCGCGCTGCCGCCGATGGGGCAGGCGGCCTGGCAACAGGCCTTCGACCTTTACAAGGCCTCGCCGCAATACCGCATCGAGAACCAGGGCATGACGCTCGCGCAGTTCCAGTACATCTACTGGTGGGAATGGAGCCACCGCCTGCTGGGCCGCACCATCGGTCTGGTCTGGGCGCTGGGATTCTTCGGCTTCTGGGCGGCAGGGCGAATCCCGACCGGCTGGAAGGGGCGGCTGTTCCTGCTGGGCGTGCTGGGCGGGATCCAGGGCGCGATCGGCTGGTGGATGGTGGCCTCGGGGCTGACCGGCGACATGACGGCGGTGGCGTCTTACCGGCTGGCCACGCATCTTGGCATTGGCTTCATCATCCTGGGCACCACCGCCTGGTTCATCCTGCAGATGTCGCGCCCTGAAGCCGCGCTGTTGCAGGCCCGCCGTCAGGGCGAACGCAAGCTGTTCGGCATGGCGACGGGTGTTCTGCACCTGGCCTTCCTGCAGATCGTGCTGGGCGCGCTGGTGGCGGGAATCGACGCAGGCCGGAACTATCCGACCTGGCCGCTGATGAACGGCGCCTTCTTCCCCGCCGACGCCTTCCATGTCGACAATGGCGGCGCGCTGTGGCGGGCGTTCTTCGAAAATCCGGGCCTCGTGCAGTTCATCCACCGCATGACCGCCTATCTGCTGGTGATCTTCGGGCTGGTCACCGCGCTCAGCGCGCGCCGCTCGGCCCATGCCGCCACGCGCCGCGCCTTTGCCGCGATGGCGGCCATGCTGCTGGTGCAGATGACGCTGGGCATCTTGACCGCGCTGAACGCCGCGCAACTGCACATCGCCATCACCCATCAGGCCGGGGCCATCGTCACCTGGGCCGTGATCCTGCGCGCCCGCCACATGGCGCGCTATCCCATCGTCGGCTCGATCCGGGAAGGAACCGCATGACCGCGTTTGACCGACTGCTGGCCTTCCAGCGCGAGACCGAGGCACTGGCGCAGATCGCAGGCCGCCTGGGCTGGGATCAGGAAACCATGATGCCGCGCGGCGCGGCCGAGCAGCGCGGCGAGGAGATGGGCGCCATCGAGGGCGTCCTGCATGCGCGGCGCACCGATCCGCGCGTGGCCGACTGGCTGGCTGCGGCCGTGCCTGCCGACGATGTGCAGGCCGCCATGCTGCGCCAGATCCGCCGCGGCCACCTGCGGGCGACAAAGATCCCCGCCGACCTGGCGCAGGAGATCGCCCGCGTGACCTCGGTTGCGCAGGGCATCTGGGCCGAGGCGCGGCGGACCGAGGACGTGGCGCATTTCCTGCCCACCCTGACGCGGGTGGTGGACCTCAAGCGGCAAGAGGCCGCCGCGCTGGCCGGGAACGGCCGGGCCTATGACGCGCTGCTGGACGATTACGAACCCGGCGCGACCGAGGCGGGCGTGGCCGCGATGTTTGACGGGCTGCGGCCCCGGCTGGTGGCCCTGCGGGAACGCATCCTGGGGTCCGCGCACAGCCCGCAGCCGGTCGAGGGCCACTTTCCCAAGGCCGCGCAGATGCAGCTTGCCGCCGAACTGGCCGAAGCCTTCGGCTATGACTGGGCCCGCGGGCGGCTGGATCTTGCGGTCCATCCGTTCTCGTCCGGCTCGGGCACCGATGTGCGCATCACCACGCGGGTGGTGGAAGGCGAACCGTTCAACTGCATCTATTCCACCATCCACGAAACCGGGCACGCCTGTTACGAGCAGGGGGTGGACCCGGCCTATCTGCTGACGCCGCTGGGGCAGGGCGTGTCGATGGGCGTGCACGAAAGCCAGAGCCGGATCTACGAGAACCAGCTTGGCCGCTCGCGCGCCTTCACAGGCTGGCTTCATGGCCGCATGACCGAGGTCTTCGGCCCCCTGACCGTCCGGGATGCCGACGCCTTCCATGCCGCGGTGAACCGGGTGCAGCCCGGCTTCATCCGCACCGAGGCCGATGAGGTGCATTACAACCTGCACGTCATGCTGCGCTTCGATCTGGAACGCGCGCTGATCGGCGGCGGGCTGGAGGTGGCGGATCTGGAGGCGGCCTGGAACGACCGGTTCCGGCACGATTTCGGGGTGGCGGTTGACCGGCCCTCGCACGGGATGTTGCAGGACGTGCACTGGTCGGTGGGGCTTTTCGGCTATTTCCCGACCTATACGCTGGGCAACCTTTACGCGGGCTGCCTGCACAAGGCGCTGCGGGCGGCGGTGCCCGATCTCGATACGCATCTGTCGCGCGGAGACACCGGCCCGGCCACGGCATGGCTGCGGGCCGAGGTGCAGCAGCATGGCGCGCGCTACGAGCCGCGCGAGATCATCGCCCGCGCCTGCGGCTTTGCCCCGACCGAGGCGCCGCTGCTGGACTACCTCGAGGCGAAATTCGCCGAGATCTACGGGCTGTGAGCCGCGCGGCCGCCCCCGGCGGGTTCGGTGTCTGGCTGCTTGCCGCGGGCCAGACGACCGGCTACGCCACCTTCAACTTCGCCTTCGCGGCGCTTCTGGTGGCGCTGGGCGACCCGCAGCATGGCGCGCAGATGTCGCGCACCGTGCTGGCCGCGGGGCCGACCGCGGGCTTGATCCTGGCCGCGGTGATGGCGCCGCGGATGGGGCGGCTGGTCGATCGCGGTCGCGGTGCGCTGCTATTGCGGCTGGGGCCGCTGGTGGGGGCGCTGGGGCTTCTGGTGGCCTCGTTCGCCGAGGCGCGGCCCGCGCTCTGGATCGCGGGGTACCTTCTGGTCGGGCTGGCCCAGGCCACCACGCAGTTCGAGACCTGCTTTGCCCTGCTGACCCGCCGACTTGGCCCCGCCGCGCGGGGCGCCATTGTGAAAGTGACGCTGGTGGCGGGGTTTTCGGCCACCATCGCCTTTCCGCTGGGCGACTTGCTGGCGCGCCATTTCGGCTGGCAGGGGGCGATGTGGGCACTGGCGGCGATTGCCGTTTGCGTGACCGTTCCGCTGAACGTCGCCGGGACCGCGCTGATCCAGCGCCGCGTCGGGCGCGAGGTGGCGGACCCGCCCGATCCGGCGGGCAAGGCCTCGGCGCTGCGCCGGGCGCTGGCCGATGGAGCGTTCTGGCGGCTGGGCGGGTTGATCGCGCTGATCTGGATGAACCATGCGGTGCTGACCACCTTTGCGCTGCCGCTGCTGGCGGGACGCGGGGCGGACCATGGCATCGCCGTCATGCTGGCCGCGGCGCTGGGACCGGCGCAGGTGGCAGGCCGCGTCATGCTGATGCTGGCGGGCGACGACATGCCGCTGGGGCGGGTGACGCTGGCCACCATGGCGGGGTTTGTCGCCGCGTCGCTGATGCTGATGCTGGGGCATGGGGTGCCGACGCTGTGGCTGCTCTATGCGCTGGCTCAGGGAGGGGCGGCGGGCATCGCCACCATCCTGCGCCCGTTGCTGGCCGCCGAGATCCTTGGCCGCGAAGGGTTCGGCGCGATCTGGGGCGCACTGTCGGTGGCGCCGCTGATGGCACAGGCGCTGGCCCCGGTGGTGGGCGCGCTTCTGCTGACGATCGGCGGTGGCGCGGTGATCGGCGCCTGCCTGGTCATGGCGGTTGTGGCCTTCGCGCTGGCGCTGAGCCTGCGGCCGCGGCTGCGCGGGTAGGGCTGGGCGCCGCGCATCCCCCCGGCCCGGAGGAACAGCGCCCGACCGCCCGGACGGGCGGGCGCTTCCTTGGCGGAACCGCGCGGGCTCACCCTCAGGCGAGGCCGCACCATAAAGCGCAGACCGTTACTGTCGCAGAGCCCACCCGCTGTCGGGCGCGGGCCCTCTGTCGGGAGAGTCTGGGTTGCCCGCCCCCGCCGTCAGTCGCGGGGGCCTCTGTCGCGCGCACCGCGCGGTCACGCCCCAGTCGGCCAGTCGGGCGCGCGCTTTTCGAGGAAAGCGTTGATCCCCTCTTCCGTATCGCGCCAGAGCATGTTTTCCACCATCACCGCGGCGGTATGGTCATAGGCGGCGGCAAGCCCCATCTCGGCCTGCTCGTAGAAGGCCCGCTTGCCGATCTTCACCGCGGCGCCCAGCTTCTTTGCCAGCGTCTCGGCCAGCCAGAACGTCTCGTCGCCAAGCGCCTCTTTCGGCACCACCCGGTTCACCAGCCCGATCCGCTCGGCCCGGGCTGCGTCGATCAGGGCGCCGGTCGTCAGCATCTCGAAGGCCTGCTTGCGCGGCACCACCCGGCTCAGCGCGACCATCGGGGTCGAACAGAACAGCCCGATGTTGATCCCGTTCACGCCGAACTTCGCCCCCTCGGCCGCTACAGCCATGTCGCAGGTGGCGACCAACTGACAGCCCGCCGCCACCGCGATGCCCTGCACCTCGGCGATGACAGGCTGCGGCAGCCGGACGATCTGCTGCATCACCGCCGAGCAGCGTCCGAAGAGGTCGGCGAAATAGGCCCGGCCCTTGTCGCCCGCCGCGCGGCCGGTCTGCATCTCCTTCAGGTCGTGGCCCGCGCAGAAGGCCCGGCCCGCACCCCGCAGGATCACCGCCTTCACCTGCGGCTCGCCCGCCAGCCGCGTCAGCGCATCCGACAGCGCGGCCAGCAGGGCGTCCGACAGCGCGTTCAGCGCCTCGGGGCGGTTCAGGGTGAGGATCGCGATCGCGCCCTCGTCCTCGCGCAACAGGATCGGTTCGGTCATCTTGTCATTCCTCCGCTTTCCCGGAAGTCTAGGCGCCATGAACGCAGGGGGGAAGGGCATGGAGCCGGTAATGGACAGGGCCGCGCTGGCGGCGTTCCTTGCGCGGGAGTTTCCGCAGGTTGCGGGCGACTATGCCGTGGAAGAGGTGGGGCGCAACCGCGCGCTGCTGCGACTGCGCGTCGATGACCGCCACCTGCGCCCCGGCGCCACCGTCTCGGGGCCCGCGATCTTCGCGCTGGCCGATGTGGCGATGTACATGGCGATTCTGGCGATGATCGGCCCGCAGGCGTTGACGGTGACCACCAGTTGCAGCATCGACTTCATGCGCAAGCCCGCCGCGCGCCTCGACCTTCTGGCCGAGGCGCGCATCCTGAAGCTTGGCCGCGTGCTGGTGGTTGGGGATGTGCTGGTGCGCGCCGAAGGCGGGGCCGATCCGGTTGCGCGGGCGGGGCTGACCTATTCCATCCCGCCCCGCTAGGGTCAGGCCTGCGCGCGCGTGGCGGCGTGGGCGAACTTGCCCTCGATCTCGGCGCCGCTCTCGATCACCAACTGGTCATAGGTGACCGTCACCGACGACACCGAACTGGAGCGCAGCGTGAACTGCACGCAGGCAGCCGAGCCGTTCAGGTGGCCGCGCACCTCGACCGCCTCGGCGCGGACCTTGCCGCTGACCTGGCCCTCGGTGCCGATCACAAGCGTCTTGGCATCCACGTCGCCCTGCACCTCGCCCATCACTTCGACGGTGCCGGTCGAGGTGATGTTGCCGGTGATCTTCAGATCCGAACTCAGGTGTGACCGGCCGCCCGCATTGCTGCCCGGCCGCGCAGCGGGCAGCGTGTCGCCCTCGCTGGACTTGTTGAACATGTGCAGTCTCCTCAGCGGTGGCGGGGCCGCCACCCGTTCCGCAATCGGTTAGACGCCAAGCCGCGCCGAAGGGTCAAGTGGGGAAACGGCCGACCCCCGTGCCATCGGCGGTTCTGCCCGCCTTTGTGCCGGTTTTCGCGGCCTGTTCCGTCGGTAACAGACTTGCGAGCGGGGGCGCGCCGGGAAACAGTGACGGGGTCAGCCAGGGGAGAATGACCAGCATGGTCGCAGATGCCACGTTCCGCCCGGTGTCGGGGTTCGACCTGCCCCGATTTGCCGGGGTGCCCACCTTCATGCGCCTGCCGCATGTGCCGCTGGACGATCCGCGGCTGGCGCAGGTGCAGATCGGGCTGGTCGGCGCGCCCTGGGATGGCGGTACCACCAACCGGCCCGGCCCGCGCCACGGGCCCCGCCAATTGCGCGACGCCTCGACCATGATCCGGGCCGAGAACGGCATCACCGGCGTGCGCCCCTTCGAGGCGGTGAACTGCGCCGATCTGGGCGACGTGGCCCCGAACCCGGCCGACCTGATGGACAGCCTCGCGCGGATGGAGGCGTTCTATGCCCGCGTCCGCGCGGCGGGCGTGCTGCCGCTGACGGCGGGGGGCGACCATCTCTGCACCCTGCCGATCCTGCGCGCGCTGGCGAAGGGGCGGCCGCTGGGCATGATCCATTTCGACAGCCACACCGACCTCTTCCACAGCTACTTCGGCGGCACGATGTACACCCACGGCACCCCCTTCCGCCGCGCGGTGGAGGAAGGGCTGCTGGACCCGACGCGGGTCTGCATGATCGGCATCCGCGGCACGGCCTATGACCGCGAGGATCGCGACTTTGACCGCGCCGTCGGCATCCGGGTGATCCCGATCGAGGAATTCCATGCCCGCGGCCCCGAGGACGTGATGCGCGAGGCCCGCGCCATCGCGGGGGCGGGCGACACCTATGTCAGCTATGACATCGACTTCGTCGACCCCGCCTTCGCGCCGGGTACCGGCACGCCCGAGGTGGGCGGGCCGAATTCCTGGCAGGCGCTGACGGTGGCGCGCCTTCTGAAGGGCGTGAAGATCGTGGGGGCGGATCTGGTCGAGGTCTCGCCCCCCTTCGACCCCTCGGGCGCCACCGCCTATTTGGGGGTGTCGCTGATGTTCGAAATGCTCTGCGTGATGGCCGAGCGCCTGGCCGAGGACGCCCCATGACCCCCGATCTGATCCTGACCAATGCCCGTGTGCTGACGATGGACCCCGCCGCCCCGCGCGCCGAGGCCGTGGCGGTGGCGGGCCAGCGCATCCTGGCCGTCGGCCCCCGCGCCGCCGTCGAGCGGCTGGCGGGCCCCGCCACGCGGGTGATCGACTGCGGTGGGCGCACGCTGCTGCCGGGCTTTGTCGAAAGCCATCTGCACCTGGTGCTGGGCGGGGCGGAACTGGGCCATCTGCAACTGCATGGCGCGCATGGGATGCCGGCGATGACCCGCGCGTTCCGCGCCTTTGCCGCCGAACACTCCGAGCGGCCGCTCCTGATGGCGCAGGGGGCGGATTACGCGATGCTCGACCATCCGGTGACCCGGCACGATCTGGATGCGATCATCGCCGACCGGCCGATCGCGATGACGGCGCATGACCATCACACGGTCTGGGCCAATACCGCCGCGCTGACGGCGGCAGGCATCCTGCATGGCCTTGCCACCCCGCACGGCCACGAGGTGGTGATCGGTCCCGATGGTCTGGCCACGGGCGAGTTGCGCGAATTCGAGGCCTTCGCCCCGGTGATCGCGCTGGGGGGCGAGGCGCGGCTGAACCTGGGCATCGCGACGGGGGGCGAGCCCTCGCCCTGGCCCGACGCGGCCGAACGTGCCATCGACCGCGCCAAGGTGCTGCGCGGGCTGCAGCATTGCGCGGGCCACGGGATCACCTCGATGGTGAACATGGATGGCAACCTCTACACGCTGGCGCTCTTGCGCGAGATGCAGGCGGCGGGCGACCTGCTGGCGCGGGTGAAGGTGCCCTTCCACTTCAAGCCGCACATGGAGCTTGCGGACCTGGCCCGTGCCGAGGAGATGACGCGCGGCTATGACGACGACTGGCTGAGCAGCGGCTTCGTGAAGATGTTCATGGATGGCGTCGTGGACAGCCGCACCGCCTACATGCTGAACGACTACCCCGACCAGCCCGGCCACCGGTCCGACCAGCTGTTCCCGCCCGCGCGGTTTAACGAGATCGCGACCGAGATCGACCGGCGCGGCCTGCAGATCGCCGTCCATGCCATCGGCGACGGCGCGGTGCGCACCACGATCGACGGCTACGCGGCCGCCCGGCGCGCCAACGGTTCGCGCGACAGCCGCCACCGGATCGAGCATATCGAGCTGATCGACCCCGCCGATATCCCCCGGCTGGGCGCGCTGGGTATCGTGGCCTCGCTGCAACCGCCACACCCCCCGGGGGCGATGGACTTTCCGCTGATGCCGACGCTTGACCGGATCGGGCGGGCGCGCTGGAAGGACGCCTATCTGTGGAAGACCCTGGTGGATGCCGGCGCGCCGCTGGCCTTCGCTTCGGACTGGCCGGTGACCGATGTGAACGTGCTCAGGGGCATCCAGGCGGCCCTGACGCGGGCGCCCTATGCCGACGACTGCGCCGACCAGCGCGTGGGCCTGATGGCCACGCTGGCCGCCTATACCGCAGGCGGCGCCTGGGCCGCGCACCGCGAGCATCTGACGGGGCGCCTCGTGCCGGGCCTGGCAGCCGACATCGCGGTGCTGGACGGCGACATCGAGACGGCCGAGGCGACGACGGTCGGCGCGATGGGGGTGGCCCTGACGCTCTGCGGCGGTCGCATCACCCACCGGCGGGCGGGATTCGCCGCCTGAGTCGTCCGGGGCCGCCGAGAGAATCGCCTGATTCCAGCCACTTGCCCCGGCAGGCGGCGGCCCGGGCCCGGCGGCGTGCCCGAACGATGAGCAGGGCGCTTCGAAACCGCCTTGTTTTGTTGGGCCTCTCAGGAAAATGTCATGCGGGCTGCATTTTCCTCTTGCGGCCCCGGCGCCGGACCCCTAGATACCGCCTCACCGAAGTGGAAGCGACGGTCTGGGGCTGCGGAAGTGGTTCTGGTTGGAGATGAGGGTTTTGCGGGAGCGCCGCTTGTGATGTGGCG
>DAIEJF010000227.1 GCA_027351005.1 Paracoccaceae bacterium | reverse complement strand
CGAACTCCGGCGCATCGGGCGCGGGGTAAAGATCGGTCAGATCCCAGTCGGGCAGCGGGCCAAGGCTGCCCCCCGCGCTGGCGTTGGCATCGAAAACGGGGCGGCGATCTGCGCGCATGGGGCACCTCTTTGACCTTTGTTCCCATGTAGGGCCGGGGCGGGGCCGGGTGCAAGGCGGGGTGGGCCGGGCCGCTTGCCTCATTTTTGTGCGACCCGCGCGGAAACGCTGCCCGTCCGTTGCGCGAAGCCTTTACCTGCGCAGAACGCCGTCCTTAACTGGCCCCAGCAGAACAGGCGCAGTGATGGCACCGACCTACTTCAACGAGATGTACCAGAATGGGCAGGTTCGCCCGCCTTACCGCCACCTTGAAGACTGGACGGCGGCCATGCCCGCCGAGCTGCGAAGTCTGAAGCAGGCCGAGGCCGAGGCGCTGTTCCGCCGGATCGGCATCACCTTCGCGGTCTATGGCGAAGGCGGCGATCCCGACCGGCTGATCCCCTTCGACATGTTTCCGCGGGTCTTCACCGCCTCGGAATGGGCCCGGCTGGAACGCGGGATCAAACAGCGCGCGCGCGCGCTCAACGCCTTTCTGGTCGATGTCTACGGCCGGGGCGAGATCGTGCGGGCAGGCCGCATCCCCGCCCGGCTGGTCTACCAGAACGAGGCCTACGAACGCGCGGTCGCGGGGATCGTGCCGCCGCGGGGGGTCTATTCGCATATCGTCGGCATCGACCTTGTGCGCACCGGGCCCGATGACTTCTTCGTGCTGGAAGACAACTGCCGCACCCCCTCGGGTGTCAGCTACATGCTGGAAAACCGCGAGATCATGATGCGGATGTTCCCGGCGCTGTTCCGGGAAAGCCGCATCCAGCCGGTGGACCGCTACCCCGAGATCCTGCGCCGCACGCTGGCCTCGGTGGCGCCGACCAAATGCGACAGCGACCCGACCGTGGTGATCCTGACGCCGGGGCATTTCAACTCGGCCTATTACGAACACAGCTTCCTGGCCGACCTGATGGGCGTCGATCTGGTCGAGGGGCAGGATCTGTTCGTGGAAGGCGAGTTCGTCTGGATGCGGACCACGGAAGGCCCCAAGAAGGTCGATGTGATCTACCGCCGGATCGATGATGCCTTCATCGACCCGCTTTGCTTCCGCCCCGATTCCATGCTGGGGGTGCCGGGGCTGATGGATGTCTACCGCTCGGGCGGCGTGTCGATCTGCTCGGCGCCGGGGGCGGGGGTTGCGGATGACAAGGCAGTCTATACCTTCGTGCCCGAGATGATCCGGTTTTACCTGGGCGAGACGCCGATCCTGCAGAACGTGCCCACCTGGCAATGCAGCAAGCCGGACGAGTTGACCTACGTTCTGGAAAACCTGTCCGAACTGGTGGTGAAAGAGGTGCACGGCTCGGGTGGCTACGGGATGCTGGTGGGCCCGAAGTCGACCAAGGAGCAGATCGCGGCTTTCGCGGAACGGGTCAAGGCCGATCCGGGCAACTACATCGCACAGCCGACGCTGGCGCTTTCCACGGTGCCGACCTTTGTGGATCAGGGGATCGCGCCGCGGCATGTGGACCTGCGGCCCTATTGTCTGGTGGGCGAGCGGGTGGAGCTGGTGCCCGGCGGATTGACCCGCGTGGCGCTGAAGGACGGCAGCCTGGTGGTGAACTCGTCGCAGGGCGGGGGCGTCAAGGATACCTGGGTTCTGGCGGAGTGACACGATGCTGAGCCGGACCGCCGACAACCTCTACTGGATCACCCGCTACATGGAGCGCGCCGAGACGATGGCGCGGCTTCTGGACGTGGGCGCACGGATGTCCCTTCTGCCCTCGACGGGCGAGGGCTATCACAGCGAATGGGAAAGCCTGTTGCAGGCCTCGGGCACGGCCGAAGGCTTTGCCCGCAAGTACGGCGACCCCGTGCAGCGCAACATCGAGAGCTACTTCTTCTTCGACCGCGACAACCCGTCATCCATCGCGTCCTGCATCGGGCGGGCCCGCGAGAATGCGCGGATCGTGCGCGGCGCGCTGACCACGCAGGTCTGGGATGCGCTGAACGGCGCCTTTCAGGAGATGCGCGCGCTGGAACGCCGCCCGCGGTCAGAGCTTGACCTGAGCGTGCTGACCGACTGGACGATGCGCCATTCCGCGCAGTTGCGCGGCGCCATCGACGGCACCCAGTTGCGCAAGGATGGCTGGGATTTCCTGAACCTCGGCTATTTCCTGGAACGCGCCGACAACACCGCGCGCCTGCTGGACGTGAAGTATTACGTCCTGCTGCCGGGGGTGGAGTTCGTGGGCTCTGGTCTCGACAACTACCAGTGGACCACGCTTCTGCGGGCGATGAGCGCGCATCGCGCCTTCCACTGGGCCTATGGCGGCGAGGTGACGGCCCGCAAGATCGCGGATTTCCTGATCCTGAATGCGGCCTCGCCGCGGTCTTTACGCACCTCGATCGAGGCCACCACCGTTCACCTTGACCGGCTGGCGCGCGGCTACGGGCGCACCACGGCGGCGCAAAGCAAGGCGCGCGCCGTTCTGGCCGAACTGGCCGAGACGCGGGTGTCGGACATCTTCGACGAGGGCCTGCACGAGTTCCTGACCCGCTTCATCCGCGAGGTGGCGACGCTGGGGGCGCTGGTGCATGATGTCTATCTCAGCGGGGACCAGCGATGATCCTGTCTGTCCTGCATGTGACGACCTATCGCTATGACACGCCCGTGCGCGGCGTGGTGCAAAGCCACCGGCTGACGCCATCCAGCTTCGAGGGCCAGAAGGTGCTGCGCTGGTCGGTGGAGGTGGAGGGCGGGCTGCCCGGGGGCGGCTATCGCGACGGGGCGGGCGACTGGGTGCAAAGCCATTCGGTGCGGGGGCCGGTGTCCGAGATCACGGTGCGGGTGTCAGGCGATGTGGAAACCCGCGACATGGCAGGCGTGCTGCGCGGCCACCGCGAACATGTGCCACCCGAGGCCTATCTGCGCGAGACCGTTGCCACCGCGGCCGATGTTGCGCTGCGTGATCTGGGGCAGGCCGCCGTGACCGGTGCGCGCGACCCGCTGGACGCCGCACACCGGCTGGCCGCCGCGGTCAGCGAGGCCGTGGCCTATGTGCCGGGTGCGACACATGCGCACACCACCGCGGCCGAGGCGCTGGCCCGCGCCGAGGGTGTCTGCCAGGACCATGCCCATATCCTGATCGCGGCGGCCCGGTCGCAGGCGATCCCCGCGCGCTATGTGTCAGGCTATCTGCTCGCCGCAGACGCGATCCCGCATGAGGCCGCGCACGCCTGGGCGGAACTGTGGGTGCCGGGGCTGGGCTGGGTGGGCTTCGACCCTGCGAACCGCTGCTGCCCGGATGAACGCTTCATCCGCCTCGGCTCGGGGGACGATGCGCGCGACGCGGCGCCGATCAAGGGCATCGCCCGCGGTCCGGGCAGCGAAAGCCTTGATGTGACCGTTGCCATCCAGTCGGTGCAGCAATAGTCTGCCGCGATCTTTCCCAACACCACCGGGGCCAGCCATGACCTATTGCGTGGGCCTGCTCTTGCGCCAGGGCATGGTTCTTCTGTCGGACACGCGCACGAATGCCGGGCTCGACAACATCTCGACCTATCGCAAGATGTTCACCTTCGAACAGCCGGGCGAACGGGTCATCGTGATCCTGACGGCGGGCAGCCTGTCGGTGACGCAGACCACCATCGCCCGCCTGCGCGACGCGATCGACAGCCCCGACGCCAACCCCGACACGTCGATCCTGAAGGCGGAGACGATGCTGAAGGTGGGCGAGATCGTCGGCAACGCCCTGGCGCGCACCCGCGCCGAGATCGACGGGAAACTGGCCGCCAGCCAGCAGGGCGCCACCGCCTCGATGATCGTGGCGGGCCAGCGCCGGGGCGGGGGCATGCGGATGTTCCTGATCTATCCCGAGGGAAACTTCATCGAGGCGACCGAGGATACGCCCTTCCTTCAGATCGGCGAACACAAGTACGGCAAACCGATCCTCGACCGGGTGGTGACACCCGACACCTCGCTGGAGGACGCGCGCAAGGCGGTGCTTCTGTCGATGGATTCCACGCTGCGCTCCAACCTGTCGGTGGGGATGCCGCTGGATCTTGCGGTGATCGAGAAAGACAGCTTCACCATCGGCTCGACCCGGCGGATCGAGGCGGGCGATCCGCAGTTTTCTGCCATGAGCCAGGCCTGGAGCCAGGCGTTGCGCGACGCCTTCACCCAGATCCAGATCTGAATGCGCGTTGCCGTGACCGAGCCGGTGCACCCCGATGCGCTGGCGCTTCTGGCCGGGGCGGGGTGCGCGGTGGCCTATCTGCCGACGCTTGCGGCAGCCGAAGCCGAGGCCGCGCTGCGCAGTGCCGAGGCGATCCTGGTCCGCACGCGGCCGCTGCCCGCGGGGCTGATGGCGCCGCCGCTGCGACTGGTGGCCAAGCACGGCACCGGGGTCGACAACATCCCGCTGGCGGCGGCCAGTGCCGCCGGGGTGGCGGTGATGAACACGCCCGGCGCCAATGCGCAGGCGGTGGCAGAACACACGCTGGCGCTGATGCTGGCGCTGGCCAAGGCGTTGCCCGCCATGCAGGCCGCCGCCGCCGCCGGTCGTCGCGCCGATCCGGCCTGCCGGGTGATCGACCTTGCGGGGGCGCGGCTGCTGCTGGTCGGGCATGGCGCCATCGCCCGCCGGGTGGGCGCACTGGCCGCGGCCTGTGGCATGACGGTCAGCGTGCATTCGCCACGCCTGACCGGCGCGCGGACGCCCGAGGGCTGGGGCGTGGCGCCTGACCTGCGTGCCGCCTTGCCCGGCACCGATATCCTGAGCCTACATTGCCCGCTGACGCCCGCCACCCGCGGGCTGATCGGGGCCGCCGAACTGGCGCTGCTGCCCCCCGGGGCGCTGGTGGTCAACACCGCCCGCGGCGGGATCGTCGACGAAGCGGCGCTGGCCGCCGCCCGGCATCTGGGCGGCATCGCTCTGGACGCGACCGAGGTGGAGCCGCTGCCGCCCGATCACCCTTTGCAGGGCAGGGCCGATGTCATCCTGACCCCGCACAGCGCAGGGGCCAGTGCCGGGGCGTTTCGCGCCATGGGGATGGCCGCGGCGCGCAATATCCTGGATTTCGCCGCCGGGCGCCCGAACCCCGCGCACCTGCTCTAGCTAGCGGTGCGCCTCGAACAGCGCGGCCGCCCCGTCGAAGAACCGGGCGCGGATCGCTGGGGTTTCCATCATCACCTCGTGTTCGGCGCCCGGCACCATCTCGAGCCGCCCGCCGGGCCAACGCTCCATCCGCGCGATCACGGGCGCGGGGTCCACCACGCGTTCGTTGCTGCCAAGGTAGGTGACGACCGGCACCGCGGGCGAGGGCAGGGCGGCAAGCGCCCGGCATTCGGCCATCGCCTCGTGCAGCCAGTTCAGGCTGGGCCCGCCAAGCGCCAGCCCCGGCTCGCCCAAGATCTGCGCCTTCATGTAGTCCCACATGCCTTCGTCGCTTGTCAGCACGTTGTCGGCGAAGGGGGCCGAGGCGACGTAGGTCACCGGGCCGGTGCTGGGCGCATAGCGGCCGGCAAGACCGAGGCCCCGCGCCAGGACCGTGACCACCCCGGCCAGCGCCCGGGTGGCGGGCTTCAGCATCAGGCCCCACATCGGCGCGGAGAAGACCGCCGCGCGGACCGGCAGCCCTTCGGTCAGCGCGCGCAGAGCAATGGCGCCGCCCATCGAATGGCTGATCAGGTAGAAGGGTTCCGGCAGCGCCAGCACGCGCGCAGCCTCGAGCACCGCCGCCACATCGCGCTGAAAGTCGCCAAAGCGCGCCACATGGCCCAGGTTGCGGTCGGCCAGCGGCCGGTCGGACAGCCCCTGGCCCCGCCAGTCCACCGCGATCGTCGCATAGCCGCGCGCCGCCAGATCCCCCGCGGCGCGGCCGTATTTCTCGGCGTACTCGGTCCGGCCGGGGAACAGGAGCACGGTGCCCCGGCGCCCCTCGGGCCAGACCGCCACGCGCAGGCGCGGGCCGTCCGCCGCGCGCAGCCAGCGGGCAAAGCCGCCCGGCGGCCCGTCGGCCAGCGCAGCGTGCAGCGGCGCGGGTTCCATCAGCTGAGCGCCGAGCCCAGTTGCATCGCCAGCCCCATCGAGCCATCGACCGAAAGCTTGCCCGACATGAAGGCCATCGTCGGGTTCAGATCGCCGTCAAGGATCGCCTTGAAGGTTTCGGCATCCGCCGTCAGCGTCACATCGGCCGGCTCGTCGCCCGGGCGCACGCCGCTTGCGTCGATCATCAGCGCACCTTCGCCCGGCATCACGAACTTCGCGACCCCGTCGAATCCGCCGCTCAGCCGCTTCTGCAGGGCGGCCACTGCCGCGTCGATCACTGCGCTCATCCCGATTCCTCCGATTGTGACCGCGGCGCCTCTCGCATTTCCCGCGGACAGGGTTACATTCCCGAGTGTTATGGGTGCGTCAACCAGATATCTCAATCGTGCCGTCACGGCAGTGTGTGCGTTCTGGCTTGCCGCCGGGGCCCATGCGGCGCGCGCGGATGACGCGCAGCTTCTGAAAGACCTGAAATCGAACGATCCCGCCACCTGGCAGCGGGCCCAGGCGGATCTTCAGCGGGAATGGTCGTCCTCGGGCTCGCCCGCGATGGATCTGCTGTTGCAGCGCGGGGTGGCCGCGCTTGTCGCCAACGATCCGCGCGGGGCGGTCGAACACCTTTCGGCGCTGGTCGATCATGCGCCCGACTTTGCCGAAGCCTATGCCATGCGGGCGCGCGCCTTCCAGGCGCAGGGCGCGTTCGGCCCGGCGCTGAACGATCTGGCCCGCGCGCTGACGCTCAACCCGAACGACTATGTCGCCATCGCCCAGCTTGGCGGCATCCTCGAGGCGACCGGCAACCGAAAGGACGCGCTGGCCGCTTACCGGATGTCGACGGCTATACTTCCCCACCAGCCAGAGGTATTGGACGCGATCAAGCGGCTCGAGGCGAGGGCGAACGGGCAGGAACTCTAATCGGGGCTGGCCATGCAGGCGCAGGG
>DAIEJF010000215.1 GCA_027351005.1 Paracoccaceae bacterium | reverse complement strand
CCCAGATCACCGGCAGGTCGAGCACGGCGGCCAGCACGGCGCCGTCGCCCGCCTGATGGGTGCCGCGCCCGCCGGGCTCATGCGCCAGCGTCTGGCCGTGAAAGCCCACAAGATCCACCCCGTCGAAGCGGCTGAGAAGTTCAGCATGCGCTTCCTCCACCACCTCGGCCGCGGCCTGCACGCCGGGCGCGCCCGGCCAGCGGCCAAGGGCCGCGCGGATCGTGGCGCGCTCGGCATCGGAATAGGGGCGGTAGTCGGACTGCTCGAAGGCGGTGATGGTTTCGCCATCGGTCACCACCACCGCGGCATCCACCCCGTCGAGCGAGGTCCCCGACATGGTGCCCACCGCGCGAACCGGCTGGAATGGCTGCACCTGCTTCCCCTTTGCGCCCCGCGCCGCTATAGAGGGCGCCGGGCCGAAGAATGGACGAAACGCCGATGACCTACCACCCGAAATCCGACTTCCTGCGCGTGATGATCGAGCGCGGCTTTCTGGCCGACTGCACGGATTATCAGGGGCTTGACGAGGCCTGCGCCAAGGGGGTCGTGCCGGGCTACATCGGGTTCGACGCCACCGCGCCATCGCTGCATGTGGGCAGCCTGATCCAGATCATGATGCTGCGCTGGCTGCAGAAGACGGGCGGCAAGCCCATCGTGCTGATGGGCGGGGGCACCACCAAGGTGGGCGATCCGTCCTTCCGGGCCGAGGAACGCCCGCTGTTGTCGGCCGACCAGATCGACGCCAACATCGCCGGGATCAAGCGGGTCTTTTCGGCCTATGTCACCTTCGGCGAAGGGTCTGGCGATGCGCTGATGCTCAACAACGCCGAATGGCTGGACGGGCTGAAATACCTCGATTTCCTGCGCGACATCGGGCGGTATTTCAGCGTCAACCGGATGCTGTCGTTCGAAAGCGTGAAATCGCGCCTGGACCGGGAACAGAGCCTGTCGTTCCTGGAATTCAACTACATGATCCTTCAGGCCTATGATTTCCTGGAACTGAACCGCCGCTACGGCTGCCTGTTGCAGATGGGCGGGTCGGACCAGTGGGGCAACATCGTCAACGGCATCGACCTGACGCGGCGGGTGCTGGACCGCGAGATCTACGGGCTGACCTCGCCCTTGCTGACCACCTCGGACGGCAAGAAGATGGGCAAGAGCCAGTCGGGCGCAGTGTGGCTGAACGGCGAGATGCTGAGCGCGTATGAATTCTGGCAGTTCTGGCGCAATACGACCGATGCGGATGTGGGGCGGTTCCTGAAGCTTTACACCGAGTTGCCGATCGAGGAATGCGCGCGTCTGGGGGCGCTGCAGGGGTCAGAGATCAACGCGGCGAAGGTGCGGCTGGCCAACGAGGTGACCACGCTTCTGCACGGGGCCGAGGCGGCGGCGGCGGCGGAAGCCACGGCGCGCGCGGTCTTCGAGAAGGGCGGCGTGGGCGACGATCTGCCGACCGTGACGCTGAGTGCCGCCGAGATCGGCGAGGGCATCGCCAACACGGCGCTGTTCGTGCGGGCGGGGCTGGCGCCCTCGGGCAAGGAAGCCAAGCGGCTCTTTGCCGAGGGCGGGGCACGGATCAACGACGAGATCGTGACCGAGCCGCGGCTGATGACGCTGGCCGAAATCGCCGCCGGGCTGAACCTGACCGCGGGCAAGAAGCGCCACGCGCTGGTGCAGGTGGGATAGGCCCGGCGGGCCTGTCTGCCACGACAGAGGGCCCGCGCCGGATCGCGGGGAGCGCTTCGAGCCGTGCCGCGGGCCGGAAGCATGACTCACCTCCGCCGACCCTGTCTCTCACACCACAGGACCAGCGCCCGACCGCGGGGGGGCGCTGCCACGTTGACTGTCTGCGCTTTATGGTGCGGTCCCTTCCGCGGGTGACCCCGCGCGGTTCGGCCAAGAAGCGCCCGCCCTCAGGGGCGGACGGGCGCTGGCCCGGGGCGCGCTTCGCGCTGTTCCCCCGGGCGGGGGAAGACCTCGCGCCCGGCCTATTCCTGCA
>DAIEJF010000210.1 GCA_027351005.1 Paracoccaceae bacterium | reverse complement strand
CGCGCTTCGCCGCGGCCGGGGCGCAGGCCAGATCGGCCGCCGCCGCCCGCGCTGCCCGGCCCATCGCCGCCATAAGATCGCCTGCGCCCTGCCCGTCCAGCATCGCCTGCCCCATTTCCGGTCCCCAAATATCCCACGGGGGTGCGGGGGTGTGAAACCCCCGCTCCGACCCATCGGCCCTCACACCGCCATGTCGTCGCGATGCACCAGAACCGACCGTCCCGGCGCGCCGAGGATCGCGGCGATCTCGGAACTGCGGTGCCCCTTGATCGCCCGCGCCTCGGCCGCGGTATAGCGGGTCAAGCCCTTGCCCAGGCTCTCGCCGCCCGGCCCCAGGATCGCCACCGGATCGCCACGCCCGAAACTGCCCGACACCGCGACCACCCCCGCAGGCAAGAGCGACTTGCCTTCGGCCAGCGCCCGCGCGGCCCCCGCGTCCAGCGTCAGCTCGCCCCGGGGCTTCATCGCCGCGATCCAGCGCTTGCGCGCCGCCTGCGGGTCGCCCTGCCCCAGGAACCAGGTGCAGTTCGCCCCCCGCGCCAGCGCGTCGAGCGGCCGCAGGACCGAGCCTTCCATGATCGCCATGGCGCAGCCCCCCGCAACCGCCGTCTTGGCGGCCATCAGCTTCGTCTTCATCCCGCCCTTCGACAGGCCGGAAATCGGGTCGCCTGCCATCGCCTCGATCTCGGGGGTGATGTGTTCCACCACGTCAAAGCGGGTGGCCAGAGGGTCTTCCTTGGGGTTGGCCGAATAGAAGCCATCGACATCCGACAAGAGCACAAGCTGGTCGGCCCCCACCGTCACCGCGATCTGCGCGGCCAGCCGGTCGTTGTCGCCAAAGCGGATCTCGTCGGTCGCCACGGTGTCGTTCTCGTTGACGATCGGCACCACGCCCAGGCCCAGAAGCGTCTCCAGCGTCGCACGGCTGTTCAGGTAGCGGCGGCGGTCCTCGGTATCTTCAAGCGTCACCAGAACCTGCGCGGTGACGATCCCGTGCGGGGCCAGAACCTCCTCATAGGCGCGCGCCAGGCGGATCTGGCCCACCGCAGCAGCGGCCTGGCTCTGTTCCAGCGCCAGCGCGCCCGCAGGCAGCCCCAGAACGCCGCGCCCCAGCGCGATCGACCCCGAGGACACCAGCACCACATCGGCGCCCGCGGCCTTGGCGGCGGCCACGTCCAGCGCCAGCGCGCGCAGCCATTCGATGCGCAGCCGCCCGGCCTCGCGTTCGCCCGCGCGCCCCTCGACCAGCAGGGCCGAGCCGATCTTCACCACCAGCCGCCGGGCCGCGCGGATGTCGGGCCGCCCCGCCCGGCTCAGGGCCGCCATGCGCCGGTCTCCTTCACCTCCTCGACGGGCCGCACGATGGCATAAAGCGCGCGCAGCACCTCTGGCATGCCCGCCCCGCTGACCGCCGATATGGCCAGGACCGGCCCGCCCGAGGCGTTCTCCAGCGCGCGGCGGCGGCGGCCCCGCGTCTCGGCATCCAGCGCGTCGATCTTGGTCATGGCGGTGATCCGGGGCTTGTCGATCAGCCCGTAGCCATAGGCCTCCAGCTCGCCGATGATCGTGCGATAATCCTTCGTGATGGTGGCCGAGGTGCCATCGACCAGGTGCAGCAGCACCGCGCAGCGTTCCACATGGGCCAGGAACTGGTCGCCCAAGCCCCGCCCCTCGCTCGCGCCCTCGATCAGGCCGGGAATGTCGGCCATCACGAATTCCTTGCCGTCGATCCCCACCACGCCCAGGTTCGGCACCAGCGTGGTGAAGGGATAATCCGCGATCTTCGGCCGCGCGTTCGAGGTGGCGGCCAGGAAGGTCGACTTGCCCGCATTGGGCAGGCCCAAGAGCCCCGCATCCGCGATCAGCTTCAGCCGCAGCCAGATGGTGCGCTCCACCCCCGGCTGGCCGGGGTTGGCCTTGGCGGGCGCGCGGTTGGTGGCGGTCTTGAACTGCATGTTGCCCCAGCCGCCGTTGCCGCCGCGGGCCAGCAGTACCTTCTGCCCCGGCGCCACCAGATCGGCGATCACCGTCTCCTCGTCCTCGTCGATGATCTCGGTACCCACCGGCACCCTCAGCACGATATCGTCGCCCGATCGCCCGGTCATCTGGCGGCCCATGCCGGGTTGGCCCGACTTGGCGAAGAAATGCTGCTGATAACGGAAGTCGATCAGGGTGTTCAGCCCCTCCACCGCCTCGGCCCAGACCGAGCCGCCATTGCCGCCATCGCCGCCGTCGGGGCCGCCGAACTCGACGAACTTCTCGCGCCGGAAGCTGACGCAGCCCGAACCGCCGCCGCCCGAGCGGATGTAGACTTTGGCAAGGTCAAGGAACTTCATCGGCGTGCTTTCCAGAGAGGGCGGGCTGTATTGGCGTTAGCCCCGGACGGGCCGGGGCGCAAGCGACGTCAGGGGCGCGGTCGGTCGTCCAGCACCAGTTCCATGAAGGTAAGGTCCAGCCAGCGGCCGAACTTCTGCCCCACCTCGCGATGCCGCCCCACCTCGCGGAAGCCCATCGCCCGGTGCAGCGCCAGCGAGCCCGCGTTGCCCGACTCGATCCCGCCCACCATCACATGCTTGCCGATCTCGCGCGCCCGCGCGATCAGGGCCGTCATCAGCGCGCGGCCCAGCCCCTGCCCCTGCGCGCCCTCGGCAACATAGACCGAATGTTCCACCGTGCCGCGGAAGCCGTCGAAGGCGCGCCAGTCGCCAAAGCTCGCATATCCCAGCACCGTCTCGCCCCGCACCGCCACCAGCACCGGATAGCCCGCCGCCCGCCGCGCCTGCCACCAGGCCCGGCGGTTCTCGAGATCCACCAGCACCTCGTTCCAGATTGCGGTCGAATGCGCCACCGCATGGTTGTAGATGTCGCGGATCGCCGAAAGATCGTCTTCCCGCGCCTCCCGCACCTCTGCCCGCCCTGCCGCGTCCATTTTCGGTCCTCAACTATCCTCGGGGTGGTCCGGAGGGGCAGACGGCCCCTCCGGGCGGGGGTGCGGGGGGCAGCGGCCCCCCGCCCTAGGCCAGACGCTTCAGATAGGTCCAGGTCGGCACACGGCTGTCGCGGGCCACCGAATAGGTCTCGGCATCGCCGATGTATTCGAAGCCGCAGTTGGTCAGCACCCGGGCCGACACGGCATTGTCCTGGAAGACCTCGGCAAAGATCGTGCGCGCGCCCTGCGGATTGGCCTCGACCAGCGTGCGCACCGCCTCGCTGGCAAAACCCGTGTTCCAGAAGGCCGGGGCCACCCAGTAGCCGATCTCGCTCTGGCCGCGATCCATCCGCTTCAGCCCGATCACCCCCAGCACCTCGGCCAGCTGGTGACCCGAGCCGTCCATCACCCAGACATCCTGATCGCGGTCCGCCGACATCGCGCGGGCGATGAAGGCCTCGGTCGCGCCGGGTGGCAGCGGATGCGGGATCGAGCGCGTGGCCTCGGCCACCCGGCGGTCGCCGGTGTAAAGCGCCATCAGACCCGCATCGGATTTCCGGATCGGCCGCAGCACGAAGCGTTCCGCCGGGATGACGGGCTGCACGACGATCGTAGCCAGTTCCATGCCTTCCTCCTCTTACGCGCCGGGGGCGTCCTGCCCGGATCCGGCGTCACGACGGCCGCCCTGCGGCAACCGCTCCTTCCCGCTTCCGATCTGGGGCGCACGGGGCGCCACCACAATCCCCTTGCCCGGCAACACAGCGTGACCGGCCCCGGAAACGGTTCGGGGGACCGGCTGGCTTGCCGATCCCCCGTCTGTCTCTGACCTGTGACGGTTCGGCTTACTCTGCGGCCTCGGCCACCGGGAGCACGGAAATGAACGTGCGACCCTTCAGGCCCTTCTTGAACGCAACACGGCCTTCGACCATCGCGAAGATCGTGTGGTCGGTGCCCATGCCGACGCCATCACCCGGGAACCAGGTGGTGCCGCGCTGGCGCACGATGATGTTGCCGGGGATCGCCTTCTCGCCGCCATAAAGCTTCACGCCCAGACGACGGCCCGCGGTATCGCGGCCGTTGCGGGAAGAACCGCCTGCCTTCTTGTGTGCCATGGGGGATTACTCCTGAGCTGCCGCTTCCGCCTTCTTGGCGGAGCGCTTCGGTTTCGCCGGGGCTTCCTCGGCCTTCGGGGCCGGGGCCGCATTGTGGGCCGCGCGGCGCGCCGCCGCGGTGCCGGTCGCCGCCGCCACGCCCGAGCCGTCCGCGCCCGCGGCGAGGATCTCGGTCACGCGCAGCAGGGTCAGTTGCTGGCGGTGGCCACGGGTGCGCTGCGACGAATGCTTCCGGCGGCGCTTGACGTAGTTGATGACCTTGTCGGCCTTGATCTGCTCGATCACCTCGGCCTGCACGGCCGCGCCGGCAACCAGGGGCGCGCCCACGGTCATGGTGTCGCCACCCAGCACGAGGATGTCGTTGAACTGGACCTTCTGGCCAGCGATGGCGTCAAGCTTCTCGACGCGCAGGATGTCGCCCGCACGCACCGTATACTGCTTGCCGCCCGTCTTGAGGACCGCGAACATGGGTCTTTCCCTTTCCCTCTCCGCGTCCTGCGGCCCCCGTTTCCGGGCGTTCGGCCCTGCGTGGCGCAGGATGCCTTCGGACAGCGCGCCCCGTGACGGGCGAAATTGAAAATGCCCGGCGGGCCGGGGCCACGTCGGGATGCGGGCTTATCGGGAATCGCCACAGGAAAGTCAAGCGCTGCGAAGGGGCGCCGCAGGGTCGGCGCGGCTACAGCGCCGGGCCCGCCAGGTAACGCGCGGCCTCGCGGCCAAGGTCATGCGACACCCGGTCGAAAACCCCGTCGAACGCCTCGGCCAGTGCCTCGTTCAGCGCCCGCCCGGCAGGCGAGCGACCAAAGGCAGCATAGGCCGCAAGATCGGCGTCGCTCAGAGGCTCGTAGGCCAGCGCGAGATAGGCAAACAGCCAGTCCGCGATCTCGGACCGGACGGCCCCCGCCTGCCCCGCCACCTCGCGCTCGATCTGCGCCCCGGTCATGTCGAAGCCCTTGGCATGCCCCTCGACCAGCCCGCGATAGAAGGCAAGGTTGGCGTTCAGCGTGTTCGCCACGTTGACCTCGATCAGCCCGTTGTCCTCGGCAAAGCCCCGCAGCGCCGCCACCCGCGGGTCGTCGGCCTCCTGCATGGCGGCCCAGGTCTGGCGCGCCATCTCCGTCACGTCGGGCGCGAGCATCGCCTGGCGCGCCGAAAGCTCGAGCCCGACCACCCGCCGCCCCAGCGGGCTGCCGAGGAACGCCAGGATGGCCGGCGCCTCGGCCGGGGGCAGCGCCGCGCGGAAGGCCGAAAGCACCGCCGCCTGCAACCGCGGCGCGTCATAAATCGTCGCGACCCGTGCCGCCCAGGTGGCGCCGCCCTGCCCGGGGAAAAGCTGCCCCTCCAGCGTGCGGCCATAGTCGAGCCCCTCCTGGCGCAGGACCTCGACCACCTCGGGCAACCGGATCGCCACAGCCACCGCATCGGCCGCCCCGCCGGGCTGCGCCCGCGCGACAGGCGCCAGCAGCAGAACGGGCGCCAGCAGCAGAAGGAAAGCAAGGGCCGCTCGGATCAGCACAGCACGCCTCGCACAGGGGTCCGCCCAGCCCTAGCGCGCCCGGCGCCGAATTCCAACACAGAGCCGCACGAGGACATCGGCGCAGACCGCCACACAGACCGCCCCGCGCGCGCCACAAAACCCCCTTGCGCCCGCCCGCACACCCGGCTAAACGCCTGCCCCGTGACCCCTGACGCGGAGAGGTGGCAGAGTGGTCGAATGCGGCGGTCTCGAAAACCGTTGTCGGTTTGCGCCGACCCAGGGTTCGAATCCCTGTCTCTCCGCCATTTAACCCAAGTAACTGATTGTCATGCCTAATTCCTCAGGTAGCCACCGAGGAACGCGGTACACGGTGTACCACGGTGGCGCTCCGAACGAGGCGCCAGAAGACATGAAGTACCCTCAGCAACCGTAACGCCCCGGCACCGCTTATCGGCTCCGCATCAAGACCCCGAAGGTCATGACAGCGAGGAACCGTCCAAAGCGCGGGACGCTGTTCGGGCAAATCATCCTCCCTGACCCTGGCGGCACGAACCTTCTGAGGGAATGCGACGCGCTGGAGGTCACGACGCTGCACCGGCTTGCCCGTTCTGTTCCACACCTGCCCGACACGCTCGACATGCTGATCCGTAGGGGCGCCAGCCTGCGCATCGTCGGGATGGGCATCGACACGGCCACGCCCACCGGCAAGCTGATGCTGACCATCCTCGGCGGCATCGCGGAGTTCGAGCGCGAGGTGATGCTGGAGCGGCAGCGTGAGGGCATTGCGAAGGCCAAGGCCGAGGGCAAGTACAAGGGCTGCAAGCCTACAGCGAGGGCGAAGGCTGACGAGGTGCAGAAGTTGCGTGAGGAGGGGCTGGGGGCCACCGAGATCGCCAAGCGCCTCCGGATTGGCCGGGCCAGCGTCTACAGGATACTTGAGGGCGCGTGAGTGGCGGGGCGTATCAGTCATTTTTCGCTAGACAGAGAGCCGAATTCGACGACATGTTTTTGTTGCAACGTGCGATGGAATCGTAATGCCAAATTTCTCAGTACCGCTATCTTCGGACCGGCATCCAATCCTGTCCTTTCCAGCCTCAATTATTGGCCGTCGCATTGCACTTAACCTGACCGGCGAGAACGTATCCCCGACTCGATCATTATTTTCCGCTGTTCGACGAGTAGAAGAGGAAT
>DAIEJF010000194.1 GCA_027351005.1 Paracoccaceae bacterium | reverse complement strand
CGCCACCTTCTTGTCCTTGATCAGGTTGATGTCGCAGTCGCGATCGTAATAGACGCGCATCGGCGCCTCCTTTGCCATTGTTTCTGGGGGCAGGATAGGGATTTCCCCGCGATCATTCGTTCAAAGTTTGCCTAATCGGCGCTTATCTGAAAAAGATCATTCGCCAGATCGCTGAACACCGAGACAACCATGCAGATTGACGATTTCGACCGCAGGATCCTGCGCCAGATGATGGCGGACCCGGGCCTTGCCGTCGCGGCGCTGGCCGAGCGTGCGGGTGTCACCCCGGCAAGCTGCTGGCGGCGGATCGAGCGGATGCGGGCCGCGGGCGTGCTGAAGGGGCAGGAGGCGGTGATCGACTGGCGCGCGCTGGGCTACGAGGTCGAAGTGAGCCTGCGCTTCACCCTGGACAAGACGAACCCGCGCGCCTTCGACGAATTCATCGCCGCCGCGCGCGCCGTGCCCGAGGTGATCGAGATCCAGACCTTCCTGGGCCGGGTCGACGTGCGGCTTGACGTGGTGGCGCGCGACATCGCCCATTATCAGGAGGTTTACCGCGACCGCATCCTGGCGCTGCCACACATCGCCGACATCGAAGCCCTGATGCATGTGGCCGTCATCAAGGCCAGCGAGGCGCTGCCGCTGTGATCGAACTGGACGAGATTGACCGCGGCTTCCTGCGCGCGCTGGTGGCGGATGCGACGCTGTCGGCGGGCGAACTGGGGCGGCGCTTCGGGCTCAGCCAGCCTGCGGCCTGGCGGCGGCTGAAGCGGTTGCAAGGCTCGGGCGCGATCCGCGGCCGCCGGGTGGTGGTGGACCGCGAGGCGCTGGGCTTCGGGGTGACGGTGTTCCTGGGCGTCAAGCTTGCCACCAAGGGCCGCGTCAGCCTCGAGGATTTCGAACGCGCGGTCACCGCCATCCCCGAGGTGCAGACGGTGCAACATATCCTGGGGCTCTACGACTACAGGCTGCGGGTGGTGGCGCGTGATCTGGCGGATTTCGAACGGGTTCTGCGGCGGCGCATCCTGACCCTTCCGGGGCTGGGGGCGGTGGATGCCAACGTGCTGCTGAGCGAGGAACGCCGCCCCGGACCGCTGGGCTGAGTGCCGCGGCGTTCCGATCGGAAACGCGCCGCGGCGGTTTTGCCGGGGCCATGTCGGGTTTCGGGGTGAAATCGGCCGCGGGGCGGGCTATGTCGCAAGGCGAACCGCAAGAGGAGAGAGCCATGCCCGCATTGCGCCCCGATGTCGATCCCGACGGCCTGCTGGAATATTCGGTGGTGTTCACCGACCGCTCGCTGAACCATATGTCGGCGAAGTTCCAGGCCACGATGCGCGAGATTTCGGCGACCCTGAAAGAGGTCTATGGCGCGGCCTCAGTGGCGCTGGTGCCGGGCGGCGGCACCTTCGCGATGGAGGCCGTGGCGCGCCAGTTCGCGGGGGGGCGGCATGCGTTCATCCTGCGCAACGGCTGGTTTTCCTATCGCTGGACGCAGATCTTCGAGGCGGGCGGGTTCGCGGCCGAAACCACGGTGGTGAAGGCGCGGGCCGCGGGCAACGCAGCGCAGGCGCCCTTCGCCCCGGCCCCCATCGCCGATGTGGTGGCGCGGATCCACGACGCGCGGCCCGACGTGGTCTTTGCCCCGCATGTCGAAACCTCGGCCGGGCTGATCCTGCCCGATGATTATCTGGCCCAGGTGGCGGCCGCCGCGCATGACGTGGGCGCGCTCTTCGTGCTCGACTGCATCGCCTCGGGCTGCATCTGGGTCGACATGGCCGCCTCGGGGGTCGATGTGCTGATCTCGGCCCCGCAGAAGGGATGGAGCGCCTCGCCTTCGGCCGGGATGGTGATGCTGAGCGACCGCGCGCGCGCGCGGATCGACGGCACCACGTCGTCAAGCTTCGCGATGGACCTCAAGAAATGGCTGTCGATCATGGAAACCTACGAGAAAGGCGGCCATGCCTATCACGCCACGATGCCTACCGACGCGCTGGTGGGCCTCTGCGATGCAATGGCCGAGGCGCGCGCCGTGGGCTTTGACAGGCTGAAGGCCGCGCAGTGGGACCTTGGCACCGCCGTGCGGGCGATGCTGGCGGCCAAGGGCCTTCGGTCGGTCGCGGCCGAAGGGTTCCAGGCGCCGGGCGTCGTGGTCAGCTACACTGACACGCCCGACGTGCAGAGCGGAAAGGCGTTCCTTGCGCGCGGCATGCAGAT
>DAIEJF010000176.1 GCA_027351005.1 Paracoccaceae bacterium | reverse complement strand
CAACTGCGGCCTTTACGCCGCCACCGGATGCGCTAGATATTTGTTCCATGAATGTTCTCGTCTGGTTCAAGCGCGATCTGCGGGTGGAAGACCATCCGGCCCTGACGCTGGCCGCAGGGCTGGGGCCGGTGCTGCCCGTCTATATCGTCGAGCCCGACCTCTGGCGGCAGCCTGACGCCTCGGGGCGGCAGTGGGCCTTCATCGGGGAAAGCCTGGTGGAACTGCGCGATGCGCTGGGCGCGCTGGGCGCGCCGCTGGTGGTGCGTGTGGGCGAGGCGGTCGAGGTGCTGGACAAGCTCTGCCGCCTGCACCGGATCGGCCACATCGTCTCGCATGAAGAGACGGGCACGCGCTGGACCTACGCGCGCGACCGGGCGGTGGCGGACTGGGCGCGGCGGTCCGGGGTGGCCTGGACCGAGGTGCCCCAGCAGGGCGTGGTGCGTCGTCTGCCCGCCCGCAGCGAATGGGGGGCGCGGCGCGATGCCTTTCTTGCCGCGGGGCCGCTGCCGGTGCCCGCCGGCCTGACCCCGGTGCCGGGGGTAGAGCCCGGCGCGATCCCCTCGGCCCGTGCGCTGAAGCTGGCCGAGGATCGCTGCCCGCACCGGCAGGCGGGGGGGCGGGCGCAGGGGCTCTTGCTGGCCGAGTCGTTCCTGCGGGTCCGGGGGCAGCCCTACCGGGCGGCGATGTCCTCGCCGGTCAGTGGTGAACGCGCCTGTTCGCGGCTGTCGCCGCATCTGGCCTGGGGCACGCTGTCAGGGCGGGAGGTGGCGGCGGCGCTGGCGCTGCGGATGGCGGATCGTCCGGGGGCGGGCTGGTCGGGCAGCCTTGCGTCCTTCCGCTCGCGGCTGGCCTGGCGTGACCATTTCATCCAGAAGCTGGAAACCCGGCCCGATCTGGAGGCGGCCTGCCTGCACCCCGCCTATGAAGGCCTGCGCCCGCGCGAGACCGACCGCGCGCGGCTTTCGGCCTGGGAGGCGGGGCAGACCGGCATCCCCTTCGTCGATGCCTGCCTGCGCTACCTGCGGGCCACGGGCTGGCTGAACTTCCGGATGCGCAGCATGGTGGTGTCGGTGGCGGCGCAGCATCTGTGGCTGGACTGGCGCGCGCTGGGCGGCCCGCTGGCCCGGATGTTCACCGATTACGAACCGGGCATCCACTGGCCGCAACTGCAGATGCAGGCGGGCACCACCGGGATGAACACGATCCGCATCTACAACCCCGTGAAACAGGGGCAGGAGCAGGATCCGACCGGCGCCTTCACCCGCCGCTGGGTGCCCGAACTGGCCGAAGTGCCCGACACCTTCCTGCAGGAGCCCTGGCGCTGGAGCGGGGCGGCGGGGCTGCTGGGGCGCCGCTATCCCGAGCCGCTGGTGGACCTGGCCGCCGCCGCGCGGGCGGCGCGCGAGGCGGTCTATGCGGTGCGAAAGACGCCCGGCTTTCGCGACGAGGTGCCGCGGCTGGTGGCGGCGCTGGCCTCGGGGCAGGGCGGAACAGGGCAGGGCAGGACGGGGCAGGGCGGGCGCGGCCGCGGCCGTCGGGTGAAGGCGGTCCCCGGGCAGTTGAGCCTGGGGCTCTAGCGCCGGGCGGAGAGGGTGGGGGGCTGTCTGCCCCCCACACCCCCCGAGGATATTTGCAGACCGAAAATGGGGTCGTGCGGTGAAGATGCGGAAGAAGGGCGATCTGCCCACCAAGGTCTGTGCCACCTGCGGGCGGCCCTTCGCCTGGCGCAAGAAATGGGCGAAGGTCTGGGACGAGGTGCGCCACTGTTCCGACCGGTGCCGGAACGAGGCGCGCCGCAAGCCCTGAGGCGTGTCAGAGGGTGATCGCCAGCGCCTCGAGCTGGCTGAGCGCGGTGCCCCAGCCACCGTGGAAGCCCATCTCTTCGTGACGCGCGCGGCCTTCGGGGCTGCGGTGCATGGCGCGGGCGGTGTAGCGCGTCCTGTCGCCTTCGGGCGCGATCGTCAGGATCGCGGTGAAGAAGGGCTCGGGTGCAGGGCGCCAGCCTTCGTGCAGGGCATCCGTGAAGATCAGCCGCTGGCGGGGTATCAGGTCGAGGAAGATGCCCTCGGTCGGGAAGGTCTGCGCGCCCATTCGCATCACGGTGGCAAAGCGGCCGCCCGGACGGAGGTCGAGCGTGGCCTCGACCGTCTCGACGGGCTTGGGCGCCCACCATTGTTTCAGCAGTTCCGGTTCGGTCCAGCAGCGCCAGATCTGGGCCGGGCTGGCCGCGACGAGGCGTGTCAGTTCGAGATCAAGTGCGGGGTTCAGCGTCATCGTCGATCTCCGGAAGGGTGGCAAGAAGGGTGTCGAGGCGGTCGAGCCGTTGCGCCCAGACCGTCTGCTGGCGCGAGAGCCAGTCGCGCGCGGCGGCAAGGCGGGCAGGCTGGGCCCGGCAGATGCGGGTGCGGCCCGACTTCTCGGTCGCGATGAGCCCGGCCTCTTCGAGCACGCCGAGATGGCGCAGCACGGTGGGCAGGGCGAGGCCGGTGGGCGCGGCGAGGTCGGTCACCCGGGCCGGGCCTTCCATCAGCCGCTCCAGCATGGCGCGGCGGGTGTCATCGGCCAGGGCCTGAAAGAGGGGCGAGAGGGTACGGTCAAACTTAGCCATGACGCTAAGTATCTCGGTCGGGCGCAGTTTGGCAACCAAAACTTAGCGAAACAACTAAGTGACGTGCATTCTTCGGCAGATCCGAAAGATGTTTTTGCCCGGATTGGTCATTTGGATTGACCGGATTTGTTGCCTATCGGAAACTTTGTGCCTAATTGTGTGCGGCGGCATACCGGTTCGGGTGGCCGGGCAAGCAAGGAGGCGGCTGGAATGGTCGATCGCGTGGAAAAGCAGGGGCTTCAGGTCGACGCCGGTCTGGCCGGGTTCATCGACGGGCAGGCATTGCCAGGATCGGGCGTGGCGGCCGAGACCTTCTGGTCGGCGCTGTCGGCGGCCATCCACGAGCTTGGCCCGCAGAACCGCGCCCTGCTGGAACGCCGCGAGACGATCCAGGCCAAGATCGACGCCTGGCACAAGGCCCGCCGGGGCAAGCCGCAGGATCAGGAAGCCTACATGAGCTTTCTGCGCGAGATCGGATATCTGGTGCCCGAGGGCCCAGACTTCACCATTGCGACGACGGGCACGGACCCGGAGTTTGCCAGCATCCCCGGCCCTCAGCTGGTCGTGCCGGTGACGAACGCGCGCTATGCGCTGAACGCGGCGAATGCGCGCTGGGGCTCGCTCTACGATGCGCTCTACGGGACCGACGCGCTGGGCGACCTTCCCGCTGGCGGTGGCTTCGATCCGGCGCGCGGGACGCGGGTGATTGCCTGGGGGCGCGCCTTCCTGGATGACGTGGTGCCGCTGGCGGCGGGGTCCTGGGCCGATGTTGCGGGCCTTGCGGTCGAGGCGGGGCGTCTTGTCCCTGCGCTGCGCGATCCGGCGATGTTCGTGGGCTACGCGGGCGCGCCCGCGGCCCCTTCGGCGATCGTGCTGAAGCAGAATCACCTGCACCTGATCCTCGACATCGACCGGGGCACCCGCGTGGGGGGCATGGACCGGGCCGGGATCGCCGACATCCGGCTGGAGTCGGCCGTCTCGTCGATCATGGATTGCGAGGATTCAGTGGCGGCCGTCGATGGCGCCGACAAGGTGGTGGCCTATGCCAACTGGCTGGGGCTGATGAAGGGCGACCTGTCCGAACGCTTCAGCAAGAATGGCCGCGAGGTCGTGCGCGCGCTGAATCCGGACCTGACGTTCACCGCGCCCGATGGGGGCAGCCTGACGCTCAAGGGCCGCGCCATGATGCTGGTGCGCAACGTGGGCCATCTGATGACCACGCCCGCAATCCTTGACCGCGCGGGGCTCGAGGCGGGCGAGGGGATCGTGGATGCCTTCTGCACCGTGCTTTGCGCGCTGCACGCTCTGAACAAGGCGGCGGGTCCGCGCAATTCGCAGACCGGTTCGGTCTATGTCGTGAAGCCCAAGATGCACGGGCCGGACGAGGTTGCCTTTGCAGACACGCTCTTTGCCCGGGTGGAGGATGCGCTGGGTCTGCCGCGCTACACCGTGAAGCTTGGCATCATGGACGAGGAGCGGCGGACCTCGGCCAACCTCAAGGAATGCATCCGCGCCGCACGCCATCGCGTGGCCTTCATCAACACGGGCTTCCTTGACCGGACCGGCGACGAGATCCACACCTCGATGGAAGCCGGGCCGATGGTGCGCAAGGGCGACATGAAATCGGCGGCCTGGATCAAGGCCTACGAGGATCGCAACGTCGACATCGGGCTGGCCTGCGGGCTGTCGGGTGTTGCCCAGATCGGCAAGGGAATGTGGGCCGCCCCTGACCTGATGGCCGAGATGCTGCGCCAGAAGATCGGCCATCCGATGGCGGGGGCCAACACGGCCTGGGTGCCTTCGCCCACCGCCGCGACGCTGCATGCCACGCATTACCACCGGGTCGATGTGTTTGCCCGGCAGGCCGAGATCGCCAAGGGGGGCGCGCGCGGCAGGCTGGACGATCTTCTGACCGTGCCGCTGGCGGGTGGCGCGAACTGGAGCGAGGCCGAGATCCAGTCCGAGATCGAGAACAACGCGCAGGGTATCCTGGGCTATGTGGTGCGCTGGGTCGATCAGGGGGTGGGATGTTCCAAGGTTCCCGACATCCACGACGTTGCGTTGATGGAAGACCGGGCGACCTGCCGGATCTCGTCGCAGGCGCTGGCGAACTGGCTGCACCACGGCGTGGTGAGCGAGGCGCAGGTGATGGCCGCCATGCGGAAGATGGCGGCGGTGGTCGACCGGCAGAATGCCGGTGACCCGGCCTATGTGCCGATGGCGCCGGGCTTCGACGGCATCGCCTTCAAGGCGGCCTGCGATCTGGTGTTCAAGGGCCGCATCCAGCCCTCGGGCTATACCGAGCCGGTGCTGCATGCGCGTCGGCTGGAGTTGAAGGCCGCGCGCGCGGCCTAGCACCGCGTGCGATCCGGTGCCCCCCGAAGTCTCTGCGAACCTTCGGGGGGTGCCGCATGGCGCCCGCGCAGACCCGCGATCTGCTCAATTTTGCGACAGTCGTGCAGCGAACAGGCTTTGTGCGCGGCTGCCCCCTCGACCCGCCGCGCGCCGCGGCCTATGTTCGGCAGAAGAACCAGCGGGGAAGGGAAAATGGCGCGCCCTGTCGTCGGCATCATCGGCAACATGTCCATCCTGAACGAAACCTACAGGGTTCATGCGGGTGGTCTGATGAACAGCGAGGCCGTGGCGCAGGTTGCCGAATGCCTGCCGCTGATCATCCCCTCTGATCCGCATTACGTCGCGGTCGACGACCTGCTGGAACAATGCGACGGCTTCCTGCTGACCGGGGGGCGCCCGAACGTGCATCCTTCCGAATATGGCGAGGAGGAAACCCCCGCCCATGGCGCCTTCGACCGCTGCCGTGACGCGATCACCCTTCCGCTGATCCGCGCCTGCGTGGAGCGCGGCCAGCCCTTCCTTGGGGTCTGCCGCGGGTTCCAGGAGGTGAACGTGGCAATGGGGGGGACGCTTTATCCCGAGATCCGCGACCTGCCGGGCCGGATGAACCACCGCATGCCGCCCGATGGCACGCTGGAGGAAAAGTTCGCCCTGCGCCACCGTGTCCGCTTTGCCGCCGACGGGGTCTTTGCCCGGCTGATGGGGGCGCAGGAGGTGATGACCAACACGCTGCACGGGCAGGGGATCAAGGACCCCGGGGCGCGGGTGGTGGTGGATGGCTGGGCCGAGGACGGCACGCCCGAGGCGCTTTATGTGAAGGATGCGCCTGGCTTCACGCTGTCGGTGCAGTGGCACCCGGAATACACCGCGCCGAACGACCCGGTGTCGCGCCCGCTGTTCCGCGCCTTTGGCGCGGCGGTCCGGGCCTGGGCGGCGCGGGGGGCAGAGCCGATCCGGCGGCGTGCCTGAGGCGGGCCGACAAGGAGAGGGGGCTGTCTGCCCCCTCGGCGCGTGCCGCGCCTCACCCCCGAGGATATTTTCGGACCGAAAATGATGGGGGCGGTCAGGTGACCTTGGCGCGGACCTTGTATTCGGGCCGGTCCCAGAGCGCGTTGTCCATCACGTCCTTCAGGATGGAGATGGCGCCCGCCACCTCGGTCTCGCCGATGTAGAGCGGCGTGAAGCCGAAGCGCAGGATGTCTGGGGCGCGGAAATCGCCGATCACGCCCCGGGCGATCAGCGCCTGCATGATGGCGTAGCCCTCGGGGTGGCGGAAGCTGACCTGGCTGCCGCGGGCGGCAGGATCGCGGGGGCTGGCGAGATTCAGCGCGGTGCAGGCGGCCTCGACCCCGGCGATGAACTGTTCGGTGAGCGCGATCGAGCGGGCGCGGATCGCCTCCATCGTCACGCCGTCCCAGACATCCATCGCGGCATCAAGCGCCGCAAGTTGCAGGATCGGCGGGGTGCCCACGCGCATCCGGTCGACGCCGCGGCCGGGGCGGTAGCCGAGATCGAAGGCAAAAGGGCTTTCATGGCCGAGCCAGCCCGAGAGGGCGGGGCGTGCCACCTCGGCATGGCGGGGGGCGACGTAGATGAAGGCGGGGCCGCCGGGGCCGGAGTTCAGGTATTTGTAGGTGCAGCCCACGGCGAAATCGGCACCGCATCCGGCCAGATCGACCGGCAGCGCGCCCGCCGAATGGGCCAGATCCCAGACCGTCAGCGCACCGGCGGCATGCGCCCTGGCGGTCAGCCGCGCCATGTCGTGCTTGCGCCCGGTGCGGTAGTCGACCTCGGTGATCAGGGTCACGGCGACGGTGTCGTCGATGTTGGCCTCGACCTCTTCCGGCGCCACGGTCTTGAGCGCGTAGCCCTGGCCCAGCGTGCGCACCAGCCCGTCTGCGATGTAGAGATCCGAGGGGAAGTTGCCGGTATCCGACAGGATCACCCGGCGGCCCGGGTTCATTTCCAGCGCCGAAGCCAGCGCCTGGTAGACCTTGATCGACAGCGTGTCGCCCAGCACGACCGAACCGGGTTCCGCCCCGATCAGCCGGGCGATCCGGTCGCCCACGCGGCGCGGCATGTCCATCCAGCCCGCCTTGTTCCAGCCGGTGATCAGCATCTCGCCCCATTCCGCCTCGATGGTGCGGTTCACACGCGCGGCGGCGGCCTTCGGCAGGGGCCCCAGCGAGTTGCCATCGAGGTAGATCACCCCGGCGGGGATGTGGAACATGGCCTTGGTCTTGGCAAAGTCGGTCATTGGCACCTCCGTTTGGCGCAAGAAGCGCCCGCGGCGGGGGGCAAGTCAACCCCGGCAGGCAAAATTATTTCAGGCTTGAAATGTTTGCGGACTCAGGCCTGCCCGCCCGCGATCTCGATCGCCTGGCCGTTCACGCTGTCCGAGCCGGGCGAACAGAGCCAGAGCGCGGCGGCGGCGACTTCCTCGGGCGCGATCAGGCGCCCGTGGCGGTTGGCGCCCGTCATCAACGCGCGCGCCTCTTGGGGCGTGATCCCAGCCCGGCGGGCGATGCTTTCGCTGTTTTGCAGCACGATGTCGGTATCGGTATAGCCGGGGCAGAGCGCGTTGAAGGTGATGCCGGTGCCCAGGTAATCCTCGCTGAGCGCCCGGATCAGGCCGATCACCCCGTGCTTTGACGCGGTGTAGGCCGGGGCGCCCTTCAGCCCGCGCAGGCCCGCGACCGAGGAGACGGCGATCACCCGGCCCCAGCCTGCGGCGCGCATGCCGGGCAGGCAGTCGCGGATGGTCAGGAAGGCACCGTCGAGATTGGTGGCCATCACCCGGCGCCAGAAGCTGAGTTCGGTCTTGTGCAGCGCGCGGCCCTCGGCAATGCCCGCGTTGGCCACGCAGATGGTGATCGGGCCGTTGCGCCGCGTCGCCGCCTGGATCGCGTTGGTGATCGAGGCCTCGACGGTCACATCCATCATGACCGGGGTCAGCCCGTGGATGTCGCCCGCCTGTTCCAGCACCGTGGTGCGGCGTCCGGTGATCGTCACCTGCGCGCCGGCGCCGGCCAGCGCCCGGGCGATCGCAAGCCCGATCCCGGTGCCGCCGCCGGTGACCAGCGCATGTCTGCCCTCAAGGCTCATCCTGCGGTCCCCCCTGCATCGGCGCAGAGGGTAGCGGTGTGTTGCCCCGCGTCAACGCCCGGCCGCTTTCAAGGGTGCCAGCCATCCGTCAGAGTGTTCAGGAAGGCGACAATATCGCCCACCTCGGCCTTGGTCAGGGCGGGCGGGTCGCCTGCGTGGCGGTTCAGCGGGGCGTCGGTGCGGTCGATGTTGCCGCGATATCGCGGCGGCAGGTCGTTGTAGACCTCGACGCTGCCATCGGGGCCACGCGGATAGATCCGTGCGGGATCGGTATCGCGCAGGGCGTAGAATTCCACGGCGTCCGTCAGCGTCGTATAGGCGCCGTTATGGAAGAACACGCTGCGGGTGGCGACGTTGCGCAGCGTCGGGGTCTTGAACAGACCGCAATTGGCCGCCTGTGGCGCATCCTGCCGCAGGGGGCCGCAGAGGCCGAGGTCGTGATGGGCCGGGTCGCCATTGGCCGGGATCGCCGGGTTGCGCGGCAGGGCCAGGGCCTCGAATTCGAAATCGGTGAACAGCGGAGGCTTGCCGGTCGCGTCGGGCCGGTCAAGGTGGCAGGCCGCGCAGTTGCCCTTCTTCGGGTCCTCGAAAAGCGCCCGCCCGCGCGACTCGGCGTCGGTCAGGGTGGCCTTGCCCGCAAGCCAGGCATCGTATTTCGACGAGAACGGGTGGAACGAGGGGTCTTCCATCTGGAACCGGGCCAGCGCATAGGCGGCCTCGTCCACCGTCATCCGGTCGTCCTTCAGGATCTGGTCGCCGAAGAACCGGCCAAGCGGCTTGGCATAGGCTGCGCGCAGTCTGGCGGCAAGCGTGGGGATGTCCGCGTTCGCCATCTCGAAGGGCGACAGCAGCGGCCCCTCGGCCTGGTCCTGCAGGGTCTGCGCGCGACCGTCCCAGAAGAGGCCGCCGCGAGCGACCATGTTGCCCGAAGTGTCGCCGCTCTTGGCGGCGGGGGGGGCCTGGTTCGCGATCACCAGCTTGGTGATGGCGGTGGCGGGCGAGAAAGGCACCGTATCGGTGGTCTCTGCGACCTGCATCGGCAGCGCTTCGGCCGCTTCGCTGGTGGCGTTCTCGGGGCCGATGGAAAACGGCGGGGTCAGCGACGCGTAGGCGATCGACGGCACGGTGCGGATGCCAGGCCGGTCCAGTCCCGGACCGCCCTGTTCCACCACCACCCCGGGCTGCGGGCCATAGTGGTTGGCCGGATCGTGACAGAAGGCGCAGGACATCGCCCCCGAGGCCGACAGCGAGGGGTCGAAGAACATCTGCCTGCCAAGGGCTGCCACCGCGCTCAGCCCATCGGCGTGGACCGTCGCGACGGCCCCGGCGAGGATCACCCCCGCCAGGGCAACCGCGCGGCGGCCGGACAGGGTCGGGCCGACGCGACGCTTCACTTCGCCTCGCCCGTCGCGGGGTCGAGCGTCAGCTTGGCCGCCGTGGGCTTTGCCCAGTCGAACATGCCGTCGATCGAGCCTGCAATCGCATCGAACGAGCCCTGACCAAGCCGCTGGCCGCCCATCCAGTTGTCCTCGATGAAGCGCATGACCGAACTTTGGTCGGTCACGGTATGGTCGACGTAGTTCACCTTCGCAAAGGGCGAGATCACCAGGAACGGCATTCGGGTGCCGTAGCCGCAGCGGCCCTGTGCCGGTTGGCCGAACACGCCCGGCAGCGGGGTGCCGGTTTCGCAGGCGCCGCCGGTCAGCACGTCATAGCCCTTCACCGGAATGGCCGAGGGGTTCACCACATGGTGGGCGTGGTCATACCAGCCGTCCGAGTCGTCATAGGCCACGATGACCGCGGTGTTCTTCCAGAACGGCGAAGCCTGGACCGCGTTCACCGCCTGAACCACGAACTGCTGTTCGTCCAGCGGGTCTGAATAGCCCGCGTGGCCATCCTGATAGGCCGGGGCCTTCAGGAACGACACCTGCGGCAGGTTGCCCGCGGCCAGCGCGTCGTACCAGTCGTGCAGGTCGTACTGGTGATTTGCCCCGCCGTCATTCGCGGTGCCGATCGCCGCCACCGAGGCGGGCCGGGCATGGGTCGGGTTCGCGGTCGAGGGATAGTACTGGAACGGCTCGTGGTGGGGGATGTAGTCGCCCGACTTCACGTTGATGATCGACGAGGTGGTCGTGCGCCCGCAACCGGTGGTGCCGTCAGCATTCTTCACGGTCAGGTCGAACCCGCCTTCGAAGAAGCCCCAGGTGATGCCCCGGTCGTTCATCATGTCGCCGATGTTCCGGCCGATCATCAACCCGGTGGGATATTTCGGGTTCGAGCAGACATCGCCGGTGGGGTCGAGGTCAGAGATCATCGTCCAGTTGCCATTGCCGTCCGGCACGACCCGGCCGCCATCGTAGGTGCCGTCCTTTTCCAGCGTGTAGCCCGGCGGCAGTTGCATGCCGTTGGTCTGGCCCGACACCAGGTTGATCGCGCCCGGGGTCGAGGGGCCGAAGGTGGTGGAATAGGACGCATCGTTCATCGCGTAGGTCTGCGCATAGTTCCACAGCGCCGTGACGGTGTTGCCGTCATAGTAGCCCATCACCTGCCCCTTGGTGCCAAAGGCGCCGGTGCCGTCCTTGGTGCCCTTCCCCGTCATCTTCGGGAACAGGTCCATCCTGTAGCCGTCATAGGCCGCCTGTTCGGCGGTGTAGCCGTGGTTCTGGTCGGCGGTGCCCGCCTGGGTGCGGTCGAGCCGGAACGGCCCGGTCGCGTCGGCACCGTTCGCGGCGCCCGCGTTGGGATTGTTCTCCAGCAGCCCGGCATGGGCCAGCGTGTCGATGTCGGCGGGCGTGTCGGCCTTGGCGGTGAAGGCGGGCTCTCCGTCCGGGTTCGCGGCCTTCGGGTAGGTGGCGAAGTAGTGATCGAAGGACACGTTCTCCTGGAAGATCACCACCAGATGCTTGATCGGGGTGGCGGTCTCTGCCAGCGCCGGGCCTGCGGCCAGCGCAAGCGCGCTGCAGGCAGCGGACAAGAGGTAGGGGTGCGGTCTGGGCATCACGGTCTCCTTGGCGGGCGGTGTCACTGCGGCCTGCCGGAGGAATGTGACACAGGGGTTAAACCGCGGCGTCACGTTTGCGTGAGTATCACGGATCCGGTTCGCTTTCAGGTTGAGTGACAGGCAGTGGCCCCGGCAGCGGCGCAGTGTCGGCCGTGGCCTGCGGGAACGGCCCTGTCACGGGCATCGGGCCGCCCGGCCCGTCGGCCACCGGATCCACCGTTTCGCCCGGCGCCCCCGCCGCGGCCTCGGGCTGGCCGAGGTTGTAGCTGACCAGCCCGAGTTGCCGCGCGGCGCCCAGCGACAGGATCTCGCTGTCGAGCCCCAGCGGTGCCTGGTAGCGCCGGATGGCGGCCCGCGTCGGTGCGTCCATCGCCCCGGTCAGCGGCCCCGTGTAATAGCCCCGCGCCAGCAGCGCCCGTTGCAGCGCGCCCAGAAATGCGGGCGTCATCAGGGCGGGGCAGGGGCTGCGGAACCAGACCTGCGAGCGGTCCTTGACGATCCGCTGGCGGCTGACGGTCTGATAGACCGCGGGCACCGCCGGATGTCCCGCCGTGGCGGGCCGGGCGGCCGAGACCATCTCATGCGTGGTCGCTGTCTCGAAAACTGCGGGGGTCACGGCATCGGCCCAGCATTCGCCCGGCTTCGCCGAGGGCGGGCGGTCGGCGCCGGAATGGATCAGCTCTGGCTCCAGCGAGGCGGGCCCCAGGGCGCCGGGCGTCAACAGCGGGTCGCCCGGCGCCCCGTCGACACAGGCGCCAAGCGCCAGAACGAGGCCCAGGCGGGCAATGGCACGAAACATGCGGACGGAACTCCTGCCGGATTTGCGGCAGGTTAGCGGCTTGGCCGGGGGCCGGGAAGGGGCCCGTTACGACCGCTCGCCCGCAGCAAAGCGGGTGTTGAAGGCGGCGGTGCTGTTGGCGTGCGGATAGGGCTGGTCGGGCACCGGGACACCCAGATGCGCGCAGAGCGGCCCCCAGCCGTCGCCGATCCGATGTACAAGAAGCCGCCCCGGCGGCACCGTGGCCAGCACCTCTTCGACATGGGCACGGTAGACGGCCAGCGCATGCTCGCGGTCGTCGGGGCGGCCGTCGAAGACCTTCATCACCACCATACGCCCGGTCGTGGCGGTCTCTGTCGCAGGCAGGATCCGCGGCAGGATCGTGGTGGAAAAGCTGTTCCACCAGCTTTCGGGCGTCCGCCAGGTCAGTAGAACCCTGGCCTCGGGATAGACCGCGATAAACTCGCGCCAATAGGCGGCCGAGGGCCAGTCGACGCAGGACGCATAGCCGTCGAACAGCGCCTCCCAGTCCGGTGCCCCGCCCCGCAGCAACGCGCGCCAGCGGTCCTTCTGCACGTCATGGGCGACAACCTCGAACATGTGGTGGCAGGGGCCGACCCCCAGAAGCGTCAGCGCCTCGCGCATCGAATCCGTGCCGGTCCGGCCAAACCCTGTGCCGATCACCTTCAGTACCATGCCGTTCCCCCCGGGGTGATCGCTGTGCGTGCGCGGCCAGAGTGGCTGTGCGGTGCGAGTCTGGCAAGGGGGGTGGAAGGCCGCCCGCACCTCGGCTAGATAACGGCCTGATGCAATGGTTTCCGGGGCAAACGGGCAATGGCGAAGATCACCTATGTGGAATTCGGCGGCAAGGAGCATGTCGTTGACGTGCCGAACGGTCTGACCGTGATGGAAGGTGCGCGCGACAACGGCATTCCGGGGATCGAGGCCGATTGCGGCGGCGCCTGCGCCTGTTCCACCTGCCACGTCTATGTCGATCCGGCCTGGGTCGAGCGTCTTCCCAAGAAGGACGCGATGGAAGAGGACATGCTGGATTTCGCCTGGAACCCTGATCCGGTCCGCTCGCGGCTGACCTGCCAGATCAAGGTCTCGGCGGCGATCGAGGGGCTGAAGGTGTTCATGCCCGAAAAGCAGATCTGACCGATGGGGTGCGGGGGGCGCTGCCCCCCGTCGGCTGCGCCGACTCCCCCCGGGATATTTGACGACCGAAAATCGGGGCGGCTGGCTCAGAGCGCGCGCCAGCCGATGTCGCTGCGGCAGAAGCCGTCCGGCCAATCGATGCCCGCGACCATGGCATAGGCCGCGTCGTGCGCGGCGCGCAGCGTCTCGGCCCGGGCGGTGACGTTCAGGACGCGCCCGCCGGTGGCGACCAGCGCGCCATCCTTCCGTGCGGTGCCAGCATGGAACACCATGTGGCGCGAATCCTCGGGCAGCGCGTCGAGGCCGCGGATGGGGGTGCCCCTGTCATAATCGCCGGGATAGCCGCGGGCCGCCATCACCACCGTCAGCGCGTGATCCTCGGCCCAGTTCACCCGCGCCTCGGCCAGCCGTCCTTCGGCGCAGGCCAGAAGCAGGTCGAGTGCCTGCGCGCCCAGCCGCATCATCAGCACCTGCGCCTCGGGGTCGCCGAAGCGAACGTTGTATTCCACCAGCCGGGCGCGGCCCTGATGGATCATCAGCCCGGCGTAGAGCACGCCCTTGTAGGGCATGCCGCGCCGCGCCATTTCGGCCACCGTGGGTTTCACGATCTCGTCCAGCACCTGCGCCTGGATCGCGGGGGTCAGCACCGGGGCGGGTGAATAGGCGCCCATGCCGCCGGTGTTGGGGCCGGTGTCGCCGTCGCCCACGCGCTTGTGGTCCTGCGCGGTGCCGACGGGCAGCACGTCGGTGCCGTCGCAGAGGATGAAGAAGCTGGCCTCTTCGCCCGGCATGAACGCCTCGATCACCACCTCGGCCCCGGCGGCGCCCAGGCTGCCTGCGAACATGTCGGTGACGGCGGCCTCGGCTTCGGCCAGTGTCATGGCCACCACCACGCCCTTGCCCGCGGCCAGGCCATCGGCCTTGACGACGATGGGCGCGCCCTTCGCGCGCAGGTAGGCCAGGGCGGGCGCGGCCTCGGTGAAGCGCGCCCAGGCCGCTGTCGGGGCACCGCAGGCGTCGCAGATGTCCTTGGTGAAGGCCTTCGAGGCTTCGAGCCGCGCTGCCGCCGCCGAGGGCCCGAAGGCGAGGATCCCGGCCGCGGCCAGCGCATCGGCCACGCCAGCGGCCAGCGGGGCTTCGGGGCCGATCACCACGAAGTCGATGGCGTGGGTCTCGCAGAAGGCCACCACCGCCGCACCGTCGAGGATGTCGAGTGCCGCGCATTCGGCGACGCCCGCGATCCCGGCATTGCCCGGCGCCACGATCAGCCGGTCGCATTTGGGGTTCTGCGCAATCGCCCAGGCCAGCGCATGTTCGCGCCCGCCGCCGCCCAGCACCAGGATGTTCATCGGCCCGCACCCTTTCCCTCGGTTTCCCGGCGTCATAAGGTCAGCGGGCCCCGATCACAAGCGAGCCCGATGTCCGACCTGTTCGAAGATGCCGCCCCCGCCCCCGGAAACGCGCCGGAATTCACTGTCTCTGAACTGTCCGGGGCGGTCAAACGGGTGATCGAGGGGGAATTCGGTCTGGTCCGTGTGCGTGGCGAGGTGGGCCGGGTGTCGCGCCCGGCCTCGGGGCATCTCTATTTCGACCTGAAGGATGACCGCGCGGTGATCGCCGCCGTCACCTGGAAGGGGCAGGCCGCACGGCTGACCGCCCGCCCCGAGGAGGGGATGGAGGTCATTGCCACCGGTCGGCTGACCACCTTTCCCGGCCAGTCGAAGTACCAGCTGATCGTCGATGACGTGGTGCCCGCGGGGGCGGGCGCGCTGATGGCGATGCTGGAGAAGCGCAAGGCGCAACTGGCGGCCGAGGGGCTGTTCGACCCGGCGCGCAAGAAGCCGATCCCCTATCTGCCCGAGGTGATCGGGGTTGTCACCTCGCCCTCGGGCGCGGTGATCCGCGACATCCTGCACCGGCTGCGCGACCGCTTTCCGCGCCGGGTGCTGATCTGGCCGGTGGAGGTGCAGGGCGAGAAATGTGCGCCCGAAGTGGCCGCGGCCATCGCGGGGTTCAACGCGCTGCTGCCGGGCGGGCCGATCCCGCGGCCCGACGTGCTGATCGTGGCGCGCGGG
>DAIEJF010000143.1 GCA_027351005.1 Paracoccaceae bacterium | reverse complement strand
TCCAGCCAGAGCTGGTAGAATTCGTTGCCCACATCGTAATGCGCCCGGATGTTGCGGGCCGCGCCGCGGCGGGAATTCGCGCGCAGCACGGTATCGACCAGCCGCAGCCCCGCCTGCCGCAGCGGCCCCGGGGCGGCAGTCGTGCCGAAACGGTCGAGGTTGCGCAGCGCCACTGCCGCCACCCGCTCGACCGAAGAGGTTTCCCACAGGCCCGCCACATAGGCTTCGCCGAACCCGATGTCGCCGCGGGCGGCCACGGCGGCGGCCACCGACCAGTCGCGCAGGTGCAGGTCGGCCTCGGGGCCGTCGCTGCCGAAATCATGGCGGGTGCCCTCGGGCGTGGTCAGGCGCAGGCGGCCATCGTTCAGGCGCGCGCAGGCGTCCAGAAAGCGGCGCTGCAGGCTGCGGGTGACAAGGGCAGTCATCGGGATACCTCGTGGTCGGGCGGGGCAGGGCAGGGACGATAGGCGACACCCTTCAGCTTCAGCCGAATGGCGTGCCAGTAGATCAGCGCCACGGTGCGCAGCGGCCCGAACGGCCGGCGCAGCGCGGCAGAGATGAGCGCGCCGTTGGTCATCGGCGCGCGGCGGCCGGTCAGGGTGGCCACCACGCCTTCGGCGTCATCGGCCAGAAGGATGCGGATGGCGATCCGGTCGGGCGTGATGTCGAAGGCAAAGCTGTAGCCGCCCGCCCGGTCCTGGAAGGGCGAGACGTGGAACACCTTCTGCGCGGCGATGCGATCCTGCGGGCGGATCGGGGCGAAGCCCGGGGTCGCGCACAGGTAGCTGTGGCGCTGGCCGAAGGTGTTGCTGACCTCGGCGATCACCGCGATCAGCGCGTCGCCATCGAAGGCCAGCCAGAAGCTGACCGGGTTGAACCAGTAGCCCAGAAACCGCGGCTGGGTCAGCAGGCGCAACGACAGCCCGGCAGGCGCGCCCGCCTCGGCCAACACCTCGCGCGCCCAGTCGGCCCCCCGCCCGGCACCGCGCGGCCCCCCGTGGCATCGGTCGGCCACCGAGGCAAGGTTCCAGCGGTTGCGCGAGAAGAGCGCCGGGAAATCGGTCGCCGCGGGGTCGATCAGGACGTAATCCACCCGGTGGCGGAAGGCGTGGGCCACCGCGCCGCGCCGGGCGTGGGTCGTTTCGCCGCCCCGCAGGATTTCGGCCGTGGCGGTCATGCGGCCACCCGCTCCATCCGTTCCATCCGCCGCACGATGCGCATCGCGCTGGCGAATCCGTCCTCGTGGAAACCCCAGCGCAGCCAGGCCCCGGCGAACCAGGTCCGGTTGGTGCCGTTGGCGCGTTCGATGCGCTCCTGTGCCGCCAGCGCCGCCCGGTCGAAGACGGGGTGATCGAAGCTCACCTCGTCATAGACCGTCTCGTCGGGGATGGCGCGGCCGGGGTTCAGCGTGACGAAGAGCGGGTCGGTTTCGGGGATGTTCTGCAACCGGTTCATCCAGTAGGTCACCCCCACCGTGTCGCTGGCGCTTTCCGAACGGTAGACCCAGGCCGACCAGCAACGCCGCCGCTGCGGCATCTGGCCCGCGTCGCGGTGCAGCACCACCCGGTTCGGGCGGTAGGCGACGGCGCCCAGCGCGCCGCGTTCCTCGGGTGTCGCATCCGACAGGAGCGCCAGCGCCTGATCCGCGTGGCAGGCCAGAACGACCTCGTCGAACGTCTCGGCCAGGCCGCCGTGCGGGCGCACGGTCACACCGGCCGGGCCGCGGCTGACGGCCTGCACCGGGCAGCCCGGGCGCAGATCGACCCCGAGCAGGCTCAACCGGCTTACAAGCCTGCGCACATATTCGACGCTGCCGCCCGTGACCGTCCACCACTGGTGCTGCGCGCGCGGCGCCAGAAGCGCGTGATTGCGCATGAAGCGCAGCAGGCTGCGTGCGGGGAAGGCGCCCACCTCTTCGGCAGGCGAAGACCAGATCGCGCCGCAGATCGGCAGCAGGTAGTGGTTGCGGAACCGTTCGCCCAGGCCCAGCCCCGCGATCAGCTCATCCACCGTCGGGTCGCCCTGTTCGGCCGCCGCCTCGGCCCGCGCGTTGAACCGCAGGATGTCGCGCACCATGGCCAGGAACCCCGGCGAGGCCAGGTTGCGGCGTTGCCCGAAGAGGGCGTCGAGGCTGCGCAGCGCATATTCCACCCGCCCACCGTCAAGGCTGGCGCCGAAGCTCATGTTCGACCGTTCGACCGGCACGTCGAGATCGGCGAAAAGCCGCGTCAGGTGCGGATAGTTGGCATAGTTGAAGACGATGAAGCCGGTATCCACCGGCTGGTCGCCCCGCAGGCCCGCCAGAACGGTGCGGGCATGGCCGCCCAGGCGCGGCTCGGCCTCGAACAGGGTCACCCGGTGGCGTGGCGCCAGCAGCAGGGCCGCCGCCAGCCCCGATATGCCCCCCCCGATGATCGCGATCCGCTGGTGTCGGGCAGGAGGGGCATCGAAGGACATCGGTATTCCGCTTCTGGAGTGCTACGATTTACTTTACGCGCCGCAGGATCGGATGGATCACCCCGGTGCGGTGCGTCCGGGCCGGACGCGCCAGGAAAACCATATCAGCATCGCGCCCGCAGACCGAAGCGGAATTCCGCATCCCCCGCCCCGGACGTGGCGCGCGCGGGTCCGCGGGGGTCCGGGGGGGGGCCGCGGAGCTACAGCACCTTGCCCGGGTTCATCAGACCCAGCGGGTCCAGCGCCGCCTTGATCGCGCGCATGGCCGCCAGTTCGGCAGGGCGGCGCGAATAGGGCAGCCAGTCGCGCTTCAGCGTGCCGATCCCGTGTTCGGCCGAGACCGAGCCGCCAAAGCCGCGCAGCGTGTCGTAGATCAGGGCCTCGGCGGCGTGGTCGCGCGCGGGGTCGGGATCGGGCAGGGCCAGCGCGATATGGATGTTGCCATCCCCCAGGTGGCCGAAGACCATGACCTGCGCCGCGGGCTCTGCCCCCAGCACCGCCGCCCGCGCCGCCTCGGCAAAGGCGCCGATCCGCGCGACGGGCAGGCTGACATCGAGGTTCATGAGCCCCGGCAGCGCCGCGTCAAGCCCGTGCCCTTCGCGCACCGTCCAGAACCGGCGCGCATCCGCATGAGACCGGGCGATCAGCGCGTCGGCAATCACCCCGTCATCGAGCGCGCGCGCAAGATGCGCCTCCAGCGCCGCCGCGGCCTCGGGCGGGCCATCGGTTTCCAGGATCACGGTGAAGGGCGCCACCTCGGCAAAGAGCCGCACGCCTTCGGTTGCCTGACAGGCCGCGACGTAATCGGCCCACATCACCTCGAACGCCGAAAGCCCGGCCAGTTCCTGACGCGCGCGGCGCAAGAGCGCCAGCACCGCTGCGAAATCCGGCAGCGCGCACAGCGCGGTGTACCGCCCCGCGGGCAGCGGCCTGAGGCGGATCACCGCCCGGGTCATCAGCGCCAGCGTGCCTTCCGACCCCGCCAGCATCTGCGCCAGCGGATAGCCGGTGTTGTCCTTGGGGCCGGTGTTCATGTGGGAAAGCACCGTGCCATCGGCCAGCACGGCTTCCAGCCCCAGCAGGTTTTCCCGCATCATCCCGTGCCGGATCACCCGAATGCCGCCCGCGTTGGTGGCGATCATGCCGCCCACCGTCGCACTGCCGCGCGCGCCGATGTCGACCGGAAACATCAGCCCCTGCGCCTCGGCCGCCTCCTGTGCGCGGGCCAACACGCAGCCCGCGCCCAGCGTGATCGTCAGCCCCTCGGGGTCGATGGCCTCCACCGCCGACATCCGCGCGGTCGAGATCGCGACATCCCCCGCGCGCGGGCAGGCGCCGCCGGCAAGACCGGTCAGCCCGCCTTGCGGCACCACCGTCTGCCCATGCCGGTGGCAGAGCGCCAGCGCAACGGCGGCCTCGGCGGTGTCGCGGGGGCGGATCAGCAGCCGGGGCAGGGCGTGGCCGCTGCGGCTTGCGTCCGAGGCCGCGGCCACGGGCACCGCATCGCCCGCCAGCACCGCGCCGGGCGACAGCGCCGCCCGCAGGTCGGCCAGCAGCGTCACGCGGCCTCGCGCCGGAGCGCCTGCGCCATGCAGTGGATGCCGCCGCCGGTCTTCGAGATCTCGCCCATCTCGACCGCCGCCACCTCGAAGCCGCGGGCCTTGAGCTGGCCGATCAGCGCCTTGGACGAGGTCGGCGCGATCACCCGGTCGCGGCCCAGCGACATGAAGTTGCAGCCCAGCGCCATCGTATCCTGGAACGGCACGTCGATGATCTCGTGCCCCTTCGCGCGCAGCCAGTCGACGATGCCGGGTTCAGTGCAGGCAAGGCAGACGGCCGTCAGCTTCGGTGCGATGGGCACCACCATCAGGTCGATGTGCACATAGTATTCGTCGATGAAGGCCAGCCGGGTTTCCCAGCCCTCGGCCTCGAACCAGCCCTGCACCTGGCGCGCGCCTTCCTCTTGCGTGCGGGCGCCACCGCAGCCGATCAGCACGCAGCCTTCCTCGATCACGTTGAAATCGCCGCCCTCGAAGGTGCCCGCCGTCACCATGTCGTAGATCGGGATGCCAAGGCGTTCGTAGCTGCGGATCGCGGCATAGTTCTCGCCCCGGCGCCACCACTGGGCCATCGCGGTGATGATCGCGCCATAGGGTGTCATCACGCTGGAATCGCGGGCGTAGACCTGCATCGGCAGTTCGGGTTCGGCCCGGTGCATGTGCACCTTGACCCCGAAATGTTCGTAGGCGGCCACCAGTTCGGCATGCTGCGACTGCGCCACCTGGATGTTGCAGGGCGCCTCGCGCAGGTGCTTGCGCGACAGGGACGAGGTGGACAGGTGCCGCAGATGCGCGGGCGGGCCCAGCAGGACATCGGTCAAGGGGTCGGTCTCGTTGCGAAAGCCCCAGCCGGTCAGGGGCGCGGTGCCGCCGCCGGGCTTGCGGCGCTGGAGGCTGAAGGGGTCGGGCATGGCTGTCTCCTGTTGCTCAGGCGCCGGGCAGGGTGGAGGGGATCCACCAGTCGCGCCCACGGGGGGTGGTGATGTATTCGGGCCAGCGGAAATGGATCGGCGGGTCGTAATCGCACAGCGGCGCCACCCAGCCCGCGCCGCCGACGCCGCCGCCGGTGCGGGCCTCGAACTCGGCCATCGCGGCTTTGCGGGCGCCCTCGTCCTCCAGCAGCCGCAGGGCCGAGAGCGCCAGCACCCGGGCCGCGGTCTGCACCATCGGGTCGATGGTGGCGGGAATGCCGCCCAGCGCGTTCATGACCCAGGCCGGGTAGGGCGCCGCCCCCGCGGGCAGCGCCAGCGCGGGCCGGGCGATGTAGAACCGCGCGGTGGGCGCGTGCCAGGTCATGTCGGTGTAGTCATCCGAGGTGGAATTCGCCTGCGACGGCGGCAGGTCGCGGCGCAGGATCGCCTCGGCCTCTTGCGGGGGGATCAGCCGCGTGCAGGCGTCAAGGAACGGCTCGGCCATCGGCGCCACGCCCGCGGCCTCTTGCACCTGCCTGGCCACGGCCTTGGCCGCGTCGTCCCAGACGGGCGGCCCCGCCTGTTGCAGCGCGCCCCACACGAGGTCGGCCATCGCGTGATTGGCAAGGCCGGGGCGCGACTTGCAGACCCAGTGGCGTTCCCAGCGGCAGCCGGTCATCGCCGCCGCCGCGGCGGCGTTGCGGTCCAGTGCGGCGGTCACCTGTTCGGCCATCGCCAGCGTCGGCACCCGGATCATGTACTGCAGCTCTGCCAGCCCCGCGGGCAGGTTGTCGGCCGTGGCCTGTCCGGCCGTCAGCACCGCTTCCGAAATCGACCAGCCGCCCTGATGCGGCAGCATCGCCTCGCGCAGCGCCTTCGAGGCCTGATACATCGTCACCAGCGCATCCATCGCCCCTGGCGCGCGCACCGCGGAATGCGATTGCGGAATGGGCGCCCCGTCATGCGCCCCCCACATCTCGGGCGCGTCGCACAGGAAGCGGTAGACCATCGCATAGGCCGCGCCGCAGTGCGTATCCCAGCGCACGGTGTTGCACAGCGGCAGCATGTAGAACGGATGGAACGAGAACATGCCCGCCAGCCCGTCGTAATAGCCCCGCGCCGCATGGATCGGCTTTGACCCGCGCACCTTCTCGGCAGGTTCGCCCGTGAAGCGCAGGCCGCCGCGGATGCCGTGGCGTTCCATCGCGGCCTTGGTGGCCAGAAGCCCCCCCAGCGCGCCGATGCCAAGCCCGGAATGCGGGTCGGTGTGGCCGCCCGCCTGGGTGCCAAGTCCCGCGCGCGGCGCCCGATAGGGCACCGCCGCCTGGCAGTTGCCGGGCACGGCATCGTATTCGGCGTACATCCCGATGACCGGCCCCGGCCCGTTCGACCATTCCGCGCAGAAGGCGGTGGGCATGCCGGCCGAGCCTTCCTCGACGCTGAACCCCTCGGCCCGCAGCCGGTCCACATACCACGCGGCCGACCGGTATTCGCGCCACGCCGTCTCGCCGAAGTCGAAGATCGTCGCCGTCCAGGCCGACAGGTCGGACGCGCGGGCCGCGACGGCGGCAAGGGCGGTGCTCTGGGCGGCAGAGAGGGTCATGGGCGCGGGCTCCTTCCCCGCCAAGCTAGGCCCGGCGGGCGCCGCGGATGAAGTGAAACCTTTTCGCCCCATCGGCAAACGGATTTCACCGAGGCTGGATTTGCCGCAGGATCTGCGGCAGGCTTTGCCGGTCAATCGGAGGATCGCCCGTGCCCCGTGTCCCCTCGACCCAGGCGCTGCGCGCGCTGGAAAGTTTTGCCCGTCTTGGCACGGTCTGGCAGGCGGCCGAGGAACTGAACCTGACGCGCAGCGCGGTCAGTCATCAGTTGCGCCTGCTTGAACGCGATTTGGGCTTCCGCCTGCTGGACCGGGTGGGCACGCGCGTGGAACTGACGCCGCAGGGCGAGGCCTATGCCGCCGACGTGCGCCGCGCGCTGTCGATGCTGACAGGATCGGCCGCGCGCAATGCCGGGCGCGGGATCACCGGCGCCCTGCGCGTCAGTTGCGCGCCGGGCTTCGCCTCGTCCTGGCTTTGCCCCAAGATCGGCCGGTTCTGCGAAAGCTTTCCCGATGTGCATCTGGATCTGGTCACCCCGCACCGGCTGGAGGATGTGTCGAACCCGGATGTCGATCTGTTCATCGCGTTCGGGGCGGGCGAGATGCCGGGCATGCGGGTCGAGACCCTGCAAGAGGTGCAGTTCACCCCGATGTGCAGCCCCGCGCTGATGAACCGGATGGGCTTTGCCGAGCCCGACGACGTGCTGCGCTGCGTGCTGTTGCACCTGTCCGACCACGCCGACTGGCGCGAGTGGTTCCGGCTGGCGGGGCTGCATGACGGCCGGGCGCGCACGGGCGTGGTGTTTTCCGACATGAACCTGGTCTATGCCGCGGCGCTGGCCTCGCAGGGGATCGCGATGGGCGATGAATTCATCTGCCACGACGCGCTGGCCAAGGGGGTGCTAGTGCGCCCCTTCGGGCTGACCATCCGCTCGACCCGCGCCTATCAGCTTGTCCGACCGGCCGACAGGCCCGAAACGCCCGCCGCCGCCGCCTTTCGCGGCTGGATCATGCAGGCGCTGCGCGAAAATCAGGCGGCGCCGGACAGCTAGGGAACGCGGCGCCCTTTCGACAAAATCCATTTGTCGTTCAGGGGAAAACAATTCAGTTGCCCGCGGCGGCGACCGGACCCTAGGCTTTGCGGACGGAGGCCCCGATGGCAACAGCAAGACGTGCGGCAGAAATCGGCGCCGAGGGCATCGGCAAGATGTTCGGACCCTTCGCCGCGCTGACGGACGTGTCGCTGAAGGTGGGGCGGGGCGAGTTCCTGACGCTGCTGGGCCCATCGGGTTCGGGCAAGACCACGTTCCTCATGATCCTGTCGGGGTTCGAGCGCCCGACCGCGGGCCGTCTGACGCTGGACGGCCGCGACGTGACCGCGACCCCGGCCGAAGCGCGCGCCTTCGGCATGGTGTTTCAGGGCTACGCGCTGTTTCCGCACATGACCGCCGCGCAGAACATCGCCTTCCCCCTGCGGGTGCAGAAACGCGGCGAGGCCGAGATCCGCCGCCGGGTGGAACAGATGGTCGAGATGGTCGGGTTGTCGGGCCATGCCCACAAGCGGCCCGCGGGGCTGTCGGGCGGCCAGCAGCAGCGCGTGGCGCTGGCCCGCGCGCTGGCCTACGAGCCGCCGGTGCTGCTGCTTGACGAGCCGTTCTCGGCGCTCGACAAGAACCTGCGCGGCCAGATGCAGGACGAGGTGCGCCGGCTGCACCGGGAAACCGGCACCACCTTCATCTTCGTCACCCACGACCAGTCCGAGGCGCTGGCGCTGTCGTCGCGTGTGGCGATCTTCGATCACGGGCGGCTTCAGCAGATCGCCCCCCCGCGCGAGGTCTACGAACGCCCCGCCAACCGATTCGTGGCCGAGTTTCTGGGCGACATCAACCTGTTGCCGCTGGAGGGCGCAGAGGGCGGCGCGGCGCTGGCCACCGCGCGCTGCGAAGGCCATGCGCTGCGGGTGACCGACGCCGGGCGTGCGCCCTCGGGCCTTCTGGCGGTGCGCCCCGAATACATGCGGCTTTGCCCCACGCGCCCGCCGGACGGCAACGCCCTGCCGGTGCGGGTGGCCGACATCACGTATCTGGGCGCGCAAAGCCGGCTTGCACTCCGCACGCCGGGGGGCACCCCGCTTACGCTGCACCTTGCCACCGCCGATCTGCCCGCGGGCCTCGGCCCCGACAGCGCGCTTTGGGTGGGCTGGCCCGAAGACCGCGGTTTCTTTCTCTGAGCCCATCGACCTGCAGACCAACCAACGACGAAACAGGGAGACTGCAATGAACGAACATTTCCAACGTGATTGCCTCGAGATCCTGGCCGACAAGGCGCGCAAGGGCGAGATCAGCCGCCGCCGCTTCACCCAGCTTGCGGCGGCCCTTCTGGGCACCAGCGCGCTTGCGCTGCGCGGCACGCCCGCGCTGGCGGACTCGGGCGAACTGGTCTTCGTGAACTGGGGGGGCGACGCCAGCGCCGCCTATGACAAGGCCTATGGCGCCCCGTTCAAGGCCGCCACCGGCATCACCGTGAAACAGGACGGCTCGGGCCCGACCGAGGGCGCGATGACCGCGCAGGCGCAAAGCGGCAAGCCCGGCTGGGACATCTGCGATGCCGACCCGTTCTCGGCCCAGGCGCTGGGCAAGAAGGGCCTGATGGAAGAGATCGACTACAGCGTGGTCGACAAGGCCAAGATGCGACCGGGCTTCGGCTGGAGCTATGCCGCCTCGACCTATTTCTATTCCTACATCCTGGCCTATGACGCCAAGAAGTTCAAAGACGCCCCGCCCGCGACGATGGCGGATTTCTTCGACGTGGCGAAATTCCCGGGCAAGCGGTCCATGTACAAATGGGGCGCGGGCATGTGGGAGGCGCTGCTGCTGGCCGATGGCGTGCCCGCTGACAAGCTCTATCCGCTCGACATCGCGCGCGCGCACAAGAAACTGGCCGCCTTCAAGCCCAACGTCGCCGCCTTCTGGGGCGGAGGGGCGGAAAGCCAGTCGCTCTTGCTGAACGGCGACGTGAGCATGGCGCTGATCTGGTCAACCCGCGCCAAGCTGATCGAGCATGACTCGGACGGTGACGTGAAGTTCACCTGGAACCAGGGCCTGATCGCGCCCGGCGCCATGGCGGTGCTGAAGAACAACCCCGGCGGCAAGGCCAATGCGATGAAGTTCATCGCCGCTGCGCAGGATCCGAAGGGGCAGCTTGTCATGTTCGACATGCTGGCGCAGGGCCCCGCCAATCCGGCGACCGACGCGCTGGTGCCCGCCGCCGACCAGCGGTTCAACCCGGTGGACCCGAAGAACTTCGCCCAGCAGATCCCGCTCGACATGGACTGGTACGAGGCGAACTATGGCGCGGCGCTGGATGCCTATCTGAAGATCATCTCGGCCTGATGCGGACATGCGGTCGCGCCCGATCGTGGCGCGGCCGCCCTTTTCGGAAAGACCGATGCCGACATCTGCGCGCTATGCCTTGATGCTGGGCCCGCTTCTGCTGTTCCTTGCGCTGGCCTATGCCTTGCCCTTTCTGGGCGTGCTGGAATGGAGCGTGACGCTGCCCCGGCCGGGGCTTGGGCAATACCGCACGGCGCTCAGCGATCCGCTGGTGCTGTCGGTCTTTCTGCGCACGCTGCGCATCTGCCTGACGGTGACGGCGCTGTCGCTTTTCGGCGGCTATGTCATCGCGCTTCTGTGGGTGCGGGGCGGGCCGCTGACGCGGGCGCTGACGGAACTGTGCATCCTGATCCCGTTCTGGATCTCGGTCCTGACGCGCGCCTTCGGCTGGCTTGCGCTGTTGTCGACCAAGGGGATCATCAACGTCTGGCTGGAACGGCTGGGGCTGATTTCCGACCCGCTTGCGCTGGTGCGCAACGAATTCGGCGTGGTGGTGGGGATGACGCATTACCTGATCCCCTTCGCGGTCTTACCCATCGCCTCGGCCATGCGCGGGCTGGATGAACGGGTGCTGATGGCCGCCCGCGGCATGGGGGCGGGCCGCGCGCGGCTGTTCTGGACGGTGTTCCTGCCGATGACGGTCTCGGGGGTGCTGGGGGCGGCGCT
>DAIEJF010000121.1 GCA_027351005.1 Paracoccaceae bacterium | reverse complement strand
GCCAGCCGCAGCATGACCCCGATCTGCGGCGCGCCCAGGCCATAGCCGGGCATCGCATCCATGGTTTCCACCATGTCGGCCCAGATCGCGCGGATCTCGTCGGTGATCGCCGCGACGGGCGCGGCAGCGGTGTGCAGCCTGCGGTCGGGCCAGGGCAGGAAGGGGCGGATGGTCATGGGCCCTCGATCGCGCGCAGCACCTCGGCCATCGCCGCCCGGGTCTGGGCGTCCAGCCGGTCGATGCAGAGAATGCCGTCCAGATGGTCGCGTTCATGCTGCACGCAGACGGCGGCGAAGCCGGTGAACGCGTCGTCGTGCCGCGCGCCGTCCAGCCCGGTAAACCGCAGCCTTACCGCGGCGGGCCGGGTCACCTCGACGGTCATCCCCGGCAAGGACAGGCAGCCCTCTGAACAGGACACGGTTTCCGGACTGGCCCAGACGATCTCGGGGTCGATCATCACGCGGGGGTCGGGCGCCCCCTCTTTCCAGCCGCAGTCCATCACGAAGATCCGCCGCATCTCGCCGATCTGCGGCCCGGCCAGGCCCCGGCCCGGTGCGGCATACATCACGCGCAGCATTTCATCGGCAAGCGCGCGAATTTCGTCCGTCACCTCGCCCACCGGCGCGGCCACATGGCGCAGGCGTGCGTCGGGCATCCGCAGGATCGGCCGGTCGCTCACGCCCGCGCCCGCTCGCGCTTCAGCTTTTCCATCCGCCGGGTAATCATCTGCCGCTTCAGCCCTGTCAGGTAGTCGATGAACAGCTTGCCATCCAGATGGTCGATCTCGTGCTGCACGCAGGTGGCCCAGAGCCCCTTGAACTCTTCCTCCTGCGTGGTGCCGTCCAGTGCCGTCCAGCGCACCCGCACCTCGGCCGGGCGTTCCACATCGGCATATTGCTCGGGGATCGACAGGCAGCCTTCTTCATAGACGCTGCGCGCCTCGGACGACCAGGTGATGACCGGATTCACCAGAACCATCGGGCGCGGCGGCGCCTCGGCCTCTTTAACGCAATCCATCACGATCAGCCGCGTGGTGATGCCGACCTGCGGCGCCGCGAGGCCGATGCCGGGCGCGTCGTACATCGTCTCCAGCATGTCTTCGGCCAGCTTGCCGATCTCGGGCGAGAGGCTCTCTACCGGGTCGCACAGCTTCTTCAGCCGGGGGTCGGGATGGATCAGGATGGGGCGGATGCTCATGCCCGTGGATTTAGGCGATGATGCCCCGCCGCGCAACGGCGACGTGGATCAGCCACGGCAAGGGCACAAGTTCTTAGAAAGCCGCCATATGCAGATACTTTTCCCCATAATTGCCGATAATTCGGGAATATTTCGTGCGCTTGCGGCTAATGCAGGAATTTTCGCATTGACACACCCACTCCACCCTTGCGCTGGCCGCCCGACTCGCTAGGCTCGCGCGCAAACGGAGGGCCCCATGTCGTTCGACGAGATCATCAACCGCCGCGGCACCCATTGCTCCAAATGGGACATGATGGAGAAAATCTACGGCGTGCCGACCGATACCGGCATCGCCATGTGGGTCGCCGACATGGACTTCCGGCCCCCGGCCTGCGTCAGCGCAGCGGTGCAGGGCATGGTCGATCACGGGATCTACGGCTACTTCGGCGATGACCGCGCCTATCTGGACGCGATCCGCTGGTGGATGGCCACGCGGCACGGATGGGATGTGGCGGCCGACAGCATCCTGACCACGCACGGTCTGGTCAACGGCACCGCGCTTTGCGTGGATGCCTTCACCAAGCCCGGCGATGGCGTGGTGCTGATGACCCCGGTCTACCACGCCTTCGCCCGCGTCATCAAAGCCGCCGGGCGCGAGGTGGTGGAATGCCCCCTGGCACTGGCCGACGGCCGGTATCAGATGGACTTCGACGCGTGGGACGCCCAGATGACCGGGCGCGAGACCATGCTGATCCTCTGCTCGCCGCACAACCCGGGCGGCCGGGTCTGGACGGCGGCCGAGCTTGCGGGCGTGGCCGCCTTTGCGCGGCGGCACGACCTGATCCTGGTGTCGGACGAGATCCACCACGATCTGGTAATGCCGGGGCAGCGCCACACCATCATGTCCAAGGCCGCGCCGGACATTCTTGACCGGCTGGTCATCATGTCCTCGACCACCAAGACGTTCAACATCGCGGGCTGCCATTCCGGCAACGTCATCATCCCCGATGCCACGCTGCGCGCCCGCTTCGCCGGGCGGCTGGCCGCGCTTGGCATCTCGCCCAATTCCTTCGGGATGGTCATGGCCACCGCCGCCTATTCGCCGGAAGGCGCGGCCTGGGTGGATGGGCTGATGGCCTACCTGGAAGGCAACCGCGCGCTGTTCGACGCAGGCATCAACGCCATCCCCGGCCTGCGGTCGATGCCGCTGGAGGCGACCTACCTCGCCTGGGTCGATTTCGCGGGCACCGGCATGGCCGCGGCCGAGTTCACCGCAAGGGTGGAACGCCAGGCGCAGATCGCGGCCAACCACGGCGGAACCTTCGGCAAGGGCGGCGAAAGCTTCATGCGCTTCAACCTGGCGACGCCGCGCAGCGTCGTGGCCGAGGCGGTGGAGCGGTTGCAGACCGCCTTCCGCGACCTGCAATAACCCTCAGCCGCGCGGCAAGAGACCCGCGGGGGCGTTCTCGTCCCGCTCGAAATCCAGCGGGGCGCGATCCAGCGCCTCGTGGATCCACTTGAATTCGCAGATCAGTTCGCCCTCGGCCTCGGACGAGGCGATGATGAGCGCCTGCCACAGGTGGCGCGAGCCGTCATAGATGTCGACCAGCCCGCGCAGGTGCGGCGCCGTGGCGGCATCCAGGGCAAGCCCCCTGTCCCACATGCGCAGGATCGGGTGCTGCTGGGTGCCGACCTGCAGACGCAGGCGCGAGCTTTTCCGTTCGGCCCGCTTGCGGGCTTGCAACAGACCTTCACGCACGTCTCTCGGCAGATGTTCCAGCATCACACACCTCTCTGCCCAACATCTGTGCACAAAGATGGTTAAAACAAGGAACCAGAAGGGGTTGCGGATCTTCCGCAACCCCTGTTGCCGTTTCGCTACATCTGTGTCAGTTCAGCAACCCTGCGTGGCGCATGGCGGCATCGATCCGCGCCTTGGTTGCATCGGTCAGCCCGACCAGCGGCAGCCGCACCTCGTCCGAGGCAAGCCCCAGGCGCGACAGGCCGTATTTCGCCCCCGCCACGCCGGGCTCCAGGAAGATCGCGGTGTGCAGCGGCATCAGCCGGTCCTGATATTCCAGCGCTTTCGCATAGTCGCCCGCCAGCGTGGCGGCCTGGAATTCGGCACAAAGCCGCGGCGCGACATTGGCGGTCACGGAAATGCAGCCCACCCCGCCATGCGCGTTGAACCCCAGCGCCGAGGCATCCTCGCCCGAAAGCTGGATGAAATCGGGCCCGCAGGTCTGGCGCTGCTTCGACACCCGGGTGATGTCGCCGGTGGCATCCTTTACCCCGATGATCCGCGGCAGCTTGGCCAGTTCGCCCATCGTCTCGGGCGTCATGTCCACCACCGACCGGCCGGGGATGTTGTAGATCACGATCGACAGGGTGCAGCTGTCATGCAGCGCCTTGAAATGGGCGAACATCCCGGCCTGCGTGGGCTTGTTGTAATAGGGCGTCACCACCAGCGCGGCATCGGCGCCCACCCGCTCGGCATGGCGGATCAGGCGGATCCCCTCGACCGTGTTGTTCGACCCCGCACCTGCGATCACCGGCACGCGGCCCGCGGCGGCCTTGACCACCTCTTCCACCACGCGCTCGTGCTCTTCATGGCTGAGCGTCGGGCTCTCGCCCGTCGTGCCCACCGGAACCAGCCCGGTCGAGCCTTCGGCGATGTGCCACTCGACCAGTTTTTTCAGCGTGTCCAGATCCAGCTCGCCGTTCTTGAACGGCGTCACCAGGGCGGGGATGGACCCTTTGATCCCTTTGATCATGACACGCACTCTCCTTGTTCTGGGCGCCTTGCGAGTCGCCCGGTCTGATGTCCGGCGGACCCTAGCCGGGCATCACGAGCTTGCCAAGTTTGTGTGTTGCAGCCCCGCCCCCGGCCGTTACACTCGGCCAATCCCGCAACCCCGAAGCACCCCCACAGGACGCATGACGCCGCCCCGCAACCTTCTGCCCCTCACCCTGCTGCTGCTGGCCCTGGCCGGGCCGGTCGCGGCCGACGGTGGGCCCTTTGCCGATGCACTGCAACTGGCCGACCAGAAGAACTGGGATGCGGCCCTTGCCTCGGCCCGGCAGGCGGGCGCCCTGCAAGTGGACGTGGTCGAATGGGAACGCCTGCGCGACGGCGACGGGACGTTTGCCGAATACGCCGCGTTCCTGACGCGCCACCCCGACTGGCCGGGCCTGACCTTCCTGCGCCAGAAGGGCGAGGCGACGATCACCACCGACGTGGCCGCCCCCGACGTGATCGCCTATTTCGCCAAGGATGCGCCGCGCACCGCCGCCGGGTCGCTGGCCCTGCAGGCCGCGCTGCAACGGATGGGCCGCGCCAATGACGCGCTGGCCGAGGCAGGGCGTGCCTGGCTGGCGCTGCCCTATGCGGCCGACGAACAGCAGGCCGAACTTGCCGCCTTCGGCCCCAGCCTGGCCCCCCTGCACGAGCGGCGGCTTGACATGCTGCTCTGGCGCGGCCGCACGACCGAGGCGGGGCGGATGCTGCCGCTTGTCGGCCCCGCCGCGCAGGCGCTTGGCAAGGCGCGCATCGCGCTTCAGACCGAAGCCAAGGGGGTGGACGCGCTGGTGTCCGCGGTGCCATCCGCCCGGCAGAACGATCCGGGCCTGGCGCATGACCGGTTCGAATACCGCTATGCCACCGGCAACCTTGATGGCGCAGCGGACCTGCTGTTGCAGTATTCCACCTCGGCCAAGGCGCTGGGTGACCCCGAGGCCTGGGCCAGCGAACGCGCCCGCCTGGCCCGCCGCGAAATGGTGGGCGGCGATGCGCGCAAGGCCTACCGGATCGCCGCCAACGACTTCCTGACCAGTGGGGGCGCCTATGCGGATCTGGAATTCCTGGCGGGCTACATCGCGCTTCAGAAGCTGCACGATCCGCGCACCGCGCTGAAGCACTTCCAGAACCTTGGCAAGGCGGTGACGACGCCGATCAGCCTGTCACGCGCCGCCTACTGGGAAGGCCGCGCTGCCGAGGCGATGGGCGATGCGACCGCCGCCCGCACGGCCTATGCCAGGGGCGCAACCTTCCAGACCGCCTTCTACGGCCTTCTGTCGGCCGAAAAGGCGGGCCTGCCGCTGGACCCCGCTCTGCTGGGCGACACCCTGCCCGACTGGCGCGGCGCGGCCTTCCTGCAAAGCCCGGTGATCCAGGCCGCGCTTCTGTTGCAGAAGGCGGGCGATCGCACGCTGGCCAAGCGGTTCTTCCTGCATGTGGCGGAAAGGCTGGATGCGACGGGGCTGGGCCAGATGGCGAACCTTGCGCTCAGCCTGAACGAGCCGCACATCGCCGTGCTGGTGGCAAAGAAGGCCGCCGACCGCAACGTGATCCTGCCGCGGGCCTACTTCCCGCTGACGAGCCTGGCCAAGGCCCGCCTCCCGGTGCCCACCGATCTGGCGCTTGCCATCGCCCGGCGGGAAAGCGAGTTCGACGAAACCGTGGTCAGCCCGGCGGGGGCGCTGGGGCTGATGCAGGTGATGCCGGCCACGGCCAAGCACATGTCCTCGGTCACCGGGCTCGCCTATGACCGGGCGCGGATGACGCAGGATGGCGATTACAACGCGGCCTTCGGCAGCGCCTATCTGGCCAAGCTGATCGACCAGTTCGGCCCCGCCCTGACGCTGGTGGCCGCGGGCTACAACGCCGGGCCCAACCGCGCCAGCGCCTGGATCGACCAGTTGGGCGACCCCCGCGCGCCGGGCGTGGACCCGATCGACTGGATCGAAAGCGTCCCATTCACGGAAACCCGCGATTACATCATGCGCGTGTCCGAAAGCTACGAGATCTACCGCGCCAAGCTGGCCGGCCGGTCGCTTCCGATCCGGCTTACGGCAGAGCTGAAGGGCCAACGATAGCGGCCTTCTTCACCCGCGCCCGCCACAGCGTGAAGACGCCTGCCGACACCACGACGGCCGCGCCCAGCACCACGTTGGGTTCCAGACGGTCACCGAAAAGCGTTGTGCCGAGGATCGAGGCAAACACAAGTTGCAGGAAGGCAAAAGGCTGGATCGCACTGGCCTCGGCGACCTCGAAGGCGCGGATCAAGAGCCAGTGCCCCAGCGCCCCGGTGCAGCACAACAGCGCCATCCATCCCCAGTCGGGCCCGCTCATCGGCTGCCAGAACCACAGGCCCGGCCCGGTGATGGCCACGGCGCCCGCGATCCCGGTCCAGAAGAAGCTGACCGACGCGGCATCCCTGCGCGCCACATAGCGCGTCAGAAGCCCGTAAAGCGCAAACATGAAGGCGGCGACCAGCGGCACCAGCGCCCAGGGTGAAAAGACCGCAACCCCCGGCTCCAGGATGATGAGAACGCCCAGAAAGCCGATCCCGATCGCGGTCCAGCGCCGCCAGCCGACCTTTTCGCCCAGCACCGGCCCCGACAGCGCCGCCACCAGCAGCGGATAACAGGTGAAGACCGCATGGCTTTCCACCAGCCCCAGCTTGGTGAAGGCCACGACCATCACCACCACCTCGGCCACCAGCAGGGCGCCACGGAATATCTGTACCCCCGGCAGATGCGTCTTGACCGCCGCGCGCAAACCGCCCGGCACGCGGGCCGCCACCAGCGTGACAAAGGCGGCAAAGAACCAGAACCGGATCATCACCACCATGAACACGCTGTACTGGCTGGCCAGGTGGCGCGAGATCGCATCCTGCGCTGAAAAGACGACCGTGGTCGCGACCATCAGCAGGATACCGAGGCGGGTGTTCTGTTCGGTCATCGCGGGTCCAGCTGGCCAGCGGTCATATGTCGCTTCGTTCCGTGGCCCGGGCGCCGCTCTACCTGAAATCCGGCGGCCTGCAACCCCCGGCGGACAAAGCCCGCCGCCGTATAGGTGGCAAAGGTGCCGCCCGGCGCGGTGTGCCGGGCCACCTGGGCCATCAGGGCCTCGGACCACAGTTCGGGGTTCTTGGCCGGGGAAAAGCCGTCAAGGAACCAGGCATCCGCAAGCCCCGCCCAGGCGGGCAGCGTCTCGCGTGCATCGCCCAGGATCACCTCGGCCCGCAGCCCGCCCAGGTCGAACACGGTCTGCCCCGCAGCCCAGGCATCCAGGAACGGGGTCGCCACGGCCAAGGCCTCGGGAAAGGCAGCAAGCGCCCGGGCGATATCGGGCGCGGCCATCGGAAACGCCTCGAAACTGGTGAAAGAGAGCCTTCCCTGCGCCCCCGAGGCTTGCCAGGCGATGACCGTCGCCAGCATGTTCAGCCCGGTTCCGAAGCCCAGTTCGGCAATGCGGAACCCGTCGCGGAACCGCTCTGGCAGCCGGTTTCCGGCCAGAAAGACATGCCGCGTTTCCGCCAGCCCGTTCTGCAAGGAAAAATACGGATCGTCGAACCGGGTAGAGACGGGCAAGCCGCCCTCGCGCCAGGCGATCGCTGCGGTCTGGTCGCTCTGCTGCATTTCCCCTAAACCCTTCGGCGCGACAGTGCAGAAAGGCGCGGGGAATGGCAACGCCGGACGTGACGGTGATGGGCGGCGGCATCTTCGGGCTTTCGGTCGCCTGGGAGTGCCTGTGCCGGGGCGCAAGGGTGCGCCTGATCGAGACCACGGCCATCGGCGCGGGGTCAAGCGGCGGGCAGGTGGGCGCGCTGGCCCCGCATGTGCCCGAACACTGGAACGACAAGAAGCAGTTCCAGCTCGACAGCCTGCTGATGGCCGAAGCCTGGTGGCAGCGGGTCGAAGCCGCGGGCGGACTGTCGGCGGGCTATGGCCGCAGCGGGCGCGTGCAGCCGCTGGCCGATGCCGCGGCGGTGGCGCTGGCAAAGGCACGCGCGGTCACAGCAGCGCAGATCTGGGCGGGCCGCGCCCTTTGGCAGGTGGTACCCGCCGACCGGTTCCCCGGCTGGGCGCCCGCCACGCCCACGGGCCTTGTGATCCACGATACGCTGAGCGCCCGGATGCACCCGCGGCAGGCCGGGGCGGCGCTGGCCGCGGCACTGCGCACCCGGGGGGCCGAGGTGGTGATCGGTGGCCGCGCGGAACCCGGCGGCGCGGTGGTCTGGGCCACCGGCTGGCAGGGGCTGGCAGACCTTTCTGCCGCGCTGGGCAGGACCGTGGGCGCCGGGGTCAAAGGCCAATCGCTGACGCTCGCCCATGACGCGCGCGACCTGCCGCAACTGTTTGTCGACGGGCTGCACATCGTGGCGCATCAAGACGGCACGGTGGCGATCGGCTCGACCAGCGAGCGCGACTTCGACGACCCCGTCGGCACCGACGCGCAGCTTGACGCGCTGCACGCCCGCGCCATCGCCGCGGTGCCCGCGCTGGCCGCGGCGCCGGTACTGGACCGCTGGGCGGGCGTGCGCCCCCGCGCCGTCACCCGGGCGCCGATGCTGGGCCCCTGGCCGGGGCGGGATGGGCATTACGTTGCCAATGGCGGCTTCAAGATCGGCTTCGGCGTGGCGCCCCGGGTGGCCGAGGCCATGGCCGATCTGGTGCTGGACGGGCGCGACACGATCCCCCCCGGTTTCCGGGTCGAGGCAAGCCTGCGCTAAAGCTCCAGCACCCGTTCCGGCCGAAGCCGCCCCCGCAGCAGGTCGCGTAGCGCCAGCAGATGCCCGCGCAGCCGCCCGCGCCGGTCGATCCACGGCTCGGGGCGCGGCAGCCGGATCAGGTTCCCCACCACGTTCTGCGCCAGCATCCGCAGGGCGCGGCGGCGGCTCATCGTGCGCTTGCCGATCAGATACAGCGGATTAGCGATCTGCGAATAGCCCAGCTTGACCCCCGGTGTCCGCCCCATCTTGGTCCCAAGATGCACGCCGGTCAGCGCGGTGGATTGCACGATCCGCCCCGCTTGGGCCATCTGGCGAGAGAAGTCCACATCCTCCAGCCAGCCATAGAGCGGCAGCCGCTGATCGAACCGCAGCCCCCGTTCGACCACCGGATGGGCGCGGAAGGCCATATTGCAGCCATAACCGTTATAGACCGGCCTCAGCGGCTGCGGCGCGGGCGGCTGCGCCGCCCGCAGTCGCACGAGCCCCTCGGCGAAATCATAGCCTGCCCCGCGAATTCCATCGGCCAGCACCGTCCCCGTGGCCATCACCACATCGGGGGCATCGCGAAAGAGCCTTAGCACCTGCGCCACATAATCGGGCGCCATGACGAAATCGTCGTCCAGCATCAGCACGATATCGTCGGCCCGCAAGAGATCCAGCACCCGGTTGCGCTGCGCGCAGAGCCCGCGCGGGCCGCTCAGCATCAGCCGCGGAATGTCCAGCCCTTCCAGCACGTCGGGGTCCACATCATCAGGGCCTGCCACGCTGAGAACCAGCAGATCGGGCCGTGCCGTCTGGGTCAGCAGATGCGGCAAGGTCTGGGCAAGGATGGGCGCCCGGCCTGTCGTGGCAATGGCTAGTATCAGTCGCATTTTAGCCCTAATATGCGCGGCATCCTTCGGCCTGGGACAGCTGTTGGAGAACACGATGCCTGGTCAAGAGGTAGATCTTCGCGGTTCGTTGGACGTCGGGGCGCAGCCCGCACCGGACGTTCAGCCGATCGATGCGCTGGCCCGCACGATCGAGGCCCAGCCGCGTTGGGTGATCTGGCGTGTGGCGCTGGGGGCAAGCCTGCTGTTCTGGGTCGTCGTCGTGATCGGCCTCGCCCTCCTGTTCTGATCGCGTCAGCGGGCGCCGCTCCGCCGCAAGACCACCCCCACCGTCTGAAGCAGAATACCCAGATCCCCCATCAGGCTGCGGGTACGGACATAGTCCACGTCCATCGCCACCCGTTCGGCATAGGTGGTGTCGCTGCGCCCGCCCACCTGCCAGGCCCCCGTCATTCCGGGCAGAACCGACAGATAGGCCGCCTGATCCGCCCCGTACTGCGCCAGTTCATCGGCCACGATGGGGCGCGGACCAACCAGCGACATCTCGCCCTTCCAGACGTTCCACAGTTGCGGCAACTCGTCGAGGCTGGACCTGCGCAGGAACGACCCCAGCCGCGTCACCCGCGGGTCATCCGTAAGCTTGCGCAGGGCCTGCCATTCCTGCCGGGCCGCCGCGCTGCAGGCAAGGTGCCGGTTCAGGATCGCCTCTGCCCCGATCGCCATGGTCCGGAATTTCAGGCAGTGGAACGGCCGCCCGCCCCGCCCGATCCGCCGGTGCCGGTAGAACACCGGACGCCCGTCAACGACAAGGATCGCCAGCGCGACAAGCCCGAAGACGGGGGCGATTGCAAAGACAGCCGCCGCGGTCAGCACCAGATCCAGGGCGCGCTTGCCGACCGGGACGGGGGCAAGCACCACGGGTTCCAGATCGGCGCTGCCCAATTCCCAATCCGCCCAGTCGCGGGCGGTGGTGGAATCGGTAACGAGGCCGGAAGACTGGATCGACTTGAACATGCACACACACCCCGCTGACGGGACACCCCTCATGAGGGGAAAATAACCGAATCATAGCTCTGAATCGTTAGACATCGTTCCGCGCGAAGGTTAGCCGAATGTTAACAAATGTGAGTTTCCGCGAGGGAAACGACCACGAAACAAGGCCGCGCCCTTCGTCCAAGTGTTTGATTTGCAAAACATTCCGCCACGCACCGCGGCCACTTCGCACATCATTTGCCACAATTCTGCCGCAGCAACGCCACTTCGGCAGTTGCGAGACCGCCGCCCCGCCGTGATGATGGCGCCGCGGCACCCCGGGGGTACATGCGTGTCGCGGTGCAGACCGCTGTTGGGACAAGTGAGACCGTGACGTGACGGAGGTACCCGAAGATTCCAGCCGCGCGGCGACACGCGAGTCGTTGAGCGGCGGCGCCTGGACGGTGGCCGAACGCATCATCGCGCAGGGCAGCCAGCTGATCCTGTTCATCGCCGCCGCGCGCGTGCTGTCACCGGCGGAATTCGGGCTCTTTGCCCTTGTCTCCACCTGCGCGCTTCTGTTCCTGCGGATGTCCGAGGTGGGCTGGGCGCCCTACATCATGTCCTGGTCGGGCGACGATACGGTGCCGCGGCAGGTCGTGATGGTCTCGATCTGGGTCGGGGTGGCCTTCGGTGTGGTCGGCGCCCTGGTCGGCGCGGGCGGGCTGTGGCTTGGCTTCGACGCCGTTGCCATGCATCTGGTCCTCATGTTCTCGGCCTGGGTGGTGATCGCCACCACCTGTTCGGCCCAGAAGGGCATGATGATCTGGCGCGACGGGTTGCGCGGCTCGGCGATTGCCGAAAGCATCGGCGAGATCACGGGCATGGCGACGGCGCTTTTGCTGTTGCATCACGGCTGGGGGGTCTATTCGCTGGTCTTCGGACGGCTGGCCTACCAGACCACCCACCTGGCGATCAGCTTTGCCGTGACCCGCCGCGCGCCTCTGTTCGGTATGCCACGCCACGAATTGCGGCAGCTTGGCGTCTACTCCTGGCACATCTTTTCCAGCCGGTTCATCCTGAACCTGCGGCTTTACATCGCCACCTTCATCATCGGCGGCTTCCTTGGCCCGGCGTCGGTCGGCTATTACCGCGCCGCGCAGCGGCTGGTGGGCTCGATCGCGGAAATCATCGGCGCGCCCAGCCTCGTTCTGGCCTGGAGCATGTTCCGCCAGGCCCGCGACGAACACGGGCTGCGCAGCCGGGGCTTCCAGGCGCAGGTGAACCTGTATTTCAAGCTGCTCTTCGCCGTCGGCGCACCCGTCTTCATCTGGCTTACGCTGATGGGGGAAGACCTGATCTCGGGGCTGCTGGGCCCGAAATGGCTGCCCGCGCTGCCGGTCGTGGGGATCCTGGCGCTCGCCCGCGCGCTGTCGCTGCAGGCCACGGTGACGGAACCGATCCTGTCGCTGAACGGCGAGGTGGGTCGGCTGCCCAGGTTCAACCTGATCCTGCTGGTGCTGACCGTCGCGGGCACCACGCTGGGGGCGATGCTGGGGCTTCAGGCGGTGGCCTGGTCGCAGGTGGCGGTGGGCATCGTGGCCGCGGTGGCCACGAACCGGCTGCTGGAACGTCACGGCGGCATCGACTGGCACGAGGTGGTGGTGGAAGGCCGCCGCCTTGTCCTGCCGGTGCTGCTGGGCGCGGCGGTGATCCTGCTGATGCGCGATCTGCGGCTGTTCGAAGATCTGCCCGCGCTGGTGCGGGCCTTCGGCGTGGTGGTGCCGGCAACCGCGATCTACCTGCTGGCGCTGATCGCAGCCGATCCCGCCCTGCGCGAGGCCGCCCGCGCCCGCCGCAACCGCCGCGCGGGGGCATGAGCCGTGGACCACACCGCCCCGGCGCGGGGCACCGTCAGATGAGACCCGTAAACCCTTAGCGATTTCAGAATGATGCCCAGGACCCGAACCACTCCCAGCATCGGCAGGACGACCCCGGCGGCGGGCGTCGCGGCCGGGGCACGCGGCCCGGAAGCATCGAGAGGATGCCAATGACCCTCCGCCCCGATCCCGTCGGCCCGATCTGGCCGCTGTTCGCCGCCGCCGCCGCCGCGGCCCCCGACGCGCCCTGCCTGCTCGCCGATGCCCGCCGCCTGACCTATCGCGAGACCGAGGCCTCCGCGGGCGCCATCGCCGCCCGGCTGAACGCGCTGGGGGTGGGCAAGGGCGATTTCGTGGGCCTGCTCGACTCGCGCTCGGTCAATGCCGTGGTGGGGATGCTGGGCATCCTGCGCGCGGGCGCGGCCTTCGTGCCGCTGGACCCGACGCATGCGCCCGAACAGTTGCCGTTCATCGCCACCGACGTGCCGTTGAAGGCCGCGCTGGTGGCGGGCCGCTATGCCGACCGCGCGGCCGCCATCCTGCCTGCCGGGCTGCCTGCCCTGCCGCTGGAACAGGCGATGACGGGCCCGGGCCCGACCGCCCCCCTGCCCGAGGCCGAGGCGGAAACGGTGGCCTATGTCATGTACACCTCGGGCACCACCGGCCAGCCCAAGGGCGTGGTGGTGCCGCAGCGGGGGGTGACCTCGTTCGCCTACCGTCAACCCGCGCTCGACATGCGGCCCGATGACGTGGTGCTGCATTCCAATACCATCGCCTGCGACGGGTCGACCTTCGACATCTGGGCGCCGCTTCTGAACGGTGCCGCCTGTGCGGTGGTCGAGGCCCCCTTCCCCGCGCTGGACGAGATCGGCCGGGTCATGATCACCCACCGCACCACGGCCGCGATGTTCTACGCCGGGCTGAACCACATGATGGTGGATCATCAGCTTGCCGCCTTCGCCAGCGCGCGGATGATCCTGTCGGTAGGCGACGTGATGTCCTCGGTGCATGCGAAGAAGCTGCTGGACGCCTATCCCGATCTGGTTTTGCAGAACTTCTACGGGCCGACCGAAGGCACCGTTGACAGCCTTGGCATCCGCATCACGCCCGAGATGCTGGACGGCCGCCCCCTTCCCATCGGCCGGTCGCTGAACCACGAGGACTGCTTCGTGGTGGACGAGGATCTGAAACCGCTGCCCGCGGGCGCCACCGGGCAACTGGTGATTTCCGGCCTTGGTGTGGCGCATGGCTACTGGAACCGGCCCGACAAGACCGCCGCGGCCTTCATCGCCGACCCGAGGCCGGGCAAGGCGGGGCTGGTCTATCTGACGGGCGATCTGGCCACGCAGAACCCCGATGGCGTCTTCGATTTCCACGGGCGGCTGGACCGGCAGGTGAAGATCGGCGGGCGCCGGATCGAACTGGACGGGGTGGAACATGTGCTGCGCGACCAGCCCGGCGTGGCCGATGCCACCGTGGGCGTGATCGCGGGGCATGGCGGCGACAGGAAGATCGCAGCGGTCCTGCGGCCAAGGGGCGACATGCCCGCCGACGAAGCCGCCTTCGTGCGCGACGTGCTTGAGGGCGCCGCCCGCACCCTTCACCCCGCCAGCCTGCCGCGGGCGACGAAGGTCACGACCGACTGGAAGCTGACGCCCGCAGGCAAGAACGATCGCCGCGCGCTGCTGGCGCTCTTTGACGCGGCACCCCCCGTGCCCGCCGCCGCCACACCGCAGCCCCCCGCGCAGGATCTGTGCCCGGTGATCGCGGTCCTCTGGCAAGAGATCCTTGGCGGCCCGCTTCCCGGCGCGCACCAGACCTTCTTCGACGCGGGCGGCAGTTCGCTGCAACTGATCGAGGCGCATTCGCGGATGGAGGCCCGCCTTGGCCAGCGGTTTGACATCACCCTGATGTTCGAAACCCCGCGCCTTGGCGAGCTTGCCGCGCGGCTAGCCGCGCTGGCCCCCGCCCCCGCCGCCGCCCAAGTCACACCGGCCGCCGAGGCGCGCGACCGCGACATCGCGATCGTGGGCCTTGCCGGGCGGTTTCCCGGGGCCGACACGCTTGCCGCCTTCTGGCAGCACCTGCGCGCGGGCGCGAACCTGATCCCACGTTTCGCGCCCGTCGACGCCGAGGATGGCTTCACCCCCGACCAGCGCCGCGCCCCCGCCTATGTCCCGGCACGGTCGGTCCTGCCGGATGCCGACCTGTTCGACGCCGCGTTCTTCGGCATCCTTCCGCGCGAGGCCGAGCGGATGGACCCGCAGGCGCGGGTCTTTCTGGAGCTGTGCGCCGAGGCGCTGGACGACGCCGGGATCGACCCCGCCCGCGCCCCCGGCCCGATCGGGGTCTGGGCCGGCAGTGCAATGAGCACCTACCTGATCGGCACGCTGCTGCCCTCGGCCGAGGCGGCGACCGCCTTCGCCAGCGGCTACCAGATCGCCGATTACCTGACACTGACCGGGAACCTGCCCGAAAGCCTGTCGACCCGCGTGGCCTGGAAGCTGGACCTGAAGGGGCCGGCGATGACGGTTCAGACGGCCTGTTCCACGTCGCTGACCGCCATCGCACAGGCGGTCACCGCGCTGCGCAGCGGACAGGCGGATGCGGCGCTTGCGGGGGGCGTGTCGATCACCTTCCCCCAGAAGCGCGGCTACATGGCGCAGGACGGCGGCATGACGTCGGATGACGGGCTCTGCCGCCCGTTCGACGCGCAGGCCAGCGGCACCGTCTTCGGCCATGGCGCGGGCGTTGTGGTGCTGAAACGGCTGGCCGATGCGCTGGTGGCGGGCGACCAGATCCACGCCGTCATCCGGGGTGTCGGGGTCACCAACGACGGCGCGGCCAAGATCAGCTACACCGCCCCGTCGGTCACCGGGCAGGCCGAGGCGATCCGCGCCGCGATCCGCGATGCCGGGGTGGCGGCCGAGACGATCAGCCATGTCGAATGCCACGGCACCGCGACACCGCTGGGCGACCCGATCGAGGTGGCGGGGCTGACGCAGGCCTTCGGCCCGGGGCGGCCCGGCACGGTCACGCTGGGCTCGGTCAAGGGCAACATCGGGCATCTGGATACCGCCGCCGGGGTGATGGGCGTCATCAAGACGGTGCTGATGCTGAAGGCGGGGGAAATCCCGCCGGTGGCGAACTTCCGCAGCCCGAACCCGCGGATCGACCTGTCCGCCGGCCCCTTCCGCATCGCCGACCGGCTGATGCCGTGGCACAGCCCCGGCCCCCGCCGGGCCGGTGTCAGCGCCTTTGGGGTGGGTGGCACCAACGTCCATCTGGTGCTGGAAGAGGCGCCCGCGAGCGTAGCCGCCGATCAGCCCGCCGCGCCGCAGGCCCTGCCCCTGTCCGCCGCATCGCCCGAGGCGCTGGCCGAACTGGCCCGGCAACTGGCCGACCGGCTGGAGGCGCGCGGCGCCCCCGCCCTGCCCGATGCCGCCTTCACCCTGCAGGAGGGGCGGCGGCAGCATCCTTACCGGCTGGCCATCGCCGCACGCACGGCGGCCGAGGCCGCGGGGAAGCTGCGCGCGGCGGGCGCGGGGCGGCGGGCGCCGGCCAACCCGCCCAGGGTGGTGATGATGTTCCCGGGCCAGGGCGCGCAATACCCCGGCATGGGCAAGGGCCTTTACGCGACCGAACCCGAATACGCCCGCTGGATCGACCGCGGCGCCGAAATCCTGCGCCCGCTGATCGGCACGGACATCGCGCGGCTTCTGCGCGCTGACGGCACGGCCGATGCCGACGTAGCCCGCGTCCTGCGCGACACCCGGCTGACCCAGCCCGCCCTGTTCCTGACAGAGATCGCCACCGCCCGCCTGTGGCAGGCGCGCGGCATCCGGCCCGATGCGATGATCGGCCATTCCGTCGGCGAATTCGCCGCCGCCGTCATCGCGGGGGTGATGGGATTTGACGATGCGCTGCGCCTGATCGCCACCCGCGGCCGTCTGATGCAGGACCAGCCGACGGGGGCCATGCTTTCGGTTCGCGCATCGGTCGAGGCGCTGGCCCCCCATCTGGGCGACGGGGTCGACCTTGCCGCCCGCAACGCGCCGCAGTTGCAGGTGGTCGCGGGGCCGGTCGGGGCCATCGGGGCGCTGCAAGCGCGGCTGGCGGCGGCTGGGATCGCCTGTAGCCCGCTGCACACCTCGCACGCCTTCCATTCCGCCATGATGGACCCGGTGGTGCCCGCACTGGAAGACGCGCTGCGCGGCATCGCCCTGAACGCGCCCGCAATCCCCATCATCTCGTCCGTCACCGGCGCGCCGATGACGGCAGATGAGGCGCAGAGCCCCGCCTATTGGGCGTCCCAGGCCCGCGCCCCGGTGGATTTCCAGGCCGCCGTCGAGGCGACCGCCTCTCTCGGTACACCCGTTCTGCTGGAGGTGGGGGCGGGCCGCACCCTGTCCGCGCTGGCCGCGCAGACCCTGAAGCGCGGCGCACATGGCGGGGTCTTCCACTCTCTGCCGGATCATGCCCAGACCGACACCGATGACCAGACCGCCATGGCCACAGCCTTCGCGGGTCTCTGGGCGGCGGGCGTGCCGGTGGACTGGTCGCGCCTGCCACGCGGGGCGCGCAAGGTCTCGCTGCCCGCGCATCCGTTCTTCCGCAGCCGTTTCTGGCCCGCACCGCAGGTGCCCGAGACCGCCGCCCCCGTTCCCGCGTCCCCGGTTTCCACGCTGCCAGAGTTGCCCGCCATGCCCGACACCGATCGCAAGCCGCGCCTTGTCACGGAACTGCTGACGCTTTTCTCCGATGTCTCGGGCGAAAGCCTCACGGCCGCGGATGCCGGAACGCCCTTCCTTGAACTGGGGTTCGACTCGCTCTTCATGGCGCAGGCAGCGGCGGCGCTGGAGCGGGACTACCGCGTGGCGGTCTCGTTCCGGGCGATGCTGTCGGATCATCCCACCGTCACCGCGCTGGCGGCGCATCTGGACGCGGTGATGCCGCCCGACCCCGTGGCCGCGCCCGCGCCTGCCACTGTCGCGGCGCAGGCCATGGCGGCGCCGGTGATGGCTGCGGCGCCCGCGGCGCTTGCGGGGGACCTTGCCGGGCTGATGCAGGCCCAGTTGCAGACGATGCAGGCGGTCTTTGTCGAACAACTGCGCCTTCTGAGTGCCGCCCCGGCGGCGGGCACGACGGCGGCGCCCGTCGCTGCCATGCCCGCGGCACCCCCGGCCCCTGCCCCCGCCACGCCCGGACCGACGGACGAGGGCTTCAAGGTCGGCCGCGGCCCCAGCGTTTCGGGCGCCGTGCTGGACGCGGCGCAGCGCGCCTTCGTGGCCGATCTCGCGCGCCGCTATTCCGCCCGGCATGGCCGGTCCAAGGACTATACCGCCCGTTACCGCCCCGTGCTGGCCGATCCGCGCACCGCCTCGGGGTTCCACCCCGACTGGAAGGAAATGACCTTCCCCATCGTCGCAGACCGCTCGAAGGGCGCCCATATCTGGGACATCGACGGCAACCGCTTCGTCGATGTCGTGAACGGCTTTGGCCAGACCGCCTTCGGTCATTCCCCCGATTTCGTCACCCACGCGGTGGCCGCCCAGCTCGAGAGGGGCTATGCCATAGGCCCGCAGGCAGATCGGGCGGGCCCTGTCGCCGAACGGCTGGCCCGGTTTCTGGGGCACGAGCGGGTGACCTTCTGCAACACCGGGTCCGAGGCGGTCATGGCCGCCATGCGCATCGCCCGCGCGGTGACGGGGCGCGACCGGGTGATCGTGTTCTCGAACGACTACCACGGCCAGTTCGACGAGGTTCTGGTGCGCGGCCGCCGCACGGGCGAACCCGGCGCGTTGCCGATCGCCCCCGGCATCCCGCGCGAGGGGCTGAAGAACATGACCGTGCTGGGCTATGGCGCGCCCGACGCGCTCGACTGGCTGCGGGCCCATGCGGCCGAGATTGCCGCGATCATCGTCGAGCCGGTGCAAAGCCGCCACCCCGAACTGCAACCCGCCGCCTTCGTCCGCAGCCTGCGCGAGATTGCCACGGCGGGCGGCGCCGCGCTGGTGATCGACGAGGTCGTCACCGGCTTTCGCACCCATGCCCGCGGCATACAGGCGCTTTGGGGGATCGAGGCCGACATGGCCACTTACGGCAAGGTGGTGGGCGGGGGGATGCCCATCGGCCTGCTGGCGGGCAAGCGGCGCTTCATGGATGCGCTGGACGGCGGCGCGTGGTCGTTCGGCGATGACAGCAAGCCCGAGGTCGGCCCCACCTTCTTCGCCGGCACCTTCGTGCGCCACCCGCTGACGCTGGCCGCCATCGACGCCGTGCTTGACCATCTGGAGGCCGAGGGGCGCGTGCTGTGGGACGACGTGCCCGCCCGCACCGCGGCTCTGGTGGCGCGGATGAACGCGCATCTGCGCGCCCGCGGGCTGGCCGAGTTCGTGACCACCTTCAACGGCTGGTTCGTCATCAACGCCACCCAGCAGGACCCCCGCGCCTCGCTTCTGTTCCCGCTGATGCGGATGGAGGGGGTGCATATCCTCGACGGCTACTGCGGCTTCATCACCACCGCGCATGAGGCGGCGGACCTCGAGCAGATCTTCACCGCCTTCAGCCGCGGGATCGACACGTTGCTGTCGGTCGGCATCCTTGGCACCGCGGCGCCGGTGCCCGAGGCCGCCCCCGCCGCGCCCACGCGCGGCCTGCCGCTGACCGAAAGCCAGCGGGAAATCTGGCTGACCCACCAGCTGGGTGACCGCGCCGCGGCCAGCTTCAACGAAGGCATCAGCCTGCGGCTGGATGGCCCGCTGGACCACGCGGCGCTGGCGGCGGCCTTGGCCGCGCTGATCGCCCGCCACGATGCGCTGCGCATGGTCTTTGCCCGCGATGGCGCCAGCTTCGACGTGCTCGGGCCCTTCGCACCCGATCTGCCCGTCACCGACCTGTCCGGCGCGCCCGACCCCGAGGCCGCGCTGGCCGGGATCGTGGCGGATGAGGCCGCGCGCCCGCTCGACATCACTGCGGGCGCGCCGATCCGCATGCAGCTTGTGCGGCTGGCGGCTGACCGGCACGTTCTTCTGATGACCGCGCATCACATCGCGGTCGACGGCTGGTCCTATACCCTGATGGTGAACGACCTTGCCGCGCTTTATGCCGCGCAGGTCGAGGGCCGGGCGGATGGCCTGCCCCCCGCGCCCTCGTTCGCCGCGCATGCCGCAGCGGCCCCGGCGGCGGCCGAGCCCGCGACGCTGGCCTATTGGCGCGCGCAGTTCGCCGCCCTTCCCGCGCTGCCCGACCTGCCCGAGGACCGGGCGCGCCCGGCGGTGAAATCCTTCGCCGGGGCCACCGTGACCGCCCGGATCGACGCCGAGACGCTGAAGGCCGTGCGCAAGGCGGGCGCGAAACAGGGCTGCACGCTTTTCGCCACGCTTTTCGCCGGGCTTCAGATCACGCTGGGCCGCCTGTCGGGGGCGTGCGACGTGGTAATCGGCGTGCCCTCGGCCGGTCAGACGCTGCTGAAAGACCCGGCGATGGTGGGCCATTGCGTGAACCTGCTGCCGATCCGCGCGGCCTTCGACCCGGCCGAGCCCGCCGCCGCCCATCTGAAGCGCGCGGGGCAGGCCGTCATGGCCGCCTTCGAGCATCAGGGGATCACCTTCGGCACGCTGGTGCGCGAACTGGCGGTGCCCCGCGCCCTCAACCGCCTTCCGCTGACCGAGGTACAGTTCAATCTGGAACGGATGCCCGAGGATCTTTCGGCGGCGGGTGTCACCTTCCGCACCGCACCGAACCCGAAGGCCGCGGCCAACTTCGACCTGTTCATGAACGCGATCGAAAGCCGCGAGGGGCTGCGCATCGACGTGGACTACAACGCCGATGTCCATGACGCAGACACCATCCGCCGCTGGGTGGGCCATTTCGGCACCCTGCTGTCGGCCATCGCCGCCGATGCAGAGACCCCCATTGCCCGGCTGCCGCTGATGGATGCCGTCACAGAGGCCGCGATCGACGCCGCCAATGCCACCGCGCTGCCCTTCGACCGCGCCGCGATGGTGCAGGATCTCGTCGCCCGCGGGGCCGCCCTGGACCCCGCCGCCGTGGCGGTCGAAGATGACACCCGCCGCCTGACCCATGCCGAACTGGCCCGCGACAGCGACGCGCTGGCTGCGGCGATCCAGCAGGTGCTGCCAACGCCCGGCGCGCGGGTGGCGGTGGCCCTGCCGCGCGGGGCGGGAATGGTGGTCGCGCTTCTCGCCGTGCTGAAGGCGGGGCATACCTATGTGCCGCTTGACCCGCGCCAGCCCGCGGCGCGGCTGAAGACCATCGTGGACACAGCCGAAGCCGCCGCCGTGCTGGCCGAGGCGGCCCCCTTCGCCCCCGGCCTGCCGCTGATCCGGCCCTCGGCGGTCCCCCCCGCCACGCCCGTGCCGGTGCCCGCCGACCCCGAACGGGCGGCCTATGTCATCTTCACCTCCGGCTCCACCGGCACGCCGAAAGGGGTCGCCGTGCCCCATCGGGCCGTCGTGAATTTCCTGACCACGATGGCGCGCGAACCGGGGCTCGGCCCGCGCGACACGATCCTGGCCGTCACCACCGTGATGTTCGACATCGCGGTGCTGGAACTGTTCCTGCCGCTGACGGTCGGGGGGCGGGTGGTCATCGCCTCTGCCGACGCGGTGCGCGAGGGCTTTCCGCTGGTCGAACGGCTGGCGCGGGGCGACATCACCCTGATGCAGGCCACGCCCACGCTGTGGGACATGCTGCTGGATGCCGGGCTGGAGCCGGGGCCGGGGCTGACCTGCCTTGCCGGGGGCGAGCCGCTGACGGCCGATCTTGCCGCGCGGCTGACGGCGCGGGGCGCGCTGCTGTGGAACATGTACGGGCCCACGGAAACGACCGTCTGGTCGGCCCTGTCCAGGGTGGAACCCGGCCGCCCCGTGACCATCGGCCGCCCGATCGGCAACACCACGCTGCATGTGCTTTCCGACGCCGACGAGCCCCAGCCCCCCGGCGTGGTGGGCGAGTTGTGCATCGGCGGCGCGGGTCTGGCGCTGGGCTACTGGAACCGGCCCGACCTGACGGCGGCGGCCTTTCGCGTGGTGACGCTGAACGGGGTGGCCCAAGGGCTTTACCGCACTGGCGATCTGGCAAAGCGGCTGCCGAACGGCGAGATCGTCGTGCTGGGCCGCCGGGACACGCAGGTCAAGCTGCGCGGCTTCCGCATCGAACTGGGCGAGATCGAAGGCCGCCTGCGCGCCCTTCCCGGGGTGGACAAGGCCGCGGTCGACCTGCGCGCCCGCGCCTCGGGCGACAGGCGGCTGGTGGCCTGGATCGTGCCGCAGGCGGGCACGGTGCCCGACCTGACCGCGCTCGCGGCGGGGCTGGCCAGCCAGTTGCCCGATTACATGCAGCCGCAGGCCTGGATGGTTCTGCCCGCGCTGCCGCAGACGGCCAACGGCAAGCTGGACCGCCGGGCCCTGCCCGATCCCGATCCGGCCGCCGACGCCCCTGCCACCCCGGCCGAAGGCCCTGCAACCGACACGGAACGCAGGCTTGCCGCGATCTGGGCCGCGGTTCTGGGCCGCGAGGTCGGCGTGACCGAAACGCTGCACAGCCTGGGCGCGGATTCGCTGACCATCTTCCGCCTGGCCGCGCGGATGCTGGGCGAGGGGCTGGACCTCGAGGCGCGCGACCTCTTGGCGCATCCGTCGATCCGGGCGCTGGCCCGCCACGCCGATGACCGCCAGACGGTGTCGGCGCGGCCATCGCTGAAGGATTTCCGCAATGGCGCCCGGCGCGAGATCCGGAGGGTTTCCTGATGCTGCAGGGCACCGACCAGCCGCCCCGCCCCACGCCCGAACTGGTGGCCAGCTTCCCCTGCAGCACGATGCAGCGGCAGATGTGGTTCCTGGATCAGTTGACCCCCGGCGATCCGGCCCTGAACGTGGCGATGCGCTGGGAACTGAAGGGCCGCTTCCAGACCGCCAGCATCGAGCGCGCCTTCGCCGCCGTGGCCGACCGGCACGAGATCCTGCGCACCCGCTTCGTGGCGCAGGACGGCGCCCCGGTGCAAGAGGTCCTCAGCCACGCCGAAGTCCGGCTCAGCCAGCTTGACCTGCGCACCACGCCCGCCGCCGAACGCGCCGCCCGGATCGAGGCCATCGCCGAACAGGAGGCCGCCCGCCCCTTCGATCTGACAGAGGCCTGCGCGCTGCGCGTCACCCTGATCCGTTCGGCCGCCGATCAGGTGACGCTGGTGGTCGTGGCCCACCACATCATCTTCGACGGCTATTCCATCGGCCTCATGGCCTCGGAAGTGGGCCGCGCGATCGAGGCGTTCGAGGCCGGGCGGGCACCCGATTTCCCGCCGCTGCCGTTGCAGTACGGCGATTACACGCTCTGGCAGCAGGATTACCTTGCCTCGGGTGTCGAGGCAGAAGACCGCGCCTACTGGACCGAGGCGATGCGCGGCATCGGCTATTTCGAGATCGAGCCCGACAAGCCCCGCCCTGCCATCCGTTCCACCGCCATCGCGCGGCTGCACCGCGATCTTGGCGGCGATTTCGGCGACAGGCTGGCCGCCGCGGCGCGGCCCTGGGGGATCTCGGCCTTCACCTTCGGCACGGCGGTCGTCGCGGCCAGCCTGCACCGCGCCACCGGCGCGGCCGAAGTCGTGCTGTCGACCCCCGTGTCGGAACGGTCCGAGCCCGATCTCGAGGGGCTGATCGGCCCCTTCATCACCAATCAGGTGCTGCGCCTGCCCACCGCGCCCGGCACCCGCTTTGCCGACCACCTCGCCCGCACCCGCGGCGTGGTCGAAGGCGCGCTGGCCCATCGCACGCTGCCCTTTTCGGCGCTGGTGGAAATCGTCAACCCGCCCCGCGACCCCGCCCGCGCGCCCATCGCGGCGGTGTCTTTCGCGCTGATGCCGATCTTCACCAAGCCCGCCGCCTATGACGGCTTCGCCTTCAGCTCGTCGCCGATGTACAATCCGGGATCGTCGCATGACATGCGGATCCTGATCCTCGGGCGGCCGGGCGGCTGGCGGCTGACGGTGGAATACACGCCCGACCTGTACGAGGCGCGCACCATCGACGGGCTGATGAGCGCGCTTGTCGCGGGGTTCGACCGGCTGTTCCAGTCGACCGACCTGACGCTGGCCGATCTGCCGCTGGGCTCGGGCCTTGCCGCGCGCGGCGGAACCGAGGCGCGGGTGCTGAAACGGATCGAACAGGTGCTGGCCGAGCACCCCGACGTGGCCGCGGCCGCCGCCGTGCAGGTGGGCCCCGCGCCCTATGCCTATGTCAGCCCGGCGCCGGGCACGCTGACCCCGCTGGAAACCCTGCCTGCGATCCTGATGGCGCAGGCTGCCGCGGCCCTGCCGCAAGCCGACCGGCCGCGCGGCGTCAGCGTGCTGGCCAGCCTGCCGCGCGATGCCGCGGGCGATGTCGACCGCGCCCGCCTGCCACCGCCGCCCCCGCCGCCGCCCGTGGCGG
>DAIEJF010000117.1 GCA_027351005.1 Paracoccaceae bacterium | reverse complement strand
CGAACGGATGCTTGGCCAGCAGCGGCGCCGCCTCCAGCAGCGTGGCCCGCCGCAGCCCCGCCTGCAAGCCTGCCCGCAGCAGCGCGCGTTCCATCGGATCGCCCGCGCCCTCGTCCCCCACCGCCTCCAGCGCCGCGTCATTGCACAGGACCGCGATCCGCAGCAGGGGCGCGGCCGCCGCATCCGCGGCCCCCGCCTCGCCGCCGGGCAGCCAGAGCCTGCGCACCGCCATCCGGTTCTCGGTCAGCGTGCCGGTCTTGTCGGTCAGGATGACCGTCGTGGCCCCCAGCGTCTCGACCGCCGACAACCGTTCCACCAACGCGTTGGCCCGCGCCATCCGCCACATCCCGCGCGCCAGCGCCAGCGTGGCCACGATCGGCAGCCCCTCGGGGATCGCGGCCACCGCCAGCGCGATCGCGGCCTTGGCCAGCAAAAGCACATCCTCGGCCGTGGCAACCCCCACCGCGACGATCAACGCGGCCAGCACCAGCGTGGCCCGCACCAACTGCGCCGACAGCCCCGCCAGCTTGCGTTCGATCGGCGATTGCCCGGTGCCCGCGGTGGCGGCCAGATGCGCCACCGCGCCCAGCTCGGTCGCGGGCCCGGTGGCCACCACCACCCCCGACGCGCTGCCCGCCACCAGCGCGGTGCCCTTGAACAGCATCGAGCGGCGCTCGCCCGGGTCGGCGGCCTCCACCGGCGCCGCATCCTTGCCCACCGGCACCGATTCCCCCGTCAGCGCGGATTCGTCCGCCCGCGCGCCCGCGCTTTCGACGATGCGCAGATCGGCGGGCACGGCGTCGCCCGCCTCCAGCAGCACGATGTCGCCGGGCACCAGCGCCTCGGCCGGCATCACCCGGTCCTGCCCGTCGCGCCGCACCCGCGCGCGCGGCAGGTCAAACGCCCTGAGCGCCGCCAGCGAGCGCAGCGCCCGCATCTCGGTCAGAAAGCCGATCAGCGTGTTCAGCGCCAGCACCAGCCCCACGGCCAGCGCCTCTTCGATCTCGCGCGCCGCCAGCGCCAGCGCCGCGGCCACGCCCAGCAGCGCCACCACCGGGCTTTTCAACTGATGCCAGAGCACCGCGGGCGCCCGCACCGGCGCGCGCGGCGCGATGCGGTTCGGACCCACCGCGGCCAGCCGCCGCGCGGCCTCGGCCGCACTCAGCCCGGTGTCGGCGCTGACGCCCTGCGCCGCCAGAACCGCGTCGGCGGTCTGCGCCGGGATCGGCAGGGCAGGATCGGGCGGCGGGGTCACGGGGCCTCTCTGCGGGGTCACCCCACCAGCCTAAAGCGCGACCGCCGCCGGGGAAAGCGGAACCGGGTGCCGTGGCGCCTTGCCACGCGGGGGCCCGCCCGCCACCATGCACCCCCACGCCACAGCCCAGGACGCCGCGATGCCCGCCGATCCACCCGCCCCCACGCCTCCCGCCGCCTTGGGGGTCCGCCTCTCCGGCCGGCTGATCTGCGCCTCGCCCGACGAGGCCGAGACCGTGCGCCGACACCTGCCCGAACACCTGCGCCTGACGCTGGCCGAGCCGGGATGCCTTGCCTTCAGCGTGCGGGAAACCGGCGATCCGATGGTCTGGCAGGTCGAGGAACACTTCGCCGACCGGCCCGCGTTCCAGGCCCACCAGGCCCGCACCCGGGCATCGGCCTGGGGGCGGGCCACGGCGGCCATCCGGCGCGACTATGCCGTGACCGGCTAGGCGGGCCTACCGCCGCCCCGGCAGCGTCAACCGCCCGCTGGCCAGCAGCACGCCGAAGATCGCCACGGCGACCCCCGCCAACTGCGCGGGGCCCGGCACCCGCCCGAAGGCCGCCGCCACCGCCAGCGCCGCCACCGGCACCAGGTTGAACAGGACCGAGGTCGCGGCGGGCCCCCGCACCGCAATGCCGATCTGCCAGAAGATGTAGGCCAGCACCGAACCCACCAGCGCCATGTAGATCACGACCCCCTGCGCCACCGGCCCCGCGTCGGCCAGTTCCGCCACCGGCCGACCCAGCACGAAGGCCGCCGCCACCAGACCTGCCGCGCCAAAGGTCATGGTCCAGGCCGCCGTCTCGATCGACGCCGCGTCGCGCACCCAGCTTCGGCAGCCGATGCTGTAAAGCGACCAGCCGATGCTGCCGACCAGGATCAGCACGTCGCCCCGGGCGAAATGCGCGCCCGAAAAGGCCCCGACCGTCAGTGCCACGCCCAGAAGGCTGACCCCCATGCCCAGCACGGTCACCCGCCGCGGCCACCGCCGCCGGATCAGCGCATCGAACAGCGCCGTGGTCAGCGGGGTGGTGCCCATGATCAGTGCGGCCGTCACCGGGCTTGCGGTCTGCATCCCCACGAAGAGCGCCGCGTTGAACCCCGCCACCCCCGCGACCCCCAGCAGCGCAAAGGCCACCAGATTGCGGCGCAGAACCCGCAGGTCGATCCCGCGGCGCAGCCAGAGCCAGACAAGGATCGCGACCGCGGCCAGGCCAAAACGGGCGCCCGCGGCGGTCCAGGGGGTCAGGTGGTGCAGGGCGATGCGGGTCGCCTCGAAATTGGTGCCCCAGAAGATGGCGGCCAGCGCACTCAGCGCCAGCGCGCCGCCATCGGGCAGGTCGGTCCCGGCCGCCGTCCGGGCCGCAGAAAGGGGGATCGTGGACATCATGGCCTCATCCAGAAACGAAGATGGGCCTTGTGTCCGCCTTCTGATTTCGGAAAGATATGATGAATATCGGCGTCCGATTTTTCAGAAACGGAAGATGGCAGAGCGGCTGAACTGGGATGACGCGCGGGTGTTCCTGGCGCTGGCGCGGGGGGGAACCCTGTCGCAGGCGGCACAGGCGCTGGGGGGCGGGGCCGCCACCGTCTCGCGCCGGATCGACCGGCTGGAACGCGCGCTGGGGGTGCCGCTTTTCCTGCGCCATCAAAGCGGATACCGCCTGACCGATCAGGGCGAGGCGCTGCTGCCCCGCGCCGAGGCGGCCGAACTGGCGATGGCGGGCCTGCGGGCCGAGGCCGGGGTGCAGGATGCCGTTACCGGGCGCGTGCGGCTGGCCAGCGTGGAAAGCCTTGTGGCGCCGGTGATCGTGCCCGCGCTCGCCCCCGTGCTGGCGCGCCATCCGGGCCTTGATGTCGAGGTGCTGTTCAGTGCGGCCACGGTGAACCTGCACCGGCGCGATGCCGACATGGCGCTGCGGCTGGTGCGGCCCGACCACGGGCATCTTGTGGTACGGCAGGTGGGAACGCTGGGCATCGGCCTCTACGGCCCGCCCGATGGCGCCGCCCCCGCCCGCTTCGTCACCTATCCCGAAGACGAGGCGGTGCAGGTGCAACTCGACTGGGGCCGCGCCTTCGGCGCCGACCGCGCGCCGCGGCTGGCGGTCAACACGCTGGCCGGGCAGGTGGCGGCGGTCGCACAGGGCATCGGGGTGGCGGTGTTGCCGCATCTGATGGCGCGGGCGGCGGGGTTGCGGCTGCTGTACGCGCGACTGCCCGACGGTGCGCCGATGGCGCGTCCCATCCATCTGGTGATCCACGCCGACCTTGCCGCCTCGCGCCGGGTGCGCACGGTGGCCGATTGCCTGACCGCGGCGCTGGCCGCGCGCCGGTCGGATCTGGCCGAGCCCTGACCCCGCGGACCCAAGAGGGTTGCCAGAGGCCGCGGCCATCCGGCATGATGCGGCTATCGGGCAGGATCGTGGTGCAGCGCGGACCCGATGCCGACAGGGGGCCCCTCGGGTCAGCCGGACAGAACGCTGACCCGGACCGTAAGTGGTTTTTTTCGTTCGTATGCCCGTTCCGCCCGGACGCCGCCGGTGTCCTTCCCCGTCCCGACGACTGAGGCCCCCCATGCGCATACCTGGTCGAGATTTCATCGGCTATGCAGGCACTCCGCCGCACGCCCGCTGGCCCGAGGCGGCCCGCGTGGCGGTCAACTTCTGCCTGAACTACGAGGACGGGGCCGAACTTTGCATCCTCAACGGCGATGACCGTTCCGAAACCCGCCTGTCGGACGTGGCGACCGAGACCCGGATCGGCAGCCGCGATCTGACCATCGAGTCCAGCTACGAATACGGCGCGCGCGTGGGCTACTGGCGGCTGATGCGCGCCTTCACCGAGCGGCGGCTGCCCTGCACCGTCAACCTCGTCGGTGTCGCCGCCGAGGCCAATCCGCTGGCGGTGGCCGACATGGTGAAGGCCGGCTTCGACCTGCAGCTTCACGGCTGGCGCTGGATCGACCAGGCCAGCCTGTGCGAAGAGGTCGAGCGCGACCACATCCAGCGCCAGGTGGTGATGGCGGCCGGGCTGACCGGCGCGCTGCCCTTGGGCTACCATGCGGGCCTGCCCTCCATCAACACCCGCCGCCTGCTGGTCGAGGCGGGGACCTTCCTCTACGATTCCGATGTCTGCAACGACGACCTGCCCTACTGGTCGCCCGACTATCCCGGGCATCTGCTGGTGCCCTCGGCGCCCGACACAAGCGACAGCCGCTTTGCCCGGACCGACGGCGCCTTCCGGCTGGGCGGCGACTTCGCGACCTATGTCTGCGACAGCTTCGACCAGCTTCACGCCGAAGGCGCGCGGCGACCGCAGATGATGACCGTGGATCTGCATCCCCGCCTGCTGGGCCGCCCCGGCCGCATCGGCGCGCTGCACCGCATCCTGGACCACATGATGGCCCGCCCCGATGTCTGGATCTGCCGCCGTGGCGATCTGGCCGAACACTGGGCGCGCGAATTCCCGGACCCCCGGCTGCGCTAGGCGCCCCTGCCCGCGGCCCCCCGCCTTCTGTGACCCGCAAGACGCAGTTGTGACCGCTGCGCCATGAAACGGGCCGCAACCCGTTGCGGCGGGGCAAAATTGTGGCATCGTGAACCTGAACATTGCGGTTCTGCATTCCCGAATCCTCAGGTATTCCCATGGTCCCGCGCGACCCCGAGCAATTGAAGGCGGCCCTGTTCGCCCTGGCCGGTTGGCTGGTCGGGATCGACCGGATGGACCTGCCGTTGCGTCGGCTGGACCCCCGCGCCGGAAGCCTGCTTGAACTGCTTGCGCCGGGGGCGGATGGGGCGACGCTGGCGCTGGAACTGGCCGCGCATGTCGCGGGCCACGCCAATGACCGGCTTCTGCCCGCCTTCGACGAAGCAGAGCTGATCGCGCTGGACGATGCGCTGGCCGAACTCGGGCTCATCATGCCGCTGCCCCTCCTGCGCGACACGCTTGCCGCGCTGAACGGCACCGCGACGCCGCCGCAGTTCGCCCGCGCAGAACTGGCCGCCTAACCCGCCTGCAACCCCGCGATCAGCCGTTGCAGCCCCGCCTTGCGGCCGCGGCCCGGCGGATGCACCAGGCTGTAGGGATGCCCCAGCGGCAGCGACAGCGGCGACAGTGTCACCAGACGCCCCGCCCGCAGGTCGGCCTCGGCCATCATCCGCTGGCCAAGCGCGACCCCCAGCCCTTCACGCGCGAAGTCCAGCGCCAGACCCGACATCCCCACCACGAAGCCCCGCGCGCGCCCCCGCCCCGGCAGCCCGGCGCGGGCAAACCACGCCTCCCAGCCGGGAAGCGAGCCGAAGGCGGGCCCCCAGTCGGTGTGGATCAGGTCATCCTCGGGCACCGCCGCCAGATCGGGGCCCGGCGCGCCCAGCCGGTCGCGATAGGCCGGGCTGCACATCGGCAGCACGGCGTCGCGGCACAGGGGCAGCGTGACCAGATCGGGATAGAGCGCCGTGCCATAGCAGATCCGCAGGTCGATGGCGCCATGCTCGAAATCCACCGGATCATCCTCGACCCGCAGGGCAAAGCGCACCTGCGGCTCCTGCCGGACCATCGCCGCCAGCCGCGGCGCCGCCCAGGTCTGCGCCACCGAAGGCAGCACGCTGACCACCAGCAGCGCACGCGTCGGCGCGCGCAGCGTCCGGTCGGTCGCCGCGGCGATCGCCTGAAAGGCCTCGCTGGTGTCCGCAAAGATCGCCTGCCCCGCATCGGTCAGGATCACCCGGTTGTTCAGCCGGGTGAACAGCCGCTTGCCGAGATACGCCTCCAGATGGCGCACCTGCTGACTGATGGCGGCGGGCGTCACCCCCAGCTCGCGCGCCGCCCCCACATAGCCGCCAGCGCGGGCGGCGGCCTCGAAAGCGCGCAGGGCGTTCAGCGGGGGAAGCGCAAGGGTCATGGCCTGCCTCAGATAATCTAGGGCAGCCTAACATTTTGGCCCGTTGAGAAAAGGCAGAACTTCGCCAAACCTGCCCCCATCCCGCGACAGGAGCCCGCGATGCACGATATCCTGAACCTTGACCGCTTCCCCCTGCACGACCCCGGCTCTCCCGCCTGGCACGCGCTGGTCGCGCGCTGCCGCGCCGATCTTGCGCGTGAGGGGATGTTCAACCTCGAAGGCTTCCTGCGCCCCGAGGCGGTCACCCGCGCCATGGCCGAGATCGCCCCGGTGATGGACACGCTGTCCTTCACCCACCGCCGCCGCCACAACATCTACTTCCGCGACGACGTGCCCGGCATCCCGCCCGGCCATCCGGCGCTGACGAAGGTCGATACGATCAACCACACCGTCTGCGCCGACCAGATCGCCGACAGCGTGCCCGCCTGGGTCTACGAATGGCCGCAATTCGCGGTGTTCCTGGCCGCCACGATGGGCAAGCCCGCGCTCTTCACCATGCGCGACCCGCTCGCCCGCATCAACGTCATGCGCTATGGCGAAGGCGAGGCGCTGAACTGGCACTTTGACCGGGCCGAGTTCACCACCACGCTTCTGTTGCAAACGCCCACGCGCGGCGGCGATTTCCAGTACCGCTCGAACCTGCGCAGCGACAGCGATCCGAATTACGACGGTGTGGCCCGGGTGCTGGAAGGCCGCGACCCCGAGGTCAAGACGCTGACCCTGGAAACCGGCACGCTCAACGTGTTCAAGGGCAAGAATACCCTGCACCGTGTCACCACCTGCCACGGCGAGCAGGCGCGCTTCATCGTGGTCTATTCCTACTACGACCGCCCCGGCGTCACCTTCAGCCGGCAGGAACAGGTGGGCTTCTACGGCCGCGCCGCCTGACGCGACAGCGGGCGGGGGGCGGCAGCACGCCCCCGCCACGCCGTCATTCGCCGGGGTTGTCCAGACTGAACACCATCGTGTCGTCGTCATAGGCAAAGGCTTCGGCATAGCGGCCCCAGCTGATGACCGCCCGCAGGCTGCGCGCCGCATCATCCGAGGACATGTAGTCCTCCAGCTCGTCGGCAAAGCGGCTCCAGGGCGCGCTCTGGCTGTGGCGTTCGTCCAGCACCCGGCGGATATGGCCTGCCAGCGGCACATAGGTCAGCAGGTGCTTGGCAAACAGGCCCTTGCGCTCGTCTGTGTCAAGCTTGGCAAAATGCCGGCCCTCGGGGCTCAGCTTGATGTCGCCGCCCGCGAATTCGGCAAAGCGCAGCATCTGCAACGTCTCGGCCACCGGGAACAGGTCGTCGACCTCCAGATGCAGCGCCGAGGCGATGACCGGCAGGTCGGCCTCGCCGTTGTAGGGCGCGGCGTCGACCAGTTCCATCAGACCCGACAGAAGGTTGGTGGACACCCGCGGCAGCACCGAACCGATGCCGCTGCCCGGGAAACGTTCGGTGCGCGCGGCACTGGCGGGCTCGGCCGGGCGGCGGGCCGTCATTTCCACATAGATGCTTTCCACCAGCGCCCGGAAATCCGGGTCCAGCCGGGCGCGCGGCTGCGGCAGGTCCACCCGGATCTCGCGCAGGATGCGGCCGGGGTTCGACCCGAAGATCAGGATGCGGTCGCACATCAGCACCGCTTCCTCGATGTTGTGGGTGACCAGGATCACCCCCTTGATCGGCAGTTGCCCTTCCGACCACAGGTCCAGGAAATCGGTCCGCAGCGTCTCGGCCGTCAGCACGTCAAGCGCCGAGAACGGCTCGTCCATCAACAGGATGTTGGGGTGCACCACCAACGCGCGGGCAAAGCCCACCCGCTGCCGCATCCCCCCCGACAACTCGCGCGGATAGGCAGATTCGAAACCGTCCAGCCCGATCAGGTCGATCGCCTCCAGCGAGCGGCGGCGGCGTTCGTCGCGCGCCACCCCCAGCGCCTCCAGCCCGATCTCCACGTTCTCCAGCACCGTCAGCCAGGGAAACAGGGCAAAGCTCTGGAACACCATCGCCAGCCCCTCGGGCGGGCCGTCAACCGGGCGGCCCATGTAGCGGATGCTGCCGCCGCCGGGCTCTGACAGCCCCGCGATCAGCCGCAACAGCGTCGACTTGCCAGACCCCGACCGGCCCAGAAGCCCCACGATCTCGCCTTCCTTCAGCGTCAGGTCCACCCCGTCCAGCACGACGGTTTCCGCCCCGTCGGCCTTGGCAAACCCCTTGTGCACGGCACGAACGTCCAGCAGCGCGGCGTCTTCCATCGCGGTTCTCCTTCCGGTCAGTTCAGGCGGAACTTGCGTTCGGCATAAAGGTAGAGCGGGCGCCAGAAGGCGCGGTTCAGGATCAGGACGTAAAGGCTCATCACCGCGATCCCCAGCACGATCCGGTGGAAATCCCCCGCCGTGGTGGCATCGGCGATATAGGCGCCCAGCCCGTGGGCGCGCAGCGTCTTGTCGCCCCAGGTCGCCACCTCGGCCACGATGGCCGCGTTCCACGACCCGCCCGATGCGGTCAGCGCCCCCGTCATGTAGAACGGAAACACCGCGGGCAGCGCCACCTTGCGCCACCACAGCCAGCCGCGCACATGCAGGCTGGTGCCGATGTCGCGCAGTTCCGTGGGCAGGGTCGACGCCCCCGCGATAACGTTGAACAGGATGTACCACTGGGTGCCCAGCACCATCAGCGGGCTCAGCCAGATGTCGGGGTCAAGCCGCAGCGCGACGATCGCCGAAACCGCCACCGGAAACAGCAGGTTGGCGGGAAAGGCCGCCAGGAACTGCGCGATCGGCTGGGCGATCCGCGCCGCCTTCGGCCGCAGGCCCAGCCAGACCCCCACTGGCACCCAGATCAGGCTGGCAAGCCCGATCAGCACCATCACCCGCACCAGCGTCAACCCCCCGGCGATCACCGGCGTCAGCACCTCGGCCGGGGCCACGCCCGACAGGACATAGCGCACGATCTGCCACACCCCCCAGGCCAGCCCCACCAGAACGACCGCCCGCCAGGCCAGATCCGGCGCGCCCAGCCTGCGCCGCACCACCTGCTGCGGCGGCAGCGGCATCCGTTCGCGCCCCTTCGGCGCCGCATGATAGGACCAGGCCCACAGCCGCCCGACCGGCGTCACCAGCCATTCGACCAGCCGCGAGCGGCGCAGCGTCGTCAGCACCCAGGAATCCGGCGGCGCGGCCTCGGTCTCCTGCACGAAGCGGAAGCGGTCCGCCCAGGCGATCAGCGGCCGGAACAGAAGCTGATCGACGACCAGGATCACGACCAGCATCGCCAGCACCGCATATCCGATGGCCGCCAGGTTGCGCTGTTCGATCGCCAGCCCGATGTAAGACCCCACCCCCGGCAGCGCGATGGTGGTGTTTCCCACGCTGATCGCCTCGGATGCCACGACGAAGAACCAGCCGCCCGACATCGACATCATCATGTTCCAGATCAGCGCAGGCATCGCGAAGGGCACCTCCAGCTTCCAGAACCGCATCCAGGGGCCCAGGCGCAGCGAATAGCTGGCCTCGGTCAGTTCGGTCGGGATGGTGCGCAGCGACTGATAGAAGCTGAACGCCATGTTCCAGGCCTGACTGGTGAAGATGGCGAAGATCGCGGCGAATTCGGCGCCCAGCGTGCGGCCCGGCGTCAGCGACAGGAAGAACGTCACCGTGACCGAGATGAAGCCCAGGATCGGCACCGACTGCAGCACGTCGAGGATCGGCACCAGAACGATTTCGGCCCGCCGACTCTTGGCCGCGGCGGTCGCATAGATCAGCGTGAACAGCAAGGACAACGCCAGCGCCACCAGCATCCTCAGCGCGGTGCGCAGCGCATAACCGGGCAGCGCCCAGGGGTCGAGCGTGATGGCCGCCCCGCTTGCGGGCAGCGGCGCCGCGATGCCGTGGCTGGCGGCCGCCAGCGCGGCCAGCAGACCCACCGCCAGCGCCAGCGCCACCACATCCCACACGCCAAGCCGTGGCAGCCTGCGATGCGCCGCAATGGGTATGATCGACAGGGTCATGCGCGCCCCCCGTGCCACAGGCGGGGCCGCATCGTGCCGACCGGCACGCAGGACAATGCGCGTTGAACCCGTTTCTGCACCGGAACCTCCTCATGCCGCTGAGCGATCAGCCGGCACGGGGAACCCTGGTGCCAGCCGATCAGCCGAACAGACTTCGTGATCGACTTTCCATGGCGTCTGCCATCTCCGAAGGAATCAGATGCCCAAGCCGATAGCCCCGCGCAGGCCCGATGTCACCCCTCAAAACGCGGCCCGCGCGCGGCTTCTGCCCACAGGCCGCACCACGCGCCCGCAGGCAGGCCCGCACCCCCCGCCGCGCCCCCCCGCGCCGCCCTGCCCCGGCTGGACAAGCCCGCCCCCCGCTTCCATAAAGACGTGAACCCCACCCGCCAGGAGAACGGCCATCGCGCACGACACGCCGCTGATAACGACGATCGTCGCGGGCTTCGTGCTGGCGTTCATTCTGGGCGCGCTCGCCAACCGGCTGCGCCTGCCCACGCTGGTGGGCTACCTCTGCGCGGGCATCCTTGTCGGCCCCCACACCCCGGGCTTCGTGGCCGACCAGCACGCCGCACCCCAACTGGCCGAGATCGGGGTGATCCTGCTGATGTTCGGGGTCGGGCTGCACTTCTCGCTGAAGGACCTGATGTCGGTCCGGCTGATCGCGGTGCCCGGCGCCGTCGCCCAGATCGCGGTCACCGCGCTTCTGGGCCTGCTCTTCGGCTGGGGCATGGGCTGGACCACGGGCGGCGGCCTCGTCTTCGGCCTCGCGTTGTCGGTCGCCTCCACCGTGGTGCTGCTGCGCGCGCTGCAAGACCGCCACATCCTCGACACCGACCGCGGCCGCATCGCGGTGGGCTGGCTCATCGTCGAAGACCTCGCGATGGTCCTGACGCTGGTGCTGATCCCCGCGGCGGTCAGCATCGGCACCGGCGACAGCGCCACCCCAGACCCGCTGGCGGTGGCGATCGGCCGCGTGCTCGGCGTGGATTTCGGCCTGTCCGGCATCATCCTCGTGACGCTGCTGAAGGTCGCGGCCTTCGTCGGCCTCATGCTGGTGGTCGGGCGCCGCGTCATTCCCTGGGTGCTGCACAGCATCGCCCATTCCGGCAACCGCGAGCTGTTCCGGCTGGGCGTGCTGGCCATCGCGCTCGGCGTCGCCTACGGCGCGGCGATGCTCTTTGGCGTGTCGCTGGCGCTCGGCGCCTTCTTCGCAGGCATGATCCTGGCCGAAAGCGAACTCAGCCACCGCGCCGCGCAGGAAAGCCTGCCGCTGCGCGATGCCTTCGCGGTGCTCTTCTTCGTCTCGGTCGGCATGCTCTTCGACCCGACGATCATCCTCGAACGGCCGCTGCCGCTTCTGGCGACGCTGGCCATCATCCTGATCTGCAAGTCGGTGGTGGCCTTCGCGCTGGTGCGCAGCTTCCGCCGCAGCCTGGGCACCGCGCTGACCATCGCGGCCAGCCTCGCACAGGTCGGCGAATTCTCGTTCATCCTCGCCGATCTCGGTGTCTCGCTGCACCTGATGACGGACGAGGCGCGCAACCTCATCCTGGCCGGCGCCATCGTCTCGATCCTGCTCAACCCGGCGATGTTCTGGCTGGCCGATCGCCTCAAGACGCGGCTCGAAACCCACGCCGACCCCACGCCCGCGGCCCCCCTGCCCCAGGACGACGACGAACAGCCGACCGCCCTGACCGGACACACCGTCATCATCGGCTACGGCCGTGTCGGCAGCCTCGTCGCGGCCGGGCTGCGCGCCGCAGGCACCCCGGTCTTCGTGCTCGACGCCTCCGACGCCCGGATCGACGCGCTGCGCGCCACGGGCGGCGAAGGCGCCGTCGGCGCCGCCACCTCAGACCACAGCCTTGCGCGCGCCAACATCGCCGCCGCGCACAGCCTCGTCGTGGCCATCCCCGAGGCCTACGAGGCCGGCACGGCCATCGAAAAGGCCCGCCGCGCGAACCCCGCCCTCCGGGTGATCGGCCGCGCCCATTCCGACGCCGAGGTTGACCACCTCACGACGCTCGGCGCCGACACGGTCATCATGGGCGAACGCGAGATCGCCCGGTCGATGCTGGCGCGGCTGGG
>DAIEJF010000109.1 GCA_027351005.1 Paracoccaceae bacterium | reverse complement strand
GCCAGCCGGCGACCACGGCACGCACATGCGCCTCGATCTCGGTCTTCTGGGTCCGGCCTTCGGCATGCGCCTGGATGGCGGACTGGCCCGTCAGGCCCGGCAGGGCGCCCTCGATTGCCTCGGGGCCGGCCAGCACCGCCCCCGTGGCAGCATCCACCACCGAGATGGTGAAATCGACGTTCAGCACACCCACGTTCTGCATCCGCAGCGCCTCGGCCGCCGGGGTCAGCGCGTGGAAGCGGCGCAACGTCACCAGAATGTTCACCCGCCGCGCCCCGTGCAGCCCCGAGGCGCCAGCCGTGACCGCCTCGGTCATGATCGCGCCGACCTGGGCGCGCCGGTCGCCCATCGGCGGCACCTGCCACACAATATCGGCCTCGGGCACCAGCACGTTGTCCTCGGACACGGTCAGGGTCGGGGGCACCGTCACCTCGACCTTGGCAAGCCGCCAGCCGCGCGACACCTGCGGATCGACACCCTGCGCGTAATCGGTCTTGAAGGTCTGCGCACAGCCGCCAAGGCCCGCCGCCAGCGCCAGCGCGACCAGCGCGCCCGTGATCAGTTTCATCTGTCCTGCCCTCGTACCACGGCCCGCGGCGGCGGGCTCCACTCGTTCATGGGTCCGACAATAGCATGGAATCCCATCGCGCCACCCCGGATCGGCCACCGGGTCCGCGCCCTGTGGTGAACGGGCCACGGCTTGCCTCTGGCGCAACCTCATGCTTCACCGTCACCGGGAGGAGCCGGCATGAACCACGACGACCTGAGAGACTGGTCCAAACGCGCCGCCGACTGGGCGCATGACTACCACGCGGGCCTGCGCGCGCGTCCGGTGCGCGCGCCGCTGGTGCCGGGCGCCGTTGCCGCGCAACTGCCCGCCTCCCCGCCCGAGACGGCCGAGCCGATGGAGACGATCTGGGCCGATTTCGAACGCATCGTGCCCCCCGGCATGACCCATTGGCAGCATCCCCGGTTCTTCGCCTATTTTCCGGCCAACGCCGCCCCCGCCTCGATGCTGGCCGAACAACTGGCCAATGCGATGGCCGCGCAGGGGATGCTGTGGCAGACCTCGCCCGCCGCCACCGAGGTGGAACAGGTCATGGTGGCCTGGCTTGCGCAGGCGCTGGGGCTACCCGGCAGTTTCCGCGGCACGATCCACGACAGCGCCTCGACCGCGACGCTGGCGGCGGTGCTGACGATGCGCGAACGCGCCCTGAACTGGGCCGGGCTGACGCAGGGCCTGTCGGGCCAGCCGACGCTGCGCCTCTATGCCAGCGCCGAGACCCACTCCTCGGTCGACAAGGCGGTGCGGGTCGCGGGGATCGGGCAGGACAACCTGGTAAAGATCCCCACCGACGCGCGCCATGCGATGAAGCCCGGCGCGCTGCTGGGCGCGATCCAGGCCGACCGCGCGGCAGGCCGGGTTCCCGCAGGCGTCGTGCTTTGCGCGGGCGGCACGGGCATCGGCGCCTTCGACCGCATCGCCGACACGCTGGCGGTGGCGAAGGCCGAGGGGCTTTACACCCATGTCGATGCCGCCTGGGCGGGATCGGCCATGATCTGTCCGGAATTCCGCCCGCTCTGGGCCGGGGTCGAGGGTGCGGATTCCATCGTGTTCAACCCGCACAAATGGCTGGGGGCGCAGTTCGACTGTTCGGTGCAGTTCCTGGCCGACCCGCTGGCACAGGTCCGCACGCTGGGGCTGCGGCCCAGCTATCTGGAAACGCTGGAAGCTGACGAGGTGACGAACTTCAACGAATGGACCCTGCCGCTTGGCCGCCGGTTCCGGGCGCTGAAGCTGTGGTTCCTGATGCGCGCCTACGGGCTTGAGGGGCTGCGCGCCCGCATCCGCAACCATGTGGCCTGGGCCGGGGAGCTGTGCGCCGCGATCGCCGCCCTGCCGGGCGTCACCATCGCCACCCCGCCGTCGCTGTCGCTGTTTTCC
>DAIEJF010000054.1 GCA_027351005.1 Paracoccaceae bacterium | reverse complement strand
CGCATCACCGCTGCCGGCACGGCGGCCGCGCTGGCCGCCGACCCCGAGCTTCAGCGCAGCTATCTGGGGGTGTGAGATGGCGATGACCCTTGCCGAAAAGATCATCGCCCGTGCGGCGGGGCGCGATGCGGTGCGGCCCGGCGAGATCGTGACCGCCCGCGTCGATCTGGCGATGATCCACGACAGCGGCGGCCCGCGCCGGGTGGAGCCGATCCTGAAACGGCTGGGCGTGGGCCTGTGGGACCGCGACCGGGTGGTGCTGATCTCGGATCACTATGTTCCGGGCGACGATCCCGACGGCGCAGCGATCCTGAGCCTGACGCGCGACTGGGCGCGGCGTCATGGCGTGACCTTTCACGACGGGCAGGGCATCTGCCATGTCGTGCTGCCCGAACGCGGCCATGTGGCGCCGGGGATGTTCATCACCGGCGGCGACAGTCATTCGCCCACCGGCGGGGCCTTTGGCGCCTACATGTTCGGCATCGGCGCGACCGAGATGGCCGGCGTGCTGGCCACGGGCGAGATCTGGGTGCGCGTGCCGGAAACCATCGCGCTGGACTGGCAGGGGCGGCTGCCGCGCGGGGTTCTGGCCAAGGACATGATCCTGGCGATGTGCGGCCGGCTTGGCATGGACGGCGGGCGGTATCAGGCGATCGAATACACCGGCCCCGCGGTGCGCGCGCTTGGGATGCAGGAACGCATGACCCTGTCGAACATGGCGGCCGAGCTTGGTGCGCAGGCGGGGCTGATCGCGCCGTATGCGGTGACGGCGGCCTATGTCCGCGCGGCGGGCGGCGATCCGGGCGATTGGGCGCGCTGGCAGGGCGATGCGGGCGCGGCGGTGGCGGAACGGCATGTGTTCGACGCGGCGACGCTGGCCCCGCAGGTGGCTGCACCGCATTCGCCGGCAAATGTCGGCGACGTGGGCGATCAGGCGGGGCAGGCGCTCGATGTGGTCTATATCGGGGCCTGCACGGGGGCGAAATATGCCGACCTTTCGGCGGCGGCCGAGATCCTGCGCGGCAACCGGCTGGCAAAGGGCATCCGGCTGATGGTCGCCCCCGCCTCGCGCCGCGATCAGGACCGGGCGGCGGCGGACGGCATTATGAGCGTCTTCGAGGACGCGGGCGCCACGATCCTGCCCAATGCCTGCGGCATCTGCGCGGGCTATGGCGGCGCGCGGCTGGGGGCCGACATCCGCTGCCTGTCCACCACGGCGCGGAACTTCAAGGGGCGGATGGGCGATGCCTCCAGCCGGGTCTGGCTGTCCTCGCCCTACACGGCCGCGGCGTCCGCCATCGAGGGGCGCATCGCCGACCCCCGCCCGCATCTGGAGGGCCGCTGACATGGAGCGTATCTCGGGCCGCATCTGGAAACTGGGCAACGACGTTGACACCGACGCGCTGGCCCCGGGGCGGTTCATGCATCGCCCGATGGCGGAACTGGCCGCGAACTGCCTGATCGACCTGTCGCCGGACTTTGCCGCGAATGCGCGGCCGGGCGATCTGATCGTGGCGGGGCGCAATTTCGGCATGGGGTCAAGCCGCGAGCAGGCCGCGCAGGCGCTGAAGGAACGCGGGCTGCAGGGCGTGGTCGCCGAAAGCTTCGCGGGCATCTTCTACCGCAACGCAATCAACCTTGGTCTGCCGGTCTTCGTGGGCCGCGCGACCGACCTGCCCGATGGCGCCGAGGCCACGCTGGACGCGGACGCCGCCGTGCTCCGCCACGCGGGGGGCACGCGGGCGCTGGAGCCGCTGCCCGACTTCCTGCTGGCGCTGATCCGCGACGGCGGCCTTGTTCCCCATCTTGAGAAAAGACTTGCAAAGGAGGGCCGCTGACCGTGTCCCTGAGAACCCGGCTGAAAGGCCCGTCGATCCTTGTCGCGCCCGGCGTCTACGACGGCCTGAGCGCGCGCATTGCCACCCAGTCGGGGGCCGAGGCGATCTATCTTTCCGGCGCATCGCTCGCCTATACGCGCTTCGGCTCGCCCGATCTGGGCCTTGTCGGCATGTCCGAGGTGGCCGACACCATCGCCGCGATCCGCGACCGGGTGGCGACGCCGCTGATCGTCGATGCCGATACAGGCTTCGGCAATGCGCTGAACGTGCAGCGCACCGTGCGCCGGTTCGAGCGGGCGGGCGCGAACGCGATCCAGCTGGAAGACCAGACGCTGCCCAAGCGCTGCGGGCATCTGGACGGCAAGACGCTGGTGCCCGCGGGCGAGATGACGGGCAAGATCCGCGCCGCCCTCGATGCCCGCGCCGATGACGCGACGCTGGTGATCGCGCGCACCGATGCCATCGCGGTCGAGGGGTTCGAGGCGGCGCTGGCGCGCGCCCATGCCTATGCCGAGGCGGGCGCCGATGTGCTGTTCGTCGAGGCGATGCGCGATCAGGACCAGATGCGCCGCGCGGTGGCGGAACTGGGGCCCCGCTGCCCGCTGATGGTGAACATGGTCGAGGGCGGCAAGACCCCGGCGGCGGATGCCGCCGAGTTGCAGGCGCTTGGCTTCTCGCTGGTTATCTTTCCGGGCGGGGCGGTCCGGGCGGTGGCGCGCACCTTGCAGGACTATTACGCGAGCCTTGCCGCGCATGGCAGCAACGCCCCCTTTGCCGGGCGGATGTTCGATTTCGCGGGCCTGAACGGCCTGCTGGGCACCCCCGAAATCCTCGCCCTTGGCGACAGCTATGGAGACGACGCGTGACCCTCGACCCCGTGACCCTGGCCATCCTGAAGGGGCGGCTGGAGCAGATCGCCGACGAGATGGATGCGACGCTCTTCCGTTCGGCCTTCAACCCGATCATAGCCGAGGCGCATGATGCAAGCCACGGGCTTTACGATGCCACCACGGGCGACACGCTGGCGCAGGGCAAGTCGGGCCTGCCGATCTTCGTGGGCGTCATGGCCTTTGCGGTGAAGGCGGTGATCGACAAGGCGGCGGAAGAGGGCGGGCCGAAGGACGGCGACGTCTGGATCTTCAACGACCCCTATGTGGGCGGCACGCATCTGTCGGATTTCCGGCTGGTGCGGCCCTTCTTCCGCGATGGACGGGTGTTCTGCTACCTCGCGTCGGTCGGGCACTGGCATGACGTGGGGGGCAACGTGCCGGGCAACTACAACCCGGTGGCCACCGAAAGCTTTCAGGAAGGGATGCGCATCCCGCCGGTGAAGCTGTTCGATGCGGGCGTCTACCGGCCGGATATCGTGGCGATCCTGTCGGCGAACTCGCGGCTGCCGGTGTCGCTTTACGGCGATCTGAACGGGCAGATCAACGCGCTGGATCTGGGCGTGAAGCGGATGCACCAGCTGCTGGACGAATATGGCGACGCGACCGTGGCCGAGGCCTTCGGCGCGCTGAAGCAAAGCGCGGCCGAGATCATGCGCGCCGAGATCCGCGCGCTGCCCGATGGCACCGTCAGCGTCGAGGACTGGCTGGACAATGACGGCATTGCCGATGCGGCCCTGAAGATCGCGCTGGACATGACCATCGCGGGCGACCGGCTGACGCTGGACTTTTCGCGCTCGTCGCCCGCCTGCGCGGGGCCGGTGAACATCGCGCGCTCGACCACGGTGGCGGCCTGCTATGTGGCGCTGAAGCACATCTTCACCAACGTGCCCGCCAATGCCGGGGTGCTGGAGCCGGTGACGGTGCTGACCGACCCGGCATCGCTGCTGGCGGTCGAGGCGCCGAAGCCCGTGGGCGGCTATACCGAAACGATCCTGCGCCTGATCGACGTGGTCTTTCAGGCGGTGGGCCGGATCGCGCCAGACCGCGCGCCAGCCTGCGCCTATGGCACGATCAACGCGGTCTCGATGGCGGGGACGCGGGCCGATGGCAAACGCTGGGTGCTGTTCTCGTTCTTCGGCGGCGGCCATGGCGGGCATTCGGACGGCGACGGGCTGAGCCACGGCAACGCGCCGATTTCCACCGCGACGATCCCGCCGCTGGA
>DAIEJF010000039.1 GCA_027351005.1 Paracoccaceae bacterium | reverse complement strand
GAGGCCGGGGAAGTCACAAGGGCGGGGGAGGGTGACGCGGAGGGGCGCTGGTGGCGTTTGAGGCTGGGCGCAGCGGTTGGCTCCGGGCGTGCGGGGCGCGCGGAGCGTGCCCTCTGGGGGCGGGCGCCAATTACTTACAGTTCGAAAAGAGCGGGGCAACTGTTCCAATCGCAATGACAGCAGTCAGCACTGCAAGAATTATGCTAAGGCAGAAGGTTTGGTCATATCTTCTGCTTTCAACTTCAAAATCCGCAAGGCTTTTGAAGGCCTTGGCCGTGATGCGGAATCTTTTGCCCGGCAAGCCTTCGAGATCACCAGATTCGCCAAGTGAGTCCACTATTGCTTCTAGGGTGCGACTCTGCCCCCAAAAGCCGTCTCTATCGAAGACTTTTCTTCCCTTGAGTATTTCAAGTAGATTACTCACAGAATAGTCTTTGAAGCTGGATTTATCTTGATCGCCTTGCATACTATCCAGCACGATCGCATGGAGAACCTCCATCCGATTTGGCCAGAAGCCTTTAGCTTTATTGGTTTTTTTGCGTAGGCCAAACATTTTTCTAACCAAAAACAGTGTGATCTAACAGGTAATCACACATCCAGCTCCTCCACGAATTTCGCGTTCTCCTGGATATACTGGAAGCGCAGTTCCGGCTTCTTGCCCATCAGCCGTTCGACCAGATCGCCGGTTTCGCCGGGGAATTCGTCGTCGATGTTCACCCGGATCAGTTTGCGGGTCTTCACGTCCATCGTGGTGTCCTTCAGGTCCTTGGCGTCCATTTCGCCCAGGCCCTTGAACCGGCTTACGTCGATCTTGCCCTTGCCGCCCAGCCCCTTGGCCAGCCAGGTGTCCTTTTCCGCCTCGTCCAGGCAGTAGACCCGTTTCGCCCCCTGCGTCAGTCGGAACAGCGGCGGGCAGGCCAGGTACAGGTGCCCCTTGTCGATCAGCGGGCGCATCTGGGTGAAGAAGAAGGTCATCAGCAGGCTGGCGATATGGGCGCCGTCGACATCGGCATCGGTCATGATGATGATCTTGTCGTAGCGCAGATCCTCGACGTTGAACTTGGTGCCCATGCCCACGCCCAGCGCCTCGCAGATGTCGCGGATCTCGGCGTTGTCGTTCAGCTTGCCCGAAGTCGCGCCCAGCACGTTCAGCACCTTGCCACGCAGGGGCAGGAGCGCCTGGAACTCGCGCTCGCGCGCGCCCTTGGCGCTGCCGCCGGCGCTGTCGCCTTCGACGATGAACAGTTCGGTTCCCTCGCGGTTCGTCGCCGAACAGTCCACCAGCTTGCCGGGCAGGCGCAGCTTCTTGGTGGCCGACTTGCGCGCGGTTTCCTTTTCCTGCCGGCGGCGCAGGCGTTCCTCGGCCCGCAGCACCAGGAAATCGAGGATGGCGCCCGCGGCCTTCGTATCGGCGGCCAGCCAGTTGTCGAAGTGGTCGCGCACCGCGCCTTCGACCAGGCGGGCGGCCTCGGCGGTGGCCAGCCGATCCTTGGTCTGGCCCACGAATTCGGGTTCCGCGATGAAGCACGACACCAGCGCGCAGCCCCCCGTCAGCAGGTCGTCGCGGGTGATCTGCTCGGCCTTGCGGTTCTTGACCAGATCGCCATAGGCGCGGATGCCGCGCAGGATGGCGGCCCAGAAGCCCGCCTCATGCGTGCCCCCCTCGGGCGTGGGGATGGTGTTGCAGTAGCTCTGGGTAAAGCCGTCGACCGAGGGCGACCAGTTGATCGCCCATTCCACCTGGCCCGGCACCCCGAACTTTTCGGTAAAGCCGACCTTGCCCGCAAAGGGCCGGTCGGCATAGGTGGCGGCCTTGCCCAGCGTTTCGGTCAGATAGTCGGCCAGCCCGCCGGGGAAATGGAACACCGCCTCCATCGGGGTGTCGCCGTCGGGAATGGCGGATTTCCAGCGGATTTCCACACCCGAGAACAGGTAGGCCTTTGATCGCACCATCTTCAACAGCCGCGCGGGCTTGAACTGGTGGTGGCCGAAGATCTGCGCATCGGCGTGGAAGGTGACCGAGGTGCCACGCCGGTTCGGGGCGGGGCCCACCTTCTGCAAGGGCCCCTGCGGGATGCCGCGGCTGAACTCTTGCGCGTAAAGCTCGCGCCCCCGCGCCACCTCGACCCGCAGCAGATCCGACAGCGCGTTCACCACGGACGCGCCCACCCCGTGCAACCCGCCCGAGGTCTGGTAGGCCTTGCCCGAGAACTTGCCCCCCGCATGCAGCGTGCAGAAGATCACCTCGAGCGCGGACTTGCCGGGAAACTTCGGATGCGGGTCGACCGGGATGCCGCGGCCGTTGTCGCGCACGGTCAGCGAATAGTCGGCGTGCAGTTCCACCTCGATCCGGTTGGCATGGCCCGCCACCGCCTCGTCCATCGCGTTGTCCAGCACCTCGGCCACCAGATGGTGCAGCGCGCGTTCATCGGTGCCGCCGATATACATGCCGGGGCGCTTGCGGACGGGTTCCAGCCCCTCCAGCACCTCGATCGAGGAGGCGTCGTAGCTGTTGGCGGAATCGCTGTTCAGAAGATCGTTCATGGGGGCCCCGCATCACGTCTGGCCCGCGAATAGACCATCTGCCGCGCCCCGGCGCAACCGCTGGTCACAGCCCCCAGGCCGCCTGGGCGTCGGCGTCCCAGCCCAGCGTCATCTTCGCCCCCTCGGCCACCAGCGGGCGCTTCATCACGGTGGGGTTGGCCAGAAGCTGCGCCTCGGCCTCGGATTCCTTCAGATAGTCGCTGAAGCTGCGGTAGCTGGGCGAGGTCTTGTTGATGAGCCTGGTGCCGAATTCCGCGATGAAGGGCGCCCATTCGGCGGCGGTCAGCGGCTGGGCCCGCAGGTCGCGGAAGGTCACGTCATGCCCTGCGGCCTGAAGCGCCTTCAGCGCCTTCTTGCAGGTATCGCAGGTGGGAATGCCGTAAAGGATCATGGGTGTCTCCTGTCAGGAAAGCTGGCGCAGCCAGTGGGCAAGGTCGGCCTCGTCCATCTGGCCCTGCGCCGCGCGGATGATGGTCTGGCCCACCGCCTCGGTGTCCCAGGAGATCTGGAGGCCGTTCAGGTCAAGGCAGATGTCCATCGTTCGAAAGGCGGTGCGTTTGTTGCCATCGTTGAAGCAGCGGCCCAGCGCGATGGCAAGGGCATAGGCTGCGGCAAGGTCGAAGAGTCGGCAATCAGGCCATAGGCCAGCCGGTTGTCCACCCTCCCCAGCGCACGTTCCAGCGACGTGTCGCGCGCGCGCCCGGGCAGTTCTCCGGGGTTCAGCACCGCGTCATGGATCACCTCGACAAGGTCGGGTGTCAGCAGGATGAAGTTCATCTGTCGCGCAGGTCATCAAGCACGGGCTGAACGCGGGCGCGGCTTTCGGTCAGATGGGCCATCACCCCCTCCCGCGTGGCAACGCGGTGGACGGCGGCGTCGATCGCCTCGACCGGCACGAAATACCCCATCACGGCCGAGTTCTTCAGCACCGCCACCGGCTGCCCGCCTGCGCACTCCAGCACCTTATGCGGCTCGCGCATCTCGGTCATCGTGGCGATGTGGGGGGCAGAAGGCGGGTCATGGCGGGCGTCCGGCCGGGAATATGCGATAGGACATGTATTCCGGTGGGTATTTTGGCAAGGGGGCGGCCTTTCCCCGTCCGCCAACAACGCGGAATTAACCCCCCCTGCGCCAAGCTCCGCTGCATGTCGCGCTATCTTCGCCCCCAGATGCCCGGTGCCGCGGTGTTCTTCACCGTGACGCTGGCCGACCGCCGGTCCGACCTTCTGGTGCGCGAGATCGTGGCCCTGCGCGAGGCCGTGCGCCGCACCCGGGCCGAGCGGCCTTTCGGCATCGACGCCTGGGTGGTGCTGCCGGACCACATGCATTGCGTCTGGCGCCTGCCGCCGGGGGATGCCGACTATCCGCGGCGGTGGAGCGTCATCAAGGCGCGTTTTTCGCGGATGATGCCCCCGGTGCCGCAACGACCAAGCCATGCGGCCCGCCGCGAACATGGCATCTGGCAGCGGCGGTATTGGGAACATCATATCCGCGATCCGGAGGATTGGGCGGTGCATGTGCGCTATTGCTGGATGAACCCGATCAAGCACGGCCTCGTCGCCACGCCGGAGGAATGGCCCTATTCGTCCTGGCATCGCGACGGTGCCGGGGCCGGGCGGTTCGATGCGCCCTGACGGCGCAGCCCGCACGATCACGCGGGCAGAAGACACCCCGGCCAATTCAAGACCCATCGTAGGGTGCGCATTCATTGCGCACCGACGCAATGCCGCGAGGTACGACGGGATGATGTGGCCCGCCGGATCAGGCAGGTGCGCAATAAATGCGCACCCTACGGCTGGCTAGATTGAGGTCTGAGAAACAGATTGACGCGACGGTCATTCCTCACGTTCACCCCCACACCTCGCAAAACTCCCGCCACTCCCCCTTGCTCATGCCCGAGGTTTCGGCGGTCACCACCTCACCTTTCAGCCTCCGCTTCAGGCAGTCAATTGCCTTTGAGGAGAGCGTGACACCCCCCATGCGGTAGTCCTCGAAGGCCCGGAACGCCAGGGGCACCCAGGCGGCGACCATGCGGGCGATGCAGTCGGCGTAGACGCGGATTTCGTATTGCGCGTGGGCGTCGGCGCGCAGGCGCAGGAAGTGGAACAGGTTGTGCAGGTCCACCTTCCAGTACCACTGGGTATAGATGTTCATCGGCAGGTTCATCCGCGCCAACTCGCGCGCCAGGCCCTGCTGCCCCTCGGTGGACAGCATCGCCTCGTAATGGTCGTACATCTGGCCCGCGTCGGATTTCAGCAGCGCCAGCACCCGCGCGGCCTCTTCGCCCGCCAGCACCGCGCCGCGGCCCTGGTTGTTCACCGTCGATTGCGCGGCCAGTTGTTCGGGGGCGGGGATGTAGAATTCCCGGTCCAGGATCGAATAGCGGGCCGAGTATTCGTTCACGTTGGCGGTGCGGTGCCGGATCCACTGGCGCGCGACGAAGACGGGCAGCTTCACATGCAGCTTCAGCTCGCACATCTCGAACGGGGTCGAATGCCAGTGCCGCATCAGGTAGCGGATCAGCCCCTCGTCGTTCGACACATGCTTGGTGCCCGCCCCGTAGCTGACGCGCGCGGCCTGCACGATGGCGGCATCATCGCCCATGTAGTCGATCACCCGGACGAAGCCGTGATCGAGCACGGGATGCGCGCGGTAAAGCTCGGCCTCCATCCCCTCGGACACCGCGCGCAGCGTCAGGCGCGGCGTGGCGCGGGCGGCCTCGATTTCGGCAAGCTGGTCGGGGGTAAGCGGCATGGGGGCCTCCAGTCGGGCAGGGCGAGTCGATGCCCCACATTATCTTGGGGGCGGCTGCGTTGAAACCACGACAGGCGGTGTGGTCGCAACTTTGCAACGCGCGGCGCGGTGCGGTGGTGGCCGAATTGACTTCCGACCGATTTGTGCCGCAAGTTGTCCGGGAAATGCCATAATTGAATGTTGGGGCAGTGTTATGCGGTTCATCGGTCCGGCCTTGCTTGTTCTGGCGCTTGCGGCTTGCGGGGGAAACCCGCTGAACAATGGCGGGCCGGGGTCGGGCAGCAGCAGCGGGGGCGGCACCACCACGACAGGCGGGGTGACGGTCCCCGCCACCCTGGCAAAGGATCTGGCCTCGGCCAGCTATGATGCCACCGCCGACACGCTGACGGTCAAGATGAGCTCGCTTGATGCCGGGGCGGTGAACGCGGTCTACACCCGCAATGCCGCGCTCGATGTGCCGGGCTTCAAGGCCTACAGCTCGCAGCAAAGCCCGCTGGACAGGCTCTTCATCGCGCTGGCGGCCACCACGGCGGACGGGGCGGTGACGGCCACGGTTGCGGGCGACGGCGGGCAGAACAACACCTATTTCTCGGGCACCAGCTTCGGGCGGTCTGGCGTGGCATCGGCCCTGCCCACCTCGGGCGAGGCGAAATTCGCGGGCAGCTACGCGGGCCTGACGAACATCGCGGCCCCCGGAAACAACCTCCTGGCCGCGCCTGTCGGCACCGACCCGTCCCTTTTGCCGTCTGAGGCAGAGCGGACCCAGGGCGACGGCTTCCTGATCGTGAACTTTGCCGACAACGCGGTGAACGGCACCATCTACAACCGCCAGTTCGCCGATGGCTCGGGCACGCTGGACTCGCTGGCGCTGACTCCGGGCACGCTCGATTCGAACGGCCAGTTCACCGGCACGGTGGAATTCTCGGGCCGCCACGACCTTGGCCAGCAGGGCAATTACGGCGGTGCCCTTGGCGGCACCGGTCTGACCGGGGCGGCCGGGTCGGTGGTGATGAACAGCGTCTATCCCTCGGATAACGCGAATTTCAATTCTGCGCAGCGCGAAGTGGGCGTGTTTGTCCTGTCAAGTTGTGCACTGGCCGGTGCGCCGGCAGTTTGTGCAGCGGCGCAGGCGCCCTGAGATGCGCCGCCTTGCGGGGCTGGCGGCGGCCCTGGCGCTGACGGCGCAGGGCGCGCTGGCGGAGACGCAGACCCTTACCCCTGTCCAGGCGCTGGCCACGGCGCGCGCCGCGCTGCTGGCAGGGCGCGTGCCGCTGGCAGATGCGATTTCGCGGGAACTTCTGAAGCGGAACGCCGACGATCTGGGTGCGCTGCTGATCTTTGCGGCCTCCGAAATGCAGCTCGGCCGCCCGGCGGTGGCGCGTGTGGCGGCGCGGCGGGCCTGGCGGCTGGCCCCGGCACCAGGCCCCCGCTACGAGGCGGCACGGCTGGCAGCCAAGGCCGCGCTGATCGTGGGGCGGCCGGGGCTTGCCACCTTCTGGCTGCGGCGGTCGATCGACGTGGCGCCCGATCGGGCGAGC
>DAIEJF010000029.1 GCA_027351005.1 Paracoccaceae bacterium | reverse complement strand
ACCACGGTGATCGAGGTGGGGGTGAACGTGCCCAATGCCTCGATCATGGTGATCGAGCGGGCCGAAAGCTACGGGCTGGCCCAGTTGCACCAGTTGCGCGGCCGGGTGGGCCGGGGGGCGGCCGATTCGACCTGCCTCATGATGTATCAGCCGCCGCTGTCCGAGGCGGGCAACCGTCGCCTGACGCTCTTGCGCGACACCGACGACGGGTTTCGCATCGCCGAAGAGGATCTGGCGATGCGCGGGGCAGGCGACCTGATCGGCACCGCGCAATCGGGCCTGCCGCGGTTCCGCATCGCGGATCTGGAACGGCAGGGCGCCCTGATGGCGGTGGCGCAGGCGGATGCGCGCAAGCTTCTGCATGATGATCCGGCGCTGGAAGGGCCGCGCGGGCAGGCCGCACGAGTGTTGCTGTGGTTGATGGAACAGGATCGGGCGATCCGGCTGATGGGGGTCGGTTAGGCGTTTGTTCGCAAATGTTCTCACAAAGTTCTTTACAGCCGGTGAAGAACATGAGAACAAAGAGGCAACCGAAGCCAAGGAGGTTGCCGATGTTCACCGAGATCAAAGCCGCCCTGACCCGTACCGCGCCGACCCTGGTGGCCGATGCCGTGGGGGTGGTTGCCCTTCTGGCCATCCTGGTCGTCAGCCTGTCGCTGCCCCAGCTCGTCTGAGTTCTGCCTGCGGTCTTCGCCGGTCGCGCGCCCGCATCATGTCCCCAAGCTGATGCCCGCCGGGCTTGCCTCGCCCGATGGGCCGACCGGACCCCGAGAAGACACGCCACTGGCGCCGCCATCCGACCGGATGCGCGGCGGTTTTTTTGCTTTGGGGGTGGGGCGTTCAGGCGGTCTGCGCCGCCTCGGCCTGGGCCATGGCCTCGGCCGTGGCTTCCAGCGCCAGCAGGATCGAGGCGTGGCGGTTCTTGTAGTCGCGCGCGGGCAGCAGCACCTCGAACCCGTCGAAGGGGGCAGTGGGCACCGGCCCGCCGTCCTTCAGCATCGCCTTCAGCTCGTCACGGGCGCGTTCGACCTCGGCGCGGGTGCGGCCCAGCACCTGCGCGCCCAGCACCGCGGCCGAGGCCTGACCCAGCGCGCAGGCCTTCACCTCTTGCCCGAACCCCGCGATCCGGCCGTCGGCCAGCGTCACGTCCACCGTGACCGTCGAGCCGCAGAGCGGCGAGCGGCGCTTGACCGTGGCATCGGGCCGCTCCAGCCGCTTCGTCAGCGGGATGTCGGCCGCAAGCGCCAGAATGCGTTGCGAATAAAGCTTGATCAGATCGGTCTCGGCACTCATGGCTTTCCCCGCGCGGGTTCCCCCCATAGATAGAGCCCGCGCCCGCATTTGCAAAGGAGGCCGCCATGCCCTTCGACCCCGCCTCGCTGACCTATGACGCTGCGGGCCTGATCCCCGCCATCGCGCAGGATGCCGCCACCGGCGAGGTGCTGATGCTGGCCTGGATGAACGCCGCCGCGGTGGCACGCACGCTGGAGACCGGCCGCGTCACCTACTGGTCACGCTCGCGCCAGGCGTTCTGGGTCAAGGGGGAAACCTCGGGCCATGTGCAGCGGCTGGTGGAACTGCGCGTGGATTGCGACCGCGACTGCCTGCTGGCGCTGGTCGATCAAGAGGGCCCCGCCTGCCACACCAACCGGCGGTCCTGCTTCTACACCGCGCTGCGGGACGGCGCCGAGATAGAGATCCTGTCGCCAATGGCCTGAGGCGCCGCTACGCCGGGCCGGCACGGGCAGGTGCCTCCCGAACTCCGGGCGGTGCCGCCCCGTCGGTCGCGCCGATCCTGTGTCGCAAGAGGCAGCGTGGACGAGCGTCGCGCATTCCGCCCTGCACCGCGGCCCCTCCGGCCCTGCGCTTGCGCTCCGGGCGTTCGCCGCTGGCAGGGCTCCACCGGAGCCCCGCCTGCCGGGCCGGGGCCCGGCACCGCGGCTCACCCCCCGAAATGCGAGAAGCGGTGGGGGGTCATGCCGAACTTCCGGCGAAA
>DAIEJF010000013.1 GCA_027351005.1 Paracoccaceae bacterium | reverse complement strand
CGCCAGCGCCACCACCTGCGTCGCATAGGCCTCGGCATCGGCCGAGATGCGCCGCGCCTTGGCCTTCTGCTCGGCGGCGTAAAGCTCGGCATCCGCCTGCAATTCGACCGCCCGCCGCTTGCCCTCGGCCTCGGTCACCTGCGCCCGCCGCGCCCGCTCGGCATTGAGCTGCTGCAACATCGCCGCCCGTGTTGCCTCGTCCAGGTTCACGTCCAGGATCTCGGCCCGGGTCACCTCGATCCCCCAGTCATCGACCATCGCATGAACGTGCTCGCGGATCTGCCCGATCAACTGGGTGCGGTTCGACTGCACCTGGTCCAGTTCCAGCTTGCCGATCTCGCTGCGCACGATCCCCGCCACCGTCGTGGCAATGGCGGCATCCACGTCACGGATGCGGTAGACGGTCTTTTCCGGCTCGGTGATGCGGTAGAAGACGCTCGTCTCGACCTTCACCAGCACGTTGTCAGCGGTGATCGCATCCTGCGTCGCGGTCGGAAGCTGGCGTTCCAGGATGGAAATCCTGTGCGCCACCCGATCCACATAGGGCACCAGGAAGTTGATCCCCGGCCCCAGGACCGTCCGCAGACGCCCGAACCGCTCCACCACGAATTTCTGCGATTGCGGGACGATGCGAACGGCCAGATAGACAGTCAGGATCACCAGCGCCGCAAGCGCCAGCGTCACGCCGCTTCCGCCGATCAATGAAGAGTTTCCCACCGTCACCTCCAACATGTCAGACACATATGTGCAGACTATGCCTGTCGGCCAAGACCCACGCCAGTGCGGAAAGGATCAGGCCCGCCGCCGCCGCCGCGGAATGAGCCCAAGCCAGCCCAGCGCCCCCAGCATCAGAAGCGCCCCGGCGGGCAGCGGTACGGCACCGACGTTGGTGGTGGTGATGACCGGCGTGTAGCTCAGCGTCAGCGACTTCAGAAGGAAGCTCGAATTGTTCCCGCTTGCCCCGATCAGGAAGGCATCGCTGGCCGTGTTGTTGAAGGTGCTGGCGGAAACCGCGTTCAAGCGGGTCGCCTGACTGATCACATCGCCGGTGTTGATTGCACCGCTGGCGTTGGAATCATAGGCCCAGACCATCGAACTCAGGCTCTGGCGGCTGCTGGTGGTATAGCTGAGTTCGGTAAAGGTCGCGTTGTTCAGTGCCGCCGCCTGCGACAGCGTGATCGCGATGAAATCGGAATTGCCGCCCGTTGCATCAATGCTTGTCGAGTCGCGCAGCACCTGGCCGATCAGGCCTTCGCGGCTGTTCTGAACCCCTGCCCCGCCAGAGGCGAAAGTAAGGCCCGCCGCATAGATGTTCTGGCCCGCGCCCGCGGGGGTGAACGTGCCGATCGTGCGTGTGCCGCGGCTCGTGCGCGCCGGAATCCCGCCGACGGCGGTCATGCCCGTCAGCGTCACGGTCAGACCGCTCGTGGTCGTCGTGACCCCGCCCGCAGTCACCGTGCCGCCACCCAGTGTAACCGACGTCGATTGCCCCGCCGCCAGCGCCGTCGTTCCAAGCGTGGACAGATCCAGCGTGATGGTCGCGGCGCTGACCGTGGCAGGCAGAAGCACTGCCAGAACCGGCAGTACCGCCATCGCCTTGCCAATCTGCCGCCAGACCGCGCGCACAGGCCCATCCTTCCATCCTGAGGGCACCTGCCGTCGGAATCGGCGGCCCTCATTCCTGTCAAGAGATCAGCACGCAATGACGGGAAGCGGGCCGGATTGCGGCTTTCTGGTGGAAAAACGACCGTCTCGCGCGGGGCGGGCAGGCGCTGCTATACTGGCCTGACCATGCCCGCCCTTTGCCGCGACTGTCTCTGCCCGATCGATGGCCCGCCCCCGGCGCGCTGTCCGGCCTGCCGATCGCCGCGGGTGCTGGCACATGCCGAACTGGCGACGCTGGGCATCGCGCATATTGACTGCGACGCCTTCTACGCCTCGGTGGAGAAACGCGACAACCCGGCCTTGCGCGACCAGCCGGTGATCGTGGGCGGCGGCCATCGCGGCGTGGTGTCGACCTGCTGCTACATCGCGCGCATCCGGGGCGTCCGCTCGGCCATGCCGATGTTCCAGGCGCTGAAGCTCTGCCCCGAGGCCGTGGTCATCAAGCCGCGCATGTCGGTCTATGTCGAAGTCTCGCGCGCCATCCGCGCGCTGATGGAGGCGCTGACACCCGCGGTCGAGCCCCTGTCGCTTGACGAAGCCTTCCTGGACCTGACGGGGACCGAACGCCTGCACGGCGCCCCGCCCGCGCATCTGCTGGCCCGCCTCGTCCGCCGGATCGAGGACGAGATCGGCGTCACCGCCTCGGTCGGGCTCAGCCACAACAAGTTCCTGGCAAAGATCGCCTCTGATCTGGACAAGCCGCGCGGCTTCTCGGTCATCGGCCGGACAGACACCGAAGCCTTCCTCACCCGCCAGCCGATCCGCGTCCTCTGGGGCGTCGGCGCCGCGGGGCAAGAGGCGCTGGCCCGCGCTGGCATCCGCAGCATGGCCGACCTGCTGCGCTGGGAACGCAAGGACCTGTCCGCGCGCTTCGGCCAGATGGGCGACCGGCTGTGGCATTTGGCCCGCGGGCAGGACAACCGCCGCGTCTCGCCCAACGCGCCGCTGAAGTCGATCTCCAAGGAAACCACCTTCTTCGAGGATACGTCCGACCGCGACCTGCTGGATGGCCACATCTGGCGGCTGGCCGAACAGGTCTCGGCCCGGGCCAAGGCGCGCGATCTGGCGGGGCGCACCGTCATGCTGAAGCTGCGCCGCGCCAGCTTCACGCTGCTTACCCGCCGCCATTCCCTGCGCGAGCCGACGCAGATGGCCGACACGCTCTATCGCGCCGCGCGCGAGTTGCTGGACCAGGTGGCAGAGCCCGGCCCCTTCCGGCTGATCGGGGTGGGGCTGTCAGACCTCTGCCCCGCGTCGATGGCCGACCGCACCCCCGACCTGCTGGACCCAGCGGCGGCCCGCAGGCAGGGCGCCGAACGCGCGGCCGACGAAATCCGCGCAAAGTTCGGTGCCGATGCCATCGTGAAGGGCCGCGCGCTGCGCTAGGGGCGCGAAGTTTCCGCGCCATGCCGTGCCCCATTCCCCGCCGCGCGGTTTCCCGCTATGCCCGCGCCATGGTGACCCTCGCCCCCCTGCCCGAAATCTTCCTGGCCTGCGCGCCGGGCCTTGAACCCTTGTTGCGCGACGAGGCCGCCGCCGCAGGTTTCGCGGCCCCCACACTCCAGCGTGGCGGCGTCACCATCGCGGGGGGCTGGCCCGACGTCTGGCGTGCCAACCTTGTGCTGCGCGGGGCAACGCGCGTGCTGGCCCGCATCGGCAGCTTCCGCGCGCTGCACCTCGCCCAGCTCGACAAGCGCGCGCGCAAGTTCCCCTGGGCCGAGACGCTGCGTCCGGGCTGCACGATCCGGGTCGAGGCCACCTGCACCCAGTCCCGCATCTACCATGCGGGCGCGGCCACCCAGCGGGTGGAAACCGCCCTGCGCGAGGCGTTCGGGGCCACCATCGCCGCCGATGCCCCGCTGACGCTGAAGGTGCGGATCGAAGACGATCTTGTCACCCTCAGCCTCGACACCTCGGGCGAAAGCCTGCACAAGCGGGGCCACAAGGCCGCCGTCAGCAAGGCGCCCCTGCGCGAGACGCTGGCCGCCCTGTTCCTGCGCGCCGCGGGATTCCGGGGCGAAGGGCCGGTGGTCGACCCGATGTGCGGCTCGGGCACCTTCGCGCTCGAGGCGGCCGAGATCGCCGCAGGCCTCTGGCCCGGACGCGACCGCGCCTTCGCGTTCGAGATGCTTGCAGGCTTCGACCCCGCCGCCTTCGCCGCGCTCAAGGCCTCTGCCCCGGCCCCGCGCCCCGGGCCCGTCACGGGCTACGGCTTCGACCGCGACCCGGGCGCGATCCGCGCGGCCACCGACAACGCCGCCCGCGCCGGGGTGGCCGACCGCACCGCCTTCCGCCAGCAGGTGCTGAGCGATCTGACACCCCCCGACGGCCCACCCGGCCTTGTCATCGTCAACCCGCCCTACGGCGCGCGGATCGGCGAAAAATCGGACCTGTTTCCGCTTTACGGAACGCTGGGCAAGGTGCTGCTGACCCGGTTTTCCGGCTGGCGCGCCGCGATCGTCACCACCGAAGGCGGCCTTGCGCGCGCGACCGGCCTGCCTTTGCTGCCTCCCGGCCCCGTGGTCGACCACGGCGGGCTGAAGGTCAGGCTTTACCAGACCACGCCCCTGCCCTGAGCGACTGCCCTGAGCCGGAGCCTTCGCCAGCCGAAGGAATCGCCTTCTTGCCCGCCGCGCCACTTTGCGCGAGGCTTTTCCCTGCCCTGCGACGGAGCCCGCCGATGACCCGCCACGACCCTGCCCTGACCCCCCTGGACGAGCTTCGCGCCAATACCGCCGTGCCGTTCGAACGCGCCCATGCGATGCCGAAATCGGTTTATACCTCGCCCGATTTCCTCGCTATGGAACAGCGCCACATCTTCGCGAAGGAATGGCTCTGCGCGGGCCGGGCCGAGGCGCTGCCCGATCCCGGCGATTACCTGACGATGACGATCTCGGGCGAACCCGTCATCGTGCTGCGCGACCGCGACGGAGAGATCCGCGCGCTGTCGAACGTCTGCCGCCACCGGATGTCGACCCTGCTGACCGGCCGGGGCCATACCCGCGCCATCGTCTGCCCTTACCACGCCTGGACGTACAACCTTGACGGCACGCTGCGCGGCGCGCCCGCCATGACGCTGAACGAAACCTTCTGCCGCGAGTCGGTCGCGCTGCCCGCGATCCGCTGCGAGGTCTGGCTTGGCTGGATCATGGTCACCCTGAACCCCGAGGCCCCGCCACCGTCCGAGGTTCTGGCCGGGGTGGAACGGCTGGTCGGCCATCTGCACATGGAACGCTACACCGAGGCGTTCCGCGAAACCTTCCGCTGGGCCACCAACTGGAAGGTGCTGGCCGAGAATTTCATGGAAAGCTACCACCTGCCAGTCTGCCACGCGGGCACCATCGGCGGGTCCTGCGATCTGGCACAGATGACCTGCCCCGAGGGCGAGGCGGCCTTCAACTACCATTGGATCGTGAAGAACGATTCCGTCCCGCTGGCGCTGGCGCATCCGTCGAACACGACGCTTGCGGGCGAAGAGCGCCGGATCACCTGGCTTCTGGCAATCTATCCCGCGCTGCTGATCACCCTGACGCCGGGCTATTTCTGGTACCTCAGCCTGACCCCCGTCGCCGCGGGCGAGGTCGAGGTGCTGTTCGGCGGTGGTCTCTCGCCCGAATGGGCCGCCGACCCCGAGGCCCCGGCCCATTTCGCCGCCGTCAAGGCGCTGCTCGACGAGGTGAACATCGAGGACAAGGGCTGTGTGGAAAAGGTGTTTGCCGGGTTGCAGGCGGGTCTGTCGGCGCCCGGCCCGCTAAGCCACCTGGAACGGCCGAACTTCGACTTCGCCAGATGGATCGCGGGGCGGATGCCTGCCTAGGGCAGGCACCGCAGACCGGAACCGGGGCGCCGGGCGCCCCGCCCCGTTCAGTTGAACGCGCAGCCGCCCTTGACGCCCAGCGCCTTGAAGATCAGCGCGGCCGGGCACCAGCCAGTGATGGCGGATTGCATCAGGTTGACGCCGATGAAGGCGGTGAACCACAGGAAATAGGGCGACACCCACAGGGTCAGCGCCAGGCTGACCAGGATCATCACCCAGGCAAAGAACATCACGGCACGGTCAAGGGTCATGGCGGCATCCTCTCGGGTCAGGCCGCGGGCTGCGGCGTCTTGAGGGCAGATAGCACCGCGCCCGATAACATTCAAGAAGCAGAATGTGTATCCGGTGTCGCACCCCGCTGCTAGAACCCCGCCTCAAGCCGCACCAGCAGGGCCGCCATCATGGCGTCGCACCGGGCGAGTTGTTCCACGCTGACATATTCGTCGGGCTTGTGCCCCTGCGCCATCGAGCCCGGCCCGCAGATCGCGGTGGGAATGCCCAGCCGCTGCGAAAAGAGCCCCCCTTCGGTCCCGAAGGCGACCTTGATCGTGCCGTTCGCCCCCGTGAGCCCCTTGACGAAATTGACCACCCCGGCATCCGACGGGGTGCCGAGCCCGGGGTAATCCCACAGCCGTTCGACCGTGATGGCGGCCTCGGGGAATTCCGCGCGCCGCGGCGCAACGATCGCCTCGGCCGCCGCCCGCAGACGGGCAATCAGTGCCTCGTGGTCATCCTCGGCCAGGCTTAGGATCTCGAAATCCAGAACGCAGGTGTTTGGGACGATGTTCACCTGCACACCGCCCTGCATCTTGCCGACATGAAGCGTGGTGTAGGGCACGTCGTAATCGCCATCGCGCCGCCCTGTCTCGGCCACCTCGGCCTGCAGGTCGCGCACCGCGGTCAGGAACTCCGCCCCCAGATGCAGCGCGTTCAGCGCCAGCGGCGCCAGCGCCGAATGCCCCTCGCGCCCGGTGCAGGTGGCCCGCAGTGCGACCTTGCCCTTGTGCCCGGTGGCGGCCTGCATCCCCGTGGGTTCCCCCACGATGCACATCAGCGGCCGCACCGGCGCCGCCGCCAGCATCTCGATCAGCGAGCGCACGCCAAGGCAGCCCACCTCTTCGTCATAGGAAAACGCAAGGTGCAGCGGCACCTTGAGATCGCGCCCAGCGGCGCGAAGCCCCATCGACAGCGCGGCGGCCACGAAGCCTTTCATGTCGGTCGTGCCCCGTCCGTATAGCCGCCCGCCATCTTCGGTCAGGCGGAACGGCGGGCGGGTCCAGGCCTGCCCCTCAACCGGCACCACATCGGTATGGCCCGACAGCATGACACCGGGCCGGTCTTTCGGGCCGATGGTAGCGTAAAGATTGGCCTTTTTCCCGTCGGCATCGGGGATCAGCGTGGCCTCTACCCCGGCTTCCGCCAGCCGGTCGCGCACCCAGGTCATCAGGTCGATGTTGGGCGCGCTGCTGACGGTGGGGAAAGCGATCAGGCGGTCAAGAATGCTGCGGGTGTCCATCGGGGTCTCCTTTGGGCGCCAAGGAACCTGAAAACGGGGGCCGAGGGAACCCCCGGCCTTGACAGGGCCCCGCAACCGCCGACGATGCCCGCCAAGGGGGGCCCCATGCCGCTGCGCTTCACGCTTCGCCAACTGGAATACTTCGTCGCCGTCGGCGAAAGCGGCTCGGTCGCGCAGGCGGCCCAGCGCGTCAACGTCTCGTCGCCCTCGATCTCGGCGGCCATCGCGCAACTGGAAACCGAGTTCGGCGTACAACTCTTCGTGCGGCGCCACGCCCATGCGCTGACCCTGACCGGGGCGGGCCGCACGCTGATGGGCGAGGCACGCAAGCTGCTGGCGCAGGCGGAATCGCTGACGGTGCTGGCCTCCGACATCGGCGGCGAGGTCTCGGGGCCGATTGCGGTCGGCTGCCTGACCACCTTCGCGCCGCTGATCCTGCCCACTCTGCGCCGCGCCTTCGAGACCGCACACCCAAAGGCCAGGGTCAGCCAGTACGAACTTGACCACGCCGACATCCTCGACCGGCTGCTGCGCGGAAAGATCGACATCGGCCTGACCTACGACCTTGCCGTGCCGGGCGACGTGACCTTCCATCCGCTGGCGACGCTGGACCCTTGGGTCATCGTGGCGCCCAGTCACCCGCTGGCGGGCAAGCCGGAAATCCGGCCAGAGGATCTGGTGGGCGTGCCCATGGTGCTGCTCGACCTGCCCTATTCGGGCGACTATTTTCTGACCCTCTTCGACCGGATCGGCACGCCCCCGCTGATCGCCGAGCGCACGCGCGACATGTCGGTGCTGCGCAGCCTCGTGGCCAATGGCTACGGATATTCGCTGATGAACACGCGCACCGCGCTCGAATCCGCGCCCGATGGCAAGCCGCTGGCCTTCGTGCCGCTGAAGGGTGGCGTGCGGCCGCTGCAGATCGGGCTTGTCACCGCGCGGGCCGAATACCCGCGCAACGTGGTGAAGGCCTTCGCCGAAACCTGCATCGCCCAGACCCGCGACGGCCTGCCCGGCTGCGCCTGATGGCGGCGCTGCGGCAACCGCCCCCTTGACCTTCCAGTCACGGGAAACCTTATGTCAGGGGCCGATGGAGGCTCAGATGACCCAATCCGCAACTCTCGAAGTCGAAGGCATGACCTGCGCATCCTGTGCAGGCCGGGTGGAACGCGCAGCGAAGGCCGTGCCCGGCGTCACCGGCGCATCGGTGAACCTTGCGATGAAGACGCTGCACGCCGACTTCACGGGCACACCCGACCCGGCGGCGCTGGCCGCGGCTGTGAAGAAGGCAGGCTATGGCATCGGCCAGACCGAGACCGCCCTGACGGTCGAGGGGATGACCTGTGCCAGTTGCGTTGCCCGGATCGAACGCGCGCTGACCGCCTGGCCCGGCGTGACCGGGGCCGAAGTGAACCTGGCCACAGGCACGGCGGTGGCCCACCATCTGGCCGGATCGGTGACACCGGGCGAACTGGCCGCGGTGATCCGCAAGGCGGGATACGAGGCGACCCCGGTCCACAAGGACAGTGTGCCCGTGTCTGTCCGCCACGCCGAAGAGGCCGTGCGCCTGGCGCGGACGCTGGCACTGTCTGCCGCCCTGACACTGCCGGTCTTCCTGATCGCGATGGGCGCGCATATGGTGCCGGGGGTGGATCGGCTGATCATGGCCAGCATCGGGATGCAGGGCGCAAACATCCTGCAATTCGTGCTGACCACGCTGGTTCTGGCCTTGCCCGGGCGGCAGTTCCTGGTCCATGGCATCCCGGCGCTTCTGCGCGGGGCGCCCGACATGAACGCGCTGGTGGCGCTGGGGGCCGGGGCCGCCTGGGCCTACTCCACCGTTGCGACCTTTGCGCCCGGCCTGCTGCCGGCAGGCGCGGCACATGTCTATTTCGAGGCCGCCGCCGTCATCGTCACGCTGATCCTGCTGGGCCGGATGCTGGAGGCCCGCGCCAAGGGCCGCGCCGGGGCGGCCATCGCGCGGCTTCTGTCGCTGGCACCCGCCACGGCGCATGTGCGCCGCAATGGCGCGGTGCTGGATCTGCCCGTCGAAGACCTGCGCGAGGGCGACCGGATCGAGGTTCGCCCCGGTGAACGGATCGCCGCCGATGGCGTGGTCGAGGAGGGAACCTCGTGGATCGACCGTTCCATGCTGACGGGCGAGCCTGTGCCGGTGGAATCCGGTCCGGGGGCCGAGGCGATCGGCGGCACGGTGAACGGGGCCGGGGCGCTGGTGCTGCGGGTGACACGCACCGGCGATGACGCGACGCTGGCCCGCATCATCCGCCTGGTGGCCGACGCGCAGGGGGGCAAGCTGCCGATCCAGGCGCTGGTCGACCGGGTGACGCTGTGGTTCGTGCCCGCGGTGATGGCCGTCGCGGCGCTGACGGTGGTGGCCTGGCT